>JAWOIO010000240.1:0-55681 GCA_046484625.1 Acidimicrobiia bacterium
CATCCCCCAGTACTCGCCGAAGTCGGGCCCGAGCGTCGACCGGGCCCGTGACGGCTTCAGGCCCACGAGCCCGCACAGCGACGAAGGCATGCGGATCGACCCGCCCATGTCGTTCCCGTGCGCGACCGGGACCATCCCGGATGCCACTGCGGCCGCGGCGCCACCGCTCGAGCCGCCCGGCGACCGGGTGACGTCCCACGGGTTGTGGGTCGGGCCGTAGGCGCGCGGCTCCGTGGTCACCGACATCGCGAGCTCGGGGACGTTGGTCTTCCCGCAGATGACGAACCCCGCGGCGCGGAACCGCTCGACGAGCCAGGTGTCGGCCGGCTCGGTCCAGCCGATCTCCTTCAGCACCTGCATCCCGCAGTGGTACGGGTCGCCGGCCGAGTGCGCGACGGCGTCCTTGAGCAGGAACGGCACGCCTCGGAACGGGCCGTCGGGGAGTGTCGGATCGGCCGCGGCAGCGCGGGCCGCGTCCGAGAGGTCGTGGATGACCGCGTTGAGGACCGGGTTCAGCGCCTCGATGCGCGCCAGCGCCGCGTCGACGAGCTCGGCCGGCGTGACCTCACCGCGGCGGACGAGATCGGCCTGCCCGGTCGCGTCGACCCATGCGAGCTCGTCCATCGAGCCGCAGTGTAGGGATCAGCCGGCGGCTCGGAACGCCCGCTCGAGCAAGGGGCTGTGCTCGGGTGCTTCCGGAGGCGTTCCTCCGTCGCGTGCGGCCCGGGCCGCGACCGGGGTCGCGACGCGCGCCGGACGGCGGGGTTCGAGCGGAAGGGGGACGGCGGGGGGCGGCGGCGGTGCCACGAACCGGCTCGGTGCGGTCGGTGCGTCACCTGCGCTGGTGACCGTGGGGCGGACGTCGCGCAGCTCCCAGTGCCGGGGCGGGGTGAGACGGTCGGCATGGCGGCGACAGAGGTCGCCGGCCGTGCGGGCGCGCGCATCGGCGAGCGGGCCGATCCAGACGACGCGGGCGAGGCCGTCGAAGTTGAACGAGGCCACCGCGGGGTTCGAGCAGCCGGGCCGCGCACACAGGGACATGCATCGACGGTACCGGCGGCGCCCCCGGAAAGTGGGGATCCATGCACATCGGTGGACTCAGGCTTCGCGCCCGTACCGGACCAGGCGCAGCGCGCGGGAGCTGGTCGTGTCGGGCCGGGTCGACGGGCCACGCCGCACGGGCCGGACCCATCATCACGGCGGCTCAGGAGGTGGTGGGGAAGCCCAGGTCGGGGCCGCGGGTCGCGGGGTCGGCCCACCGCGTCGTGACGACCTTGCCGCGTGTGTAGAAGTGGACACCCTCGGGGCCGTGCACGTGGGTGTCGCCGAAAAGGCTCTGCTTCCACCCACCGAACGAGTAGTACGCCATCGGCACCGGGATCGGCACGTTCACCCCGATCATCCCCGCGTCGACCTCCCGCTCGAACCGGCGAGCGGCGCCACCGTCGCGCGTGAAGATCGCCACACCGTTCGCGTAGGGATTCTCGGCGAGCAGGCGCGCGGCATCGTCGTAGGTGTCGACCCGCACGACCGACAGCACCGGCCCGAAGATCTCGTCGGTGTAGATCGACATCGCCGGCTCCACGTGGTCGAAGAGGCACGGGCCCAGGAAGAAGCCCCCCGCGTGGTCGTCGACCCGGAGCCCGCGGCCGTCGACGACGAGCGTCGCGCCCTCCTCCACCCCTGCGTCGACGTATCCCGCGACCCGATCGCGATGCACGGCGGTGACGAGCGGCCCCATCTCCGACGCCGGGTCGGTGCCCGGGCCGATCTTCAGGTCCTCGGTCCGGGCCCGGATCGCGTCGACGAGCGGGTCGGCGACCTCACCCACCGCGACGACCACCGAGATGGCCATGCATCGCTCGCCCGCAGAGCCGTAACCGGCCGACACCGCGGCGTCGGCTGCGACGTCGAGGTCGGCGTCGGGGAGGACGACCATGTGGTTCTTCGCGCCACCGAGCGCCTGCACGCGCTTGCCGTGGGCGGCGGCCGTCTCGTAGACGTACCGCGCGATCGGCGTGGAGCCGACGAAGCTGAGCGCGCGCACGTCGTCGTGGGCCAGGAGCGCGTCCACCGCTTCCTTGTCGCCGTGGACCACATTGAACACGCCGTCGGGCAGTCCGGCCTCGGCCAGCCATTCCGCGACGAGCATCGCGGCCGACGGGTCGCGCTCCGACGGCTTCAGCACGAAGGTGTTCCCGCACGCGAGCGCGACCGGCCACATCCACATCGGGACCATGGCCGGGAAGTTGAACGGCGTGATTCCGGCGCACACGCCCAGGGGTTGGCGGATGGAATGGATGTCGGTGTCGGTCGAGACCTGCTCGGAGTAGCCGCCCTTGAGCAGGTGTGGGATCCCACAGGCGAACTCGACGACGTCGAGGCCGCGAGCGACCTCCCCGAGGGCGTCGGAGACCACCTTCCCGTGCTCGGCGCTCACGACCCGCGCCAGCGCGTCCCGGTTCCGCTCCGCGATCTCCCGGAAGGCGAAGAGCACCCGGGCCCGGCGCCCGACCGGCGTCTCGGCCCACTCGGGAAAGGCCCCGAGGGCCGAGTCGACGGCGGCGTCGACGTCGGCCGGGCTCGCGAGACCGACCGTGGCGGCGACTGCGCCGGTCGCGGGATCGAAGACGTCAGCTGTGCGAGTCGATGTCCCCGCCCACTCCTTGCCGCCCACCCAGTGATGGATCTGCTCCATGTCCATCAGGTTACGGGGCCGATCGCTGCTTTGCTTCCTGCCCCTCCCGCACTAGGTTGCTCTCGTTCACGCAGTCAAGAGGGGGATGGAATCGTGAGGAAAATGCTGGCAGCCCTGGCTGTCGTCGGGATGGCGACCATGCTCGCCGTTCCTGTCGGCGCCCAGGGCAAGGGTCCGCTGAGGGTCGCGACCGACCTTCCCGCTCCGGGGTTCTGGAACGGGGAGACTCCGGACAACGTCGACGGTGGCTTCGAGTACGAGATGGCCCAGATCATCGCCGAGCGGCTCGGCTACGACGGCTTCGAGGTCCAGGACGTCTCGTTCGACGCCCTGGTCGCGGGCCAGCTCGACACGTTCGACATCGCGCTCTCGCAGGTGTCGATCACCGACGAGCGGGCCGAGGTCGTCGACTTCACCGTTCCGTACTTCCAGTCGGACCAGGGGATCCTGGTGAGCAAGGGCACGAAGGTCACGGCGAAGAACGCCAAGAAGCTGCAGTGGGGCGTCCAGCGTTCGACGACCGGGCAGTTCTACCTGAAGGACGTGCTGAAGCCGAAGAAGAAGGTCCGCACCTACAAGCAGACGGTCGACATGTTCGCCGCACTCCGAGCGGAGCAGATCGACGCGGTGATGCTCGACACGGCGATCGTGCTCGAGCAGGCGGCGGCGTCCAACGGCACCCTCGAGGTGGTCGGCCAGTTCGCCAACGACGACACCTACGGCGGGATCCTCGTCAAGGGGTCTCCGCTCCTGGCCGACATCGACGCCATCATCACCGAGCTCCGGGAGGACGGGACCCTCGGGGAGCTGTCCGCCAAGTACCTCGGTGGCGATCCGACCAAGGTCAAGTACCTCGAGCCCTGATCCAAGGCACGACACGCGCAGTGGAGGGGCCCGGCAACGTGCCGGGCCCCTCGCGCGTTCGTCGAGCGCGTGTGATCGAAGGATCCGCGCAACGGGTGCTGGGGTGACACGGTGGCGGTGACGGTCGAAGCGGAGTCGGAAGCAGCTCGGCGCGATACGGGCGCCGTCGCGGCGGTCGTGATCTCGTCGGCCTCGGTCCTGCTCGCGGTGGTGGGTGGAGTTGTCGCGCTGCTCCGCTCGGGGAGCACCGACAACGGGTTCCTGGTCCTGTTCGTCGTGTCGTTCCCGCTGGCCGTGTTCGCCCTCGTGTTCGGCCGCCGCACCGAGACGCGGATCGTCGAGCGCGACGGGCCGCTCCGCGACGAGGCTGCGGCCCGCCTCTCGAGGCGCATCGCCGTCGCCGGCATCACCGTCTCCGTGCTCCTCGCGCTCGGCCTGGGCATCTGGTCCGCGTGGACCGGGCTCCAGGACGTGCAGGAAGTGTTCTTCTCCCTCCCGGACCTCGGCGACAGCGCCGGGCTGGTCTTCGACGGCTTCGTGCTGAACATCAAGATCTTCGTCGTCGCCGAGATCATCGTGCTGGCCTGGGGGCTCACCATCGCGATCGTCCGCGACCTCCCCGGCCGGGCCGCTGCCCCCCTTCGGTGGTTCGCGGTCGCCTACGTCGACATCTTCCGCGGCCTCCCCGCGATCATCACGATCTACCTCGTGGTGTTCGGGCTGCCGTTGACCCAGCTCTCGATCGTGCCGGGTCCGGAGGCGAGCTTCCTCGGCTTCGACCAGGTCGAGATGCTCGGCATCCTGGCGCTCGTGCTCGTGTACGGCGCCTACGTCGCCGAGGTGTACCGCTCCGGGATCGAGAGCGTGCACTGGAGCCAGCGCGCCGCGGCCCGCGGTCTCGGGCTCTCCGGCGGCCAGTCGATGCGCTACGTCGTGGTGCCGCAGGCGGTGCGGCGGGTCATCCCGCCGCTCATGAACGACTTCATCGGGCTCCAGAAGGACACCGCGCTCCTCAACATCGCGGGGATCTTCGAGGGCTTCGCCGCCGCCAGCAACTACGCGAACAACAACTTCAACCTGTCGTCGGTGACCGGTCTGGGGATCTGCTTCCTGGTGATCACGATCCCGATGACGCGGTTCACCGACTACCTGGTGAAGCGCGATCGCGAGCGGATGACCGCAGGGGGCGCGTGATGGCGCTGGTGACGGTGGAAGACGTCGTGAAGCGGTTCGGGCTGAACACCGTGCTCGACGGCGTCAACCTGGCCGTCGAAGAGCACCAGGTGGTGTGTCTGATCGGCGCGTCGGGGTCGGGGAAGTCGACGCTGCTCCGTTGCATCAACGGCCTCGAGGCCATCCAGCGGGGGACGATCACCGTGCTCGGGCGCGAGGTGATCCAGGACGACATCAAGCTCAACCGGCTGCGGCGCGAGATCGGCATCGTCTTCCAGGCGTACAACAACTTTCCGCACATGACCGTGCTCGACAACATCACGCTCGCCCCCCGCAAGGTGCTGGGCCTGTCCAAGAAGGACGCCGAGGATCGGGCCCGCCCGCTGCTCGAGCGGATCGGACTCCCCGACAAGGCCGACGAGTACCCCGACCGGCTCTCGGGGGGCCAGCAGCAGCGGGTCGCCATCGTGCGTGCGCTCGCGATGCAACCGAAGCTGATGCTCTTCGACGAGATCACGAGCGCGCTCGACCCAGAGCTGGTCAACGAGGTGCTGCACATGATGCAGGAGCTCGCCGAGCAGGGCATGACCATGGTGGTCGCGACCCACGAGATGGGGTTCGCCCGCGACGTCGCGACGAAGGTCTGCTATCTCCACTTCGGCCAGATCATCGAAGAGGGGCCGCCGGACAGGATCTTCACCGCGCCCGAGCATGTGCGGACGTCGGAGTTCCTGAGGCGAACGCTCGAGGCGGGGAGGATGTGATGTCGCTCCCCGGGTCGCTCCGGGCCGAGGACCTGGAGCGGTCCTGCGAACGGCTCGACCGGGCCCGGATGCTCCCGGGGGCCGCGTACACCGAGACATCGGTGCTGGAGTGGGAGCGCGAGCACCTCTTCGGCGAGGGCTGGGTCGCGGTCGCGCACGCGTCGGCTGTCGCCGAGTCCGGTGCCCAGGTCGCGGTCGAGGTCGCCGGCACGAGCGCGGTCGTCGTGCGGGGTGGCGACGGTGCGCTCCGGGCGTTCGCCAACACCTGCCGGCACCGCGGCCACGAGCTGCTCCCCGTCGGCGCGGAGGCGTGCCGGCCCTCGTTGCGCTGTCCGTACCACGGGTGGGCCTACGACCTCGATGGGCGACTGCGCCACGCGACCGGGGGCCTCCGCCCGGACCCCGACGCCCTCGCGCTCGTCGGACTCCGGGTTGCCGAGCACCTGGGCTTCGTGTTCGTGAACGCGGGCGGCGGCGCGGCACCCGTCGAGGCGGTGTTCGGCGGGGCCGAGGCGCTCCTCGGCGCGCACGATGCCGGCGGCCTGGTCCCCGTGGTCCAGCACGTGTACGAGGTGCGGGCCAACTGGAAGGTCGTCCACGAGAACTACCAGGAATGCCTGCACTGCCCGCAGATCCACCCCGAGCTGAGCCGGGTGAGCCCGCCCGACAGCGGCGACAACGTGGATCCGGGCCCGGCGTGGGTCGGCGGGTGGATGGACCTGGCCGGCTCGGCGATGACGATGTCCATGACCGGCGAGGCGGTCGCGGCACCGCTTCCGGGTCTCGACGAGCGCCGCCGCCGCCGGGTCGCCTACGTCGCACTGCTCCCGTCGCTCCTCGTGAGCGCCCATCCGGACTACGTCCTCACCCACCGGCTCGAGCCGCTCGCCCCCGACGCAACCCGGGTCACGTGCGAGTGGTTGGCTGCTCCCGGAACCACTACCGAGGACCTGCGGGCCGCGATCGAGCTCTGGGACGTCACCAACCGCCAGGACTGGGATGCCTGCGCGTCGGTGCAGCGGGGGCTGACCTCGCCGTGGTTCGTCCCCGGGCCGCTCGCGCCGCGGGAGGATGCGGTCCACCGGGTCGTGACCTGGTTCGCGTCGGAGTACCTGACGCCTGCGCGAGAGGATCTGTGATGAGCACGTTCGAAGTGATGGGCCGCGTCGGCCTCCCCGAGCCGATCACCGATCTGGCGGCCCGTGAGTGGGACGTCGTGGTCGTAGGGGGTGGCCACAACGGGCTGACCGCGGCCGCGTACCTCGCCATCGCCGGGCAACGGGTGCTGGTGCTGGAGCGGCGCGCGCAGCTCGGTGGGGCGTGCACCCTCGAGCGCCCGTTCGCGGACGAGCGCTTCGTCATGAGCCCGTGCGCCTACCTCGTCGGGCTCCTCCACCCGCGCGTGATCGAGGAGCTCGAGCTGGAGCGCTTCGGGTACCGCACGTTCGTCGTGGACCCCACGCAGTGGACGCCGTTCGAGGACGGGACGGCGTTGTTCCAGTGGCAGGACGAGGCGAAGACCGCGGCGTCGGTCGCCGCACTCGCACCGAGCGACGTCGACGGCTTCGTCGCCTACGAACGTCTCTTCGACCGCATCCGTGATCGCCTCCGCCGCGGCCCCCGCGGCGACGTGTGGCTCGGTGACGCCCCCGACCCGGCCGCGATCGAGGAGCTCTTCGCCGACGATCCCGAGGCGCGCGACGTCGTGCTCCACGAGTCGATTGCCGACGTCGTCGAGCGGCACGTGACCGACGAGCGGCTGCGCACCGCGCTTCACGGCCAGGGAGTCATCGGCACGTTCGCCGGGCCACGCGAGCCGGGCACCGCGTGGGTCCACGCCCACCACAGCCTCGGGCTCCTCGGCGGGTGGAGCTTCGTGGAGGGTGGGCTGGGGCGGGTCTCGTTCTGCCTGGCCGATGCCGCCCGCGAGGCCGGGGCCGTCCTCGCGGCGGGAACGCCCGTGGCTGCGATCCTCCCGGGCGAGGGGGTGGTGCTCGAGGGCGGCGAGACGATCCGGGCGCGCGCGGTCGTCAGCAACGCCGACCCGGTCCGGACCGCGGCGATGCTGGGTGAGCTCGCCGACCCGTCGTTCCGGAGCAAGGTCGAGGCGTGGCGGATCACGAGCCCCGTGGTCAAGGTGAACTGCGGGCTGTCGCGGCTCCCGAGCTTCCCGGCCGCGGCCGGAGATCCCACGGTCTTCCGAGCCCAGGTCGAGATCGGGCGGAGCGTCGACGACACCCAGGCCGCCTGTGACGCGGCGCGCCGCGGCGAGCCGGCCCCCGAGTGGTGCGAGCTCTACTTCCAGACGCCGTACGACCCGTCGGTCGCGCCGCCCGGGGCTCACACGATGAGCGTCTTCGCGCAGTTCGTGCCCTACGAGCTCGCGACGGGGACCTGGGACGAGCGCCGGGAGGACATCGGGGACGCGGTGCTGGCCACGATCGCCCGCTTCGCCCCTGACGTCGCCGACTGCGTCGTAGAACGACAGGTGCTGGGTCCGCCGGACGTCGAGGACCAGATCGGGCTGACCGGCGGGCACATCTTCCAGGGTGAGATCCTCCCCGACCAGATGTGGACCGATCGGTTCTCGGCCCGCACGGCGATGCCCGGCCTCTTCCTCTGCGGTGCCGCGACCCATCCCGGGGGATCGGTGATGGGGGTGAACGGACGCAACGCCGCGATGGCGGTGCTCGAGACCCTCGTTCCCTGACGCACCTCGTTCCCTGACGCACCTCGTTCCCTGGACGAACCTTCGACCCCGCGCCGTCGGGTGCCCGCCAGGGGGGCGTTATGCCCGATTTCGTGCGGTTCTGCGGGGTGACATGGTTCACGCGCGGCCGGTTCGGGGTCCTGCTTGCCGGGATTCGTGCCGAACCCACAGTACCGTTGTCTCCGGAAGTACCACCGCTGGGATTCCCCTGTCCGGCGGACTTCCTCCCCGTTTCGCAGTCGTGTCGACGCGCGCGTCGCCATGGCCCGGGGCGGGACCCCCCGAGAAGGAAAGGAAACATCCACCATGCGATCCCCCCTCGCACTCATCCTGTTCGGCGAGCACCCGCCTCATCCGGGGCGGCCAACCGCCGCACCCGTCCCCGAGCAGCAGGACGTCGGGACCGGCCCCCGGTCCCAGCCGCACGTGCGACGTTCCCGCCGGCTGCGCCTCCTCGCCATCCTCGGCGCTGCGGTGGCGCTCCTCTCTGCCTGCGGTCCCGGCGCCGCCCCCGCCCCCGCCCCCCCGTCGCCGTCCGAGGCGATCATCCGCGAGGTCTTCGACCCCATCGGTGAAGGGGACAAGGCGGTGCGCGTCGCCTCCTGCGAGTCCGGGCTGAACCCGGGCGCGATCAGTGGTGGCGGCACCTACCAGGGCCTCTTCCAGCTCGGCGCCCACATCGTCGCCATCCACGCCTACGGCGGGAACCGGCTCGATGCCCGCCAGAACGCCCTCGCGGCGCGGGACCTGCGCATCTCGCGTGGGAACTGGTCGGCCTGGCCGTACTGTGGCGGCCGGTAGCCCCGAGAGCCCACGCCGCCGGTCGCTGGGGGAATGCCCCGGGCCGCACCGCGGTTCCAGGTGCGGACCGATCCCCTCGGTCCCAGTGCTGTGCCCCACCCTCCCCCCGGGTGGGGCACAGCCGCGTCCGGACCTACGGTACGAGTCGTGACCACCACCCCCGCGAGCCCGTCGCCTGACGTGGCCGAGTTCGCGTTCAGCGACGTCGGCCCCTGGGTCGTGGACCCCGACCGGCTCGCCTGGATGGGAGGGGTCGACCGCATCCGGGAGCGGGTGCGCATGCAGGTCCCCGGCCTCCTCGCGCGCCGGCGCCTCCCGCCGGTCGGGCGGTTCGCGCGGGTCGTGTCCCGGATCGGGCAGGCCCTGCTCCAGTGGCGCGTCCACGAGCGGGGGACGTCGTCGTCACGCGCAGGGCTCTCGCGTCGCCTGCGGGTCGCGTTCGAGTCGCTCGGCTCCACCTACGTCAAGCTCGGCCAGATCATCTCGGCGTTCGAGGGCCTGTTCCCCGACGAGCTCGTCGACGAGTTCAAGAAGCTGCGCGACCAGGTGCCGCCCGAGCCGTTCGAGTCGATCCGGGCGCTCGTCGAATCCGAGCTGGGCCGCCCGCTCGACGTCGTGTTCTCGTCGTTCGACGAGGAGCCCATCGCCGCCGCGTCGATCGCCCAGGTGCATGCCGCGCGGCTCGTGACCGGCGAAGAGGTCGTCGTGAAGGTGCAACGCCCGCCGGTCGCGCACCTCGTCCAGCAGGATCTCCGGGCGCTGGCCTGGCTCGCGCCGTTGCTCGTGGGGCGGATCCCGGTCGCAGCGCTCGCGAACCCACCGGCACTCGTCGAGCTGTTCGCGGAGCAGATCGTGGAAGAGCTCGACTTCCGGCTCGAGGCCCAGAACATGCTCGACGTCGCCCGCGTGTTCGCGTCGACCGACCAGCGGTCGATGATCGTCCCGCGCCCGCACCCGGTGCTCGTCACCACCCGGGTCCTGGTGATGGAACGGCTCCACGGTTACGCCTTCGACGACGTCGAGGCGATGCACGACGCAGGGATCGACACGGGGGTGGTGCTGCGCGCGGGTCTCATCTCGTGCCTCGAGGGGGCGATGCTCCACGGCGTCTTCCACGGCGACCTGCACGGCGGCAACCTCCTCGTCGCGCCGGGTGGTCGCACCGTCGTCTTCGACTTCGGGATCACCGGACGGCTGAGCGAGCCCCGTCGCCTCGCGTTCCTCCGACTCCTGATGACCGGCACGGCCGGTGACGTCCGGGGCCAGCTCGCGGCGATGCGCGACCTCGGTGCGTTCCCGCCCGAGACCGATCTCGATGCGGTCATGGCCGACCTCGCGCTCGATCAACCGGTGCGCGACCCGATCGGGATGTCGGCCGACGAGCTGGTGGAGGAGCTCGAGGACCTCGTGCGCAAGCTCCTGGGCTACGGCGCCCGCGCGCCGAAGGACCTCATGCTGTTCGTGAAGAACCTCATGTTCCTCAACGCAGCCACCGCGACGCTCGCCCCGGACCTCGACCTGCTGGGCGAGATCGTGCACGTGCACACCCACTTCCTCACCAACTACGGCGAGCGCCTGGCTCGGGATCTCGGAGCCGGCGTACCGCGCGAGGTCGACCTCGACGCGGTGAAGGCCGGCTTCCTCGTCCCCGCCGAGGTCGAGACGCTCACCTTCAGCGAGCTGCAGGCCCGCCGCCGCACGATTGCGAAGCGGATGGGTGGAGCGACGCCGCGGCGCCGGTGGCCGCGGCGCGATCCCCCCGCGCCACCGTGAACGATCGGCGCGCGGCCCGTCTGACGACCGTCGACGGTTGTGGTGGACTCGGGGGATGCCCGAGCTGCCGCAGATGCAGGCCCTCGCCGAGCGTCTCGACGCCGCACTCGCAGGAGCAGTGCTCGTGGGCGTCGAGCCCCTCAGCTTCTCGTCGTTGAACACCGTCGCGCCCGCCCCCGACGAGCTGGTCGGGAAGGCGCTCGAGTCGGTGACGCGGCGGGGGAAGTACCTCGTCCTCCGCTTCGACGGCGACCTGCGCCTGCTCGTCCACTTGTCGCAGGCCGGCCGACTGCACATCGAGCCGACACCGAAGTCGACCCGCCCGCGGGGAGCGGTGCTGCGGGTGATCTTCGCCACGGCCGACGGGTCGCCGGGACCGGCGATCCTCGTGCGCGAGTACGGAAAGGAGCGCAAGGCCGCCTGGTGGGTGCTCGCCGAGGGCGACGACGGCCCGCTCGAGCGGCTCGGTCCCGAGCCGGACACCGCGGAGTTCGAACTCCTGGTCCTCGAGGGCGACGACAACCGCCGGATCAACACCTGGTTGCGTGACCAACGGACGGTCGCCGGGATCGGCCGCGGCTACACCGACGACATCCTGTGGCGGGCGCAGCTCTCGCCCTACGCCACCCTGCGCCAGCTGGATGCCGATCGACGAGCGTCGCTGCTGGCATCCGTCGGAGCGGTCCTCGCCGACGGGCTCACCCTCGAACGCCGGCGGGCCGGCGGCCTCCAGGAGACGAAGCTCGGTGAGCACTTCGAGGTGCACGGGCGTGCCGGGGAGCCGTGTCCCCGCTGCGGCGCGACGCTCCTGCGCGTGTCGTACGAGTCCTACGAGGTCGTGTACTGCGCGCCGTGCCAGACGGGATCGAAGATCCTGGCCGACCGCCGGATGTCCAAGCTGCTCAAGTAGACGCGAAGCGCGAGTCGGCCCGCAGCAGCTCCACGATCTCCGGGGGCGCCTTGGCCATGGAGCCGGAGTCGAACGGCGGTTGCGGGTCGTACTCGATTGCGAGCTGGATGGCCTGGGCGACGGTCTCATCGGCCAGCTGCGCCGCGAGCCACAGCGCCATGTCGATCCCCGACGACACCCCCGCGGCGGTGACGAGCTTGCCCTCGACCACCACGCGCTCGTCGGTGGGCTCGGCTCCGAACTGCAGGAGCGCGTCGAGCGCGGTCCAGTGGCTCGTCGCGCGCTTGCCCTGGAGCAACCCGGCCGCGCCCAGCAGGAGCGATCCGGTGCAGACCGACGTCGTCCACGTGGAGGTCGCGTCGGCGCGCCGCAACCAGTCGAGGACCCGATCGTCGGTGCGGGCGATCGCCTCACCCTGGCCACCGGGGACGACGATCACGTCCGGGGCCGGGGCGTCGTCGAGCGAGTGCTCGACGTGGATCGCGAGCGCGCCGTGGTCGGTGCGCTTCACCCCGGGGTCGGCGGCGACGAAGCGCAGCTCGGAGTCCGGCAGACCACGCAGCACCTCGTAGGGGCCGACGGCATCCAGCGCGGTCAGCTGGTCGAAGAGGAGGATCGCGATGTCGATGGGCATGCCCCGACGCTACTCACCAGCCGCGTGAGCCGGGCCCGCCTTTGAAGGGCCCGACGACGTCGCCGGTGATCCAGCCGCCGTAGAAGCGCCCGGGCTGGGGAGCGACCTGCTCGTCGTCGACGAAGCAGGCGTCCATCCGGTGCGCGTAGAACGCGACGTGCCCACGGAGGGCCGCGAAGGCCGGGCTCGGATGCTCGTAGCCCCACGCGGCCTCCGTCTCGACCCGGTCGCCGCCGCGCACCGTGTAGTAGTGCGCCCGGCCCTTCCACTCGCAGAACGACGCCCCCGCGGCCGGTGTCAGCGCTCCGTCGATGACGTCGGCGGGCGGGAAGTAGTAGTTCGGAGGGTGGCTCGTCTCGAGCACCCGGTACCCACGCGTGGTGTCGGCGATGACCTGCCCACCGAGCACCACCCGGAGGCGTCGGGCGACGGGCTCGAGCCGGGGCGGGCGGGGGTAGTCCCACACGGACTCCTGTCCCGGTCCGGGTACGACCGGCTCCGGTCGGGTCGTCACGCGTCGGCGACCGCGGCGCGGACCTCGCCCAGCCGGGCCAGCGACCCGAGGACCTCGCGTTGGTCCTCCGCGAGGTGCCGCACGATGACGTCGGTGTAGCCCTGCGCGGCGTACGTCCGGAGCTGCTCGACGACCTGCTCGACGGAGCCGTACGTGCACGCCTCGGGTGCGAAGCCGCGGTAGCCGGCGTCGATGACAGGTCGCGCGACGCGGGCGGCGTCGTCAGCGTCGCGACCCACGTGCACGTCGCGGCGGATCGCGATCGTTCCCGGTGCGCGCCCGATCTCCTCGCAGCAGTGCCGATACTCGTCGGCCTGGCGCGCGGCCGCGTCCGGGACGAGGTCGGCGTTGGCGAGCCAACCGTCTCCCATGCGGGCCGCGCGTGCGATGGCGGGCGGCGCCGACGCGCCGATCCACACCTCGATCGGCTCGGCGGGGAGCGGCGCGATCCGGGCCCGCTCGACCGGGTAGGGGCCCTCGGTGGTGGTGACCTCCTCACCCGCGAGGAGGCGCCGAACGATGTCGAGCCCCGCCTCGAAGCGCGCGCGGCGCTCGCGGACCGGCACGCCCATCGCGGCGAACTGTGCCTCCCCGCCACCCAGCGCGCACTGCAGCACGAACCGCCCGGACGCGAGCGACGCGAGGGTCCCGAGCTGCTCCGCAGCGAGGACCGGGTTCCAGAGCGGGAGCAGCAGCAGGACGCCGGCAGGCCGGTCACCCCACTCGGCGAGCAGTCGTCCCATCACGGCCACGTTCTGGTAGTAGGCGAACGGGCCGGTCGCGTGATGGTCACCCACGAAGAGAGAGTCGAGCTGCGCGTCCCGCGCCGCGGCCGTGCGCTCGATCATCATCCGGGCACCGAGGCGCGGGTCGTCGACCGCGTACGTGCTCTTCAGCGACACCCCGACGCGCATCGCTGGATCATTCCGCGCCTCGCGGCACGGTGTCGACACGGTCCGGCCGACGACCGGCGGACGCCGGGCAGGATCTACGATCGATGACGATGTCGATCCTCTCCTCGATCCCCAGCCCGGGGGACGGCACGATCGACATCGGGCCGATCCCCCTGCACGTCTACGGCCTGCTGCTCGCGATCGGCGTCCTCACCGCGTCGTGGATGACGGAGCGACGCTGGGTCCGGTGGGGCCACCCGGCGAAGGAGTGGTCCGAGATCGTCGTCTGGATCGTCATCGGCGGCGTGGTGGGTGCGCGTCTGTACCACGTCGCAACGGATTACGAGAAGTTCCAGGGGGACTGGCTCCGGGTGTTCCAGATCTGGAAGGGCGGATTGTCGATCTGGGGTGTGGTTGCCGGCGGCCTGCTCGCCGTGCTGCTCGTGTGCCGCGTCCGGAAGATCGACACGTTCCTGCTCACCGACGCGATCGTCCCGGGGCTGCTCGTGGCCCAGGCGATCGGACGGTGGGGCAACTGGTTCAACCAGGAGCTGTTCGGTGAGCCGAGCACGTTGCCCTGGGCGCTCGAGATCGACCGCGCGCACCGTCCCGAGGGGTTCGCCGAGTTCTCGACGTTCCACCCGACGTTCCTCTACGAGTCGATCCTGTGCCTCGGACTCGTCGCGCTGCTCCTGTGGGTCGAGCGGCGCTGGCGACTGCGGACGGGACAGCTGAGCGCGCTCTACCTCGCGACGTACTGCTTCGGTCGGTTCTGGCTCGAGAACCTGCGCATCGACGACGCCAAGGTGGTCGCAGGCCTGCGCATCAACGCCTGGGTCAGCCTCGCGGTGCTGGGCTGCGGGATCGCCTGGTTCGTCCTCGCCGGTCGGCGGGGACGGGTGGACCCGGGCCGGTACCCGGATCCGTCCGGTGTCGATGATCCGGCAGGCGCGCCGACGTCGTCGTGACGTCGGGCACCGAGCGCTCGACAGGCGGTGGCGTCGCGTAACGTGGCCGCGGTCGTCCGCTCCCCCGACCGCTCGTCCGGGGGTCCGCCTGCTCGCCCAGGAGGCTGCCGTGAGCCCTGTCGCCACCGAGACGATTGCCGCCCGCGCGGTGGACGCCTCCAAGATCTACGGATCGGGAGAGGCCGAGGTCCGCGCGCTCGACGGCATCGACGTCGAGTTCGAGCGCCACCGCTACACCGCGATCATGGGACCATCGGGATCGGGGAAGTCCACCCTCCTGCACTGCCTCGCCGGACTCGACCGTGTCACCTCGGGACAGGTCTTCCTCGGCGACGTCGAGATCAGCGCCTGCGCCGAGAAGGAGCTCACCCTGATCCGCCGCGACTCGATCGGGTTCGTGTTCCAGACCTTCAACCTCATCCCGACGCTCACCGCCGAGGAGAACATCACGCTTCCGCTGGCGCTCGCGGGGCGCAAGCCCGAGGGGGACACCTTCGATCGCATCGTCGAGACGGTGCGCCTCCGCGACCGCCTCTCGCACAAGCCGAGCGAGCTCTCCGGTGGGCAGCAGCAGCGCGTCGCGGTCGCGCGGGCGCTCCTGAGCCAGCCGGAGATCGTCTTCGCCGACGAGCCGACCGGCAACCTGGACTCGAAGTCGGGAGCCGAGATCCTGGGCTTCATGCGCAAGGCCGTCGACGACCTCGGGCAGTCGATCGTGGTGGTCACGCACGACCCGAATGCGGCGAGCTACGCCGACCGGGTGGTCTTTCTCGCCGACGGCAAGATCGTCGCCGAGCTCGATGCACCAACGACCGACTCGGTGATGGACATGATGAAGCAGCTTGGCGGCTGAGCGACTGCCATGCGTCGCGTCACCCTGAAGAACCTCTTCGCTCGGAAGTTCCGCCTCGTCCTCACGTCGCTGTCGGTCGTGCTCGGCGTGGCCTTCATGGCCGGGACGTTCGTCCTCACCGACACGCTCGGCAACGTCTTCGACCAGCTGTTCGTCGACGTGAACCGGGGCGTCGACGTCGCGGTCCGGAGCCCCGCCGCGTTCGAAGAGCAGGGCCCGACCGGTGAGACGACCCGCGAGCCGATCCCCGACACGTTGCTCCCGACGGTGCGCGACGTCGCGGGCGTGCGCACAGCCGAAGGCGGGGTCCAGGGCTACGCGCTCGTCGTTGCCCTCGACGACCGCGGTGAGCCGGGCGAGGCGATCCAGAACCAGGCGCCCAGCATCGGCGTGACCTGGGGTCCCGATCGGGAGCTGAACGGCGCCTTCGGTGGCGACGGCAGACCCGAGGCGGGATCCCGCCCCAAGGGCCCGAACCAGGTTGCCCTCGACGAGGTGACCGCAGAGGACGCCGGGATCAGCGCGAAGGCCGTCGAACGTTGCGCCGCGAGCGGGGCGTGCGAGGGGTCCCGGGTGCAGATGGTGTTCCTCGAGCAACCGCCCCAGATCTTCGACGTCGTCGGGATCTTCAAGTTCGGGACCGTGGGCAACCTCGCGGGCGCCACGCTGACCGCGTTCGACACCGCGACCGCGCAGACCGTCATGAACCGCGCGGGGCAGTTCGACGAGATCCGGATTGCCGCCGACGGAATCTCCCAGCAGGAGCTCCGCCGCCGAGTCGCCG
This sequence comes from Acidimicrobiia bacterium, assembly GCA_046484625.1. Taxonomy (GTDB): domain Bacteria; phylum Actinomycetota; class Acidimicrobiia; order IMCC26256; family PALSA-555; genus DASUAO01. The sequence goes on from JAWOIO010000240.1 coordinate 16,340, forward strand.
ACGCGGTGAACGCGCCCGGCGGGCCCCGCTACGAGATACTCACCGGCGAGCAGCTCGCCGCCGATACGTCCGAAGAGATCAAGCAGAACCTTGCGTTCTTCAGCACCTTCATGCTGGTGTTCGCGTTCATCGCCCTCTTCGTCGGCGCCTTCATCATCTACAACACGTTCTCGATCATCGTGGCCCAGCGCGCGCGCGAGCTCGGACTCCTCCGAGCGCTCGGTGCGTCCGGCCGCCAGGTCATGGGCTCGGTCGCGCTCGAGGCGCTCGTCGTCGGCCTCATCTCCTCGGTGCTCGGTCTCGTCGTCGGCATCGCGGTGGCGATCGGGCTGCAGGGGTTGATGAACGCGATCGGGTTCGAGCTCCCGTCGGGCGGCCTGGTCGTCGCCACCCGGACGATCATCGTGTCGGTGATCGTGGGAACGGTGATCACTCTCGTCTCCGCGATCGGGCCGGCCCGGCGCGCCGCGAGGGTTTCCCCGATGGATGCCCTGCGCACGGATGCCACGGTTCCGACGAGCGGGCGTCGCCGGTTCGTCCTCGGTGCGATCGTGGCAACGATCGGTGCCGCGCTGATGACGAGCGGACTCGCAGCATCGGAGGGATCGATCGAGTCGGTGGGCTTCGGTGCGCTGCTCGTCTTCCTCGGCGTCGCGATGCTCAGTCCGCTCCTCGCCCCGTCGACGTCTCGGATGCTCGGCTGGTTCCCCGCCCGCGTACGCGGGATGTCGGGCGTGCTCGCTCGGGAGAACGCGCTGCGGAACCCCCGACGCACGGCGTCGACCGCCGCCGCGCTCATGATCGGCCTCGCGCTCGTCAGCGTCGTCGCCATCTTCGGTGCATCGGTCAAGCAGACCCTCGGCGACGTGCTGGAGACCGACCTGAAGGCCGAGTTCCTCCTCACCACCGACAACTTCTCGCCGATCTCGCCCGAGGCGGCGCAGGCAGTCCGCGACGCGCTCCCCGCATCGACGGTGACCGAGTTCCGCTTCGGGCAGTTCGAGCTCGGAGCGGAGACCAAGGCGCTGCTCGGGGTCGATCGGAACCTCGGGACGACGCTCGACGTGCACCCGCGCGCAGGGGCGCTGGAGCGTTGGCGCGCCGACGGAGGCTTCCTCCTGTACAAGGACGCGTTCCGCGAGCTCCCGGCTCGATCTCGCGCGGCTCGCGAGATCGAGGTCCGGTTCGCGAACCAGCCCGCGGGGGCGACGACCACCGTCCCCATCGCCGGTGTCTTCGACAAGAAGGACGCAATCGGGAACGACTACCTGCTCGCCATGCCGGACTTCGAGGCCACCTACACCGACCAGGCCGATGTCTTCATCGCCGTGAAGATCCCGTCCGGGACGACGGTGGCGGCGGCGCGACGGGCGATCGACGCGGCGCTCGTGCCGTACCCGAACGTCGAGGCCAAGGATCAGGCCGAGTTCAAGGAGAGCCAGGAAGCACAGATCGACCAGTTCCTGAACCTCATGTACATGCTGCTGCTGCTCGCGGTGGTCATCGCGCTCATCGGGATCGTGAACACCCTTGCCCTCTCGATCTTCGAGCGGACGCGCGAGCTCGGACTGCTGCGCGCGGTCGGGATGACCCGGCGTCAGCTCCGACGGATGATCCGATACGAGGCGACGATCATCGCGGTGTTCGGGTCCTTGCTGGGCCTCGCGCTCGGCATCGCGTTCGGTGTGGCGATGGTGACCGCCCTGAAGTCGGAGGGGATCAACCTCGCCCTCCCGTTGGGTCAGCTGGTGATCTTCCTGGTGCTCGCCGGCATCGCGGGGCTCGTGGCAGGGATCCCGCCGGCCCGTCGCGCCGCGCGCCTCGACGTGCTGGAGGCCATCTCCCACGAGTAGCGGTTCCGGCGTGCGGCGTACGATCCGCGTCGTGGCCCCGAACGCGCCCACCGGCGACAGTCAGGTCGACGTCGACCGTGCCGCGGTCGAAGCCGCGGTGCTGGCCTCGATCGGGGACCGGATCCCGCGGCGCGGTGGCGACTCCCCGCTGGTGGTGCTCGGTGCCGGGCTCGACGACGTCGAACCCGGACGGCGGTACCTCGCGGTCCTCGCCGACGGTGGGTGGGCGGTCCCGACCTGGCCGGCGACCGTGGGGGGGCGCGGCGCGACCACGGCCGAGGCCGCGGCGATCGCCGGTGCGCTCGCCGGGCTCGAGCAGCCGGACCTGTACCCGTACCTCGTCGGTTTGCACGTCGTGGGACCGACGCTGCTCGCGGCTGCGTCGGAGGAGCAGCGCGATCGCTGGCTCCCGGCCATCGCGCGGGGCGATGAGATCTGGTGCCAGCTCTTCTCCGAGCCGGGTGCCGGGTCGGACCTCGCCGCGCTGTCCACCCGGGCCGCTCGTCATGGCGACGAGTGGCGGGTCACCGGCCAGAAGGTCTGGACGAGCCGCGCCCATTACGCGCGATGGGGTCTCCTCCTCGCGCGGAGCGACCCGACCATGCCGAAGCACGCCGGGATCACGGCGTTCGCCGTCGACATGCACGCACCCGGGGTGGAGGTGCGTCCGCTGCGCCAGATGAACGGCGACGCGCACTTCAGCGAGGTCTTCCTCGACGACGTCTCGGTGCCGGATCTCGATCGGATCGGGCTGCCCGGCGAGGGGTGGGCGATCGCGAAGACCGCGTTGGCGAACGAGCGGGGCGCCGTGACGGGTTCCGGCGCCGGGCTCGCACCGCCCGTCGATCGCATGCTGGCGCTCGGAGGCAGCGCCGACGCGGTGCACCGCGACCGCGCGATCGGCGTGTACGTGGACGCAGAGGCCGCACGGCTCACGAGCCGGCGGGCCCGCGCCGCGGCCCAGGCCGGTCGGACACCGGGGCCGGAGGGCTCGGGCTCGAAGCTGCGCGGAAGCGCGATCTTCAAGGCGACCACCGACGCGGCACTCGCCGCGCTCGGACCGGCCTCGGTCGCGGGGGACTCACGGGACGGGCCCGACTCCGACGCCTGGCAGATGCTGTTCCTCACCGCCGCGTCGATCTCGATCCGCGGCGGGACCGACGAGATCCAGCGCACCATCGTGGGGGAGCACGTCCTTGGTCTGCCCGCCGAGCCGCGTGTCGACACCGGCCGCCCGTTCCGCGATCCCGCCGATCCCGCTCCCCCAGCTGATCGATGAGGTGTCGCTCACCCGCCCGGGGTGGCGTGAGCGAGGCACGTCGGGGGATGTGGGGTAGGAGCGGCGATCAGCCGCCGCGAGCCCGTGGTGGGCGCGGTCCGGTCGGCGGTCCGGCGAAGGCCTGCGCGATCCCCATCCACTCCTCCGCCGCGTCCCCGGTGATCGTGAGCTCCGTGTCGGCGGGGTGCACCCGCTGGGTCACGACGAGACAGAAGTCGAGCGCCGGGCCGAGCACCGAGCTCGCCGCCTCGGCGGGACCCCACGACCAGATGTCGTCGTCGGGTGCAGCCAGGTCCACGCGCACGGGGACATCCGGGACCTCGCGGGAGCGCGACGCGTAGGCGAAGCCCCGGGTGCGGATCCCGAGGTCGGCGATGTGGCGCAGGCGCGCCGAGGGTTCGCGCACCACGCCCAGCGCGTCGGCGACGTCCTGGCCGTGGGCCCAGGTCTCCATGAGGCGCGCGGTCGCGAACGACATGGCCGACATGTCGGGACCGAACCACGGGACCCGGGCGCGCGCATCGAGCGCGCGCAGCCCGTCGAGCACGGCCGCGCGACCCGTCCGCCACCAGGCGAGCGCCCAACCCGGGTCGTCGGTCCCCCCGGGTGGTCGGCGTCCGAGGTGTCCGGATCGCAGCTCGTCGTCGCGCCGGTCGGTGTCACCCAGGTAGTCGTCGCGCTGTCGGCGAAACCCGTCGGGATCGCCGATCGCGAGCTGGGCCCACTCCTCGGTGGCGGCGAGATGCGCGATCTGATCGCAGACGTCCCAACCTTCTGCAGGCGTGGGACGCGCCCAGCCCTCGTGATCGAGAACCTCGACGAGGTCGTCGAGCGAGCGCTCCTCGGCGACGAGGTCGTCGAGCAGCGCCGCGTATGCGTCCACGAGCGCACGATACGCGCTCAGACGATGCGGCTCTCCTTGTCGCCCCAGTACCGGTCGCGGAGGAGCCGCTTGTAGAGCTTGCCGGTCGGTTGCCGCGGGAGCTCGGCGTCGAAGTCGACGGCCTTCGGGCACTTGTACTTGGCCAGGTGCTCGCGACAGAAGCCCAGGAGCTCGACCTCGAGCGCGGGACCGGCGTCGGCCATGTCGAGGGGTTGGACGACGGCATGCACCCGCTCACCCATCTCGGGATCGGGGATGCCGAACACGGCGGCGTCGAGCACCTTCGGATGGGTGATGAGCAGGTTCTCGGCCTCCTGCGGGTAGATGTTGACCCCGCCGGACACGATCATGAAGTCGCGTCGGTCGGTGAGATAGAGGTAGCCGTCCTCGTCGACCCGGCCCATGTCCCCGACGGATGCCCAGCCGCGAGCGTCCCGGGTCTTGGCCGTCTTCTCGGGATCCTTGTGGTACTCGAAGTCGAGCGCCCGTTCGCTCGGCGCGAACCACACCACGCCCGACTCCCCCACGGGGACCGGGTTGCCCTCCTCGTCGAGGATGTGCACGTCGGTCATGAAGGGCTTCCCGACCGAGCCCGGGTGCGCGAGCCACTCCTCGCTCGTGATCATCGTCGCACCCATGCCCTCGGTGGCGCCGTAGTACTCGAAGATGATCGGGCCCAACCAGTCGATCATCTGGCGCTTGATCTCGACCGGGCACGGCGCGGCGGCGTGGATGACGAGCTGGAGCGACGACAGGTCGTACCGCTCGCGAACCTCCGCGGGGAGCTTCAACATCCGCACGAACATCGTCGGGACGAACTGCGCGTGGGTGACCCGATGGCGTTCGATCGCGGCGAGGCAGGCCTCGGGGTCGAAGTGCTCGAGGATCACGCTCGTCCCCCCGAAGCGATTGATCGCGATGCAGAACTGCAGCGGCGCGGAGTGGTAGAGCGGCGCGGGCGACAGGTAGATGGTGTGCTCGTCGATCGAGTAGAGCGCCGCGAACCCCGACAGGCCGAGGTCGGGGTTCCCGACCGGCTTGCGCTCGAGTCGGTAGCGGATCCCCTTCGGACGTCCCGTGGTGCCCGAGGAGTACATCATCGCGTGGCCCTCGAGCTCCTCGGCGAGTGGCTCGGACGGGAACGCGGCCGTCGCCTCTTCGTAGGACTCGTACCCGTCGACGGGTCCACCGACGGCGAGGCGGGTGTCGACGACGGCCGGGAGCATCGGTGCGAGCGCGCTCGCGAGGTCGGACAGATGGTGCGAGACCACCAGGGCACGCGCGTCGCAGTCGTCGACGATGTACGCCGCTTCCTCGGGGGTGAAGTGGAAGTTGATCGGCGTGAAGTAGAGCCCGGATCGCTGCGCCGCCCACGCCACCTCGAGGTAGCACTCGTTGTTCTCCATCAGGATCGCGAGGTGGTCCCCGAACCGCAACCCGCGGGAATGGAGGAGCTGGGCGAGCCGATTCGAGCGTTCGTCGAGCTCGCGGTACGTGACGGCGACGCCGGACCCGTCGAGGAGGAAGGCGACCTGGTCCGGGCGGTCCTCGGCGTGCAGTCCTGGCCACATCCCGCGCACCCTAGGCGTGGCACCGGTCGGGAACCCGGCAGTCGTGCGCGCGGACCGTCATCGGTGCTTCACGGTCCCACAACATTCGCCGGTCAGCATCAAGCCATGACCACCAGGCCGACCCATGCACACCGGGTCAACGTGCGCTGCGACAACGGCGAGGTGACCATCACGCTCGACGGCGAGGTGGGACCCGACGCGGCCGAGCTCCTCGACCAGGCGACCCGGGCCGCGCTCGAGACAGAGGGTGTCGACCAGGTCGCGGTGGATCTCCGCAAGGTGGAGCGCTGGACGACGGACGGGTTCCGGGCACTCACGCGGTGTGCGGAGCGCCACCCCAACGTCCGATTCCGCTTCGGCGCCGACACGGACGGCCGACCCGACGGCCCGGTGATCCCCGCGGCCTGAGCGCATCGCCGCGACGGGCTCGCCCGGGCTCGCGCGCACGGCACGGGAGCTCCCTCGATGGGCCGGATCTCGACCTTGCCCCACAAGGGCCGGGAGCCCGGATCTGGCCCGGCGGCCCTGGGCGCGCCATCATCGACGGCGATGGGGATCCGGGTCCTGAGCGTCGAGGACGACGCGCGCATCCGTCGATCCCTGCGGCTCGCGTTGGAGCAGGAGGGGTACGAGGTCGACGAGGCCGAGTCGGCCGAGGATGCTCTCGACCTGTTCCACGGGAAGGGCCAGGACATCGTGCTGGTGGACCTGTTGCTTCCGGGCTCGAGTGGGTTCGACCTCTGCCACGAGATCCGCAAGGTCAGTGACGTCCCCATCGTGATCGTGTCGGCTCGCTCCGACACCCACGACGTGGTCGCAGGGCTCGAGGCCGGCGCCGACGACTACGTCACCAAGCCCTACGTCGTGAAGGAGCTGGCAGCCCGGATCCGCTCGCTCCTCCGCCGCGTGAAGACCACCGGTGCTGCGGGGCACACGATCCGCGTCGGCGAGGTCGAGATCGAGCCCGCCGGAGGGACCGTGAAGGTCAACGGCACCAACGTGGCGCTCACGAAGACCGAATTCCGGCTCCTCTGCGAGTTCGGCGCCCACGCGGGCATGGTCCTGAGCCGTGAGCAGCTGCTCGAGCGCGTCTGGGGCTACGACTACTTCGGAGATGCGCGCCTCGTGGACGCGCACGTTCGTCGCCTCCGGACCAAGATCGAGTCCGACGCGTCCGATCCGCAGCACATCGTGACCGTCCGAGGGCTCGGCTACAAGCTCCTCGCGTGAGCAGTCCCCGAGTCGCGACGCCGGCGGCGCCCACCCGGCGTCGGCTCCGGTTCCGGGTGATCGCCTCCTTCACGATCGGTGGACTCGCGCTCGCCGTCTCGCTCTCGGTCGTGACCTATGCGCTCGCGCAGCGCTATCTGCTCGACCAGCGTGAGAACAACGCGCGGAGGCAGGCGTACTTCGATGCGCGCGTCGTGCTCGACGGTCTCGGGCGGGAGGACCCAACCGCGGGACGAGTGCTGCGGACCCTCGAGCTCGACGAGGGCAAGACCGCGGCCCTGGTGGTTGCCGGCCGCGAGATCGTGACCAGCGCCTCCGATCTCCCCGCCACCGACATCCCCGCCGAGCTCCGCGAGGTGGTCGAAGGTGGGGTCGCGGCGACCCAGCGGATCGAGCGGCCGGGCGCCCTCGATCTCGTGGTCGGGGTGCCACTCGACGCCGAGGCGGGGTCGGCGTTCTATGAGGTCTTCCCGCTCAAGGAGCTGCGCGCCACCCTCGGGGTCATCCGGGGGTCGCTGCTCCTCGCGGGTGCGATCACGGCGGCCGCCGCGACCGCGCTCGGGATGTGGGCGAGTCGCCGCGTGCTCCGCCCGGTGAACGACATCGCCGACGCCGCGACGCGCATTGCCAGCGGTGACATGACGGCGCGACTCGATGCACAACCGGACCCGGACCTCGACCGGGTCGCGGACGCGTTCAACACCATGGTCGACGCCGTCGCAGACCGCATCGACCGCGAGGCCCAGTTCGCCTCCGACGTCAGCCACGAGCTCCGCTCGCCGCTCACGACCCTCGCGTCCTCGGGAACGGTGCTCGAGGCGCATCGGGCCGAGCTGGCCGAGCCCGCGCGCGAGGCCATCGATCTCGTCCTCGGGGAGATCGGGCACTTCCAGCTGGTCGTCGAGGAGCTCCTCGAGCTGAGTCGCGCCGAGGCCGGCGTGGATCCGCTGCTCCCGGAGTCGGTCCGCGTCGGAGAGCTGGTGCTCCATGTCGCGGCCAGGTACCAGACGAGCGACTTCGACGTCGACATCGACCGACCGGCCGCCGGCGAGGAGATCCTCCTCGACAAGCGGCGGGTCGAGCGGATCCTCGTGAACCTCTTCTCCAACGCCGAGACGCACGGGGGCGGGATCTCCGCGGTGCGGGTCCGACGCGTCGGGCCGCGGCTGCAGATCGTCGTGGAGGACCGCGGTCCCGGGATCCCCGACGAGGACCGTGAGCGCATCTTCGAGCGGTTCTTCCGGGGTGCGTCGTCGGGTCGACGGACCCAGAGGTCGGGGACGGGGCTCGGGCTCGCGATCGTCGACCAGCACGTTCGCGTCCACGGAGGCTCCGTCACTGCAGAGGCGGGACCCGAGGGCGTGGGGAGCCGCTTCGTGATCGAGCTCCCCTGGAGCGCACCGTGAGCCGACGGTCCCGGAGGTCCCGATCCCTGGTGGGCGTCGGACTCGCTGCCATCGTGCTCGCGACGTGCGGGGTCGGGGGCCAGGACGAGCCCACGCCGATCCCGCCCGAGGACGTGCCGTTCGACCTGAAGGTGTCGTCGACCGCACCGAGGTCGACCACCACGACGACGGGAATCGTCGAGGTCCCGACGCCGTCGGGCTGACGCCGGCGCGCTCAGCCCTTGCGCACGCGCGCGTCCTTCTCGCGGACGCTCTCGGCGAGCGCGTGCGCGAACCGCTCCAGCTCGTCGCGCAGCTCCGGATCGCCCAGCGCCAGGATCCGCGCGGCGAGGATCGCCGCGTTGCGGGCGTTGCCGACGGCCATCGTCGCGACCGGGATGCCCGCCGGCATCTGGACGATCGACAACAGGGAGTCGAGGCCGGAGAAGTGCTCGAGCGGGACGGGCACGCCGATGACGGGCAGGGTCGTCATCGAGGCGGTCATCCCCGGGAGATGGGCGGCGCCACCCGCCCCGGCGATGATGACCTGGATCCCGCGATCGACCGCGCCGGTCGCATACTCGACCATCGCGGTCGGGGTGCGGTGCGCGGAGACGACCCGGACCTCGTGGGGGATCCGGAACTCCACGAGGACGTCCACGGCGTCCTGCATGACCCGGAGGTCGGAGTCGGAGCCCATGATGATCCCCACGACGGGATCGGGTGCTGCCGCGGCGGCCACGGCGCGCACGTTAGTCGGCGGTCCGACGGCCTGAGCCAGAATGGGGCATGCGCACGAGACTGACCGACCTGCTGGACGTGGAGCACCCGGTGATGCTGGCGGGGATGGGCGGCGTGTCCTACCACCGCCTCGTTGCCGCGGTCTCCGAGGCCGGCGGGTTCGGGTGCCTCGGCGCGGGCGCGATGACGAGCGACGAGATGGTCGACGAGATCCGCAAGACCCAGGCGCTCACCGACCGACCCATCGGGGTCGACCTCCTCACCGCGCTCCCTGACCAGATGCTCACCAACGTCGAGCGCATCATCGCCGAGGGTGTGCCGGTGTTCGTGGCTGCGCTGGGCGTGCCGCGTGACGTCATCGACCTCTGCCACGAGCACAACGTCCTCGTGGTCAACATGTGCGGCAAGGTCCGCCACGCGATCGCCGCGGTCGAGGCAGGCTGTGATCTGGTCGTGGCCCAAGGTACGGAGGCCGGCGGTCACACCGGCTCGGTCGCGACCATGCCACTCGTCCCGCAGATCGTCGACGCCGTCGGCGACCGCGTCCCGGTGGTCGCGGCCGGCGGGATCTTCGACGGGCGCGGGCTGGCCGCGGCCCTGATGCTGGGGGCCGACGGCATCTGGGTGGGGACGCGGTTCATCGCGACTCCCGAGGCCCGCTCGGCGCCCGGCTACAAGGACGCCCTCCTGCGCACCCACGAGGACGGCACGGTGGTCAGCCGGGCATTCTCCGGGAAGCCGATGCGCACGGTCCGCAACTCGACGACCCAGTACTACGAGGAACATCCGGAGGAGCTGCGGCCGTTCCCCGAGCAGATGATCGTCTCGACCACGGGCGGGTTCCTGCACCTGCCCCAGGGTGACGAGGCGACCGGTGTCGACCCCGACCGTGAGTGCTACCCGTGCGGCCAGGGGGTGGGGTCGATCGAGGAGATCGTCCCCGCGGCAGAGCTGGTGGCGCGCTTCGTCGACGAGGCCGACGCCGCCCTGCGCGGCGCGCTGAAGGGCTAGGTCCGACGATGGCGCTGCGACCCCGACTGGTGGTCGTCGGGGGGGACGCGGCCGGGATGTCGGCCGCCGCGCAGGCTCGGCGCCGCCGATCGGAGGACGAGCTCGACATCGTCTGCTTCGAGCGCGGCCCCTACACGTCGTACGCGGCGTGTGGGATCCCCTACTTCGTGGGCGATCTCGTCCACGACGCCGCGGAACTGGTGGCGCGTACCCCCGACGAGCACCGGCGGCGGGGACTCGACGTACGGACCGGTCACGAGGTGGTCGCGATCGACACCGAGCAGTCCTCGGTGCGGGTGCGCGACCTCGCCGCGGGGGACGAGTCCGACGAGCCCTACGACCAGCTCGTCATCGCCACCGGCGCGACGCCGGTGCGTCCGCCGATCCCCGGGATCGATGCCCGCGGGATCTTCGGGGTGCAGTCGCTCGCCGACGGCATCGCGGTGCGCGCCGCCGTGGAGGCCGGCGGAGCCCGGCGCGCCGTCGTCGTCGGTGGCGGCTACATCGGCCTCGAGCTGGCCGAAGCGATGCTGCTCCGTGGCCTCGACGTGGCCCTCGTGGAGGGCGCCGCGCAGCCCATGAACACCCTCGACCCCGACATGGGCTCGCTGATCGCGGACGCGCTCCGGGGCATGGGCGTCTCGCTCCATCTCGACGCGATGGTGGATGCCTTCGACGTGGTCGATGGAGCGGTGCGGGGCGTGCACGCGGGTGGCGAGATGCTGCCCGCCGACCTGGTCGTGCTCGGGCTGGGCGTCCGGCCCCGATCCGCGCTGGCGGACGATGCCGGCATCGTCATCGGCCCCACGGGTGGCATCGCCGTCGACGACCACCAGCGGACCTCGGTCGAGGGGGTGTTCGCCGCCGGCGACTGCGTCGAGACCTTCCACCGCGTGTCGCGCCGACCGGTCGCGATCGCGCTCGGGACGCACGCGAACAAGCAGGGTCGAGTGGTCGGCCTCAATGCGACGGGCGGGGATGCGACGTTCCCAGGTGTGATCGGTACTGCGATCTCGAAGATCTGCAAGGTCGAGGTGGCCCGAACCGGACTGAACGAGCGCGAAGCCGACGAGGCCGGCTTCGACGCCGTCGCGGCGACGATCGAGGGCTCGACGCGAGCGCACTACTACCCGGGTTCGATGCCGATCCACGTGAAGGTCGTCGCCGAACGGGGGAGGGGCCGGATCCTCGGAGCTCAGATCGTCGGTGAGGAAGGTGCCGCGAAGCGGGTCGACGTGCTCGCAGCGGCGATCTGGACGGAGATGACGGCCGAGGAGTTCTCCTCGCTCGACCTGGCGTACGCGCCGCCGTTCTCGCCGGTGTGGGACCCGGTGCTGATCGCCGCCCGGAGGGCGGCGGAGGCGGCAGCCTGAGCGCGAGACGTCAGCGCCCCGTCCCGGCTCGCGCCGACTCCTCCTCGAGGTCGTGCCGGTACATCATCTCGACGAGCCCCTCGAAGCTGACCTTGCGCTGCCAGCCCAGCCGGTCGTGGGCCTTCGTGGGGTCACCCATCAGCAGGTCGACCTCCGCGGGGCGCTCGAAGCGAGGGTCGTTCTTGACGAACGGCGTCCAGTCGTCGATCCCGGCGTTGGCGAACGCGAGATCGAGGAACTCACGGATCGTGTGGGTCTCGCCGGTGGCGATCACGTAGTCGTCCGGCTCGTCCTCCTGGACCATGAGGTACATCGCCTCGACGAAGTCACCGGCGAAGCCCCAGTCACGCGCCGCGTCGAGGTTGCCGAGCGAGATGGAGTCCTGGAGCCCGAGCTTGATCCGAGCGACCCCGTTGGTGATCTTGCGGGTCACGAACTCGAGGCCCCGTCGCGGGCCCTCGTGGTTGAAGCAGATGCCCGACGACGCGTGGAGGCCGTAGGACTCCCGGTAGTTGACGGTCATGTCGTGCCCGAAGACCTTCGCCACCCCGTACGGGGACCGCGGATGGAACGGTGTCGCCTCGGTCTGTGGGGTCTCGCGGACCTTGCCGAACATCTCCGACGACGACGCCTGGTAGAAGCGGATCGGGTTGTTCTCGGCGCCGCCGACGATCCGGATCGCTTCCAGCATCCGCAGCACCCCGAGCCCCGTGATGTCGGCCGTGAGCTCGGGTTGGCGGAACGACAGGGCGACGAAGCTCATCGCCCCCAGGTTGTAGACCTCGTCGGGCTGGACCTGCTCGACCGCGGCGATGAGCGAGGAGAGGTCGCGCAGGTCGCCCTCGACGAGCTCCAACGCGGGGTTCTCGTCGGTGACGACCTGCACCTTGGGGTTGTTCTGGCCTCGAACGAGACCGAAGACCTGGTAGCCCTTGCCGGTCAGGAACTCCGACATGTGACGGCCGTCCTGGCCGGTGATCCCGGTGACCAGCGCACGCTTCATGGTCGGTGATCCTACGGGGTGGGTCCGGCCGGTCACTACTTGAGGCGGCCTTCGTCGAAGGCGGATGCGGCCTCCCCACTCGGATCGAGCTGGAGGAGGAAGTCGTGGCACCGTCGGGCCTCGTCGGTCTCACCGATCGCGTGCGCGGCCCGACCCAGGCCGGCCACCGATCGGAGGAACCCCCGGTTCTCGGGCTCGGCCCAGCGGACGAGACCCGAGCCGCGCCAGCCGTTCTGGCGGAGCCGGTCGAGCCCGCGGTGGTATCCCACCCGGAATGCGGCGTATGCCTCGACGTCGTCGCGCGCGTGCGCGCCGAGCCGGGCCCACGCGTCGAGGAAGCGCGGCCACCGCGCCACCACCTGGCTCACCGCGGCGCGCCGTTCCTCCTCCGGCGCGTCGAGCGCGGATTCCAGCGCGGCGAGCGCGTCGGCGGGCTCGGGATCGAGGACCGTGTCGGGGGGACCGTGCGGCGTGAGGTTGACGGGCGAGTCGGACATCACACGATGGTACGCACCGGCGATCGAGGCGTGAGACGAGCGTCGGGACCGCGCCGCCGCGGCGGGATCGCTGCGAGGGGCCCCCGGTACCATCGCGCCGTGGCCCGGACGGCAGCGAAGACCTCCAAGACCTCGAGCGCGGCGAACGCCCCGACGCGCGGCACCCGGCTGGTGCTGGCGCGCCACGCCGTCACCGCGCAGACCGGGCCGTTGCTCTCGGGTCGCGCTCCGGGCATCGACCTCTCCGAAGCCGGCCGCGCGCAGGCGGCGGCCCTCGGGGCGCGCCTCGCCGTGCTCCCGGTCGCGGCCGTGTACGCGAGCCCCATCGAGCGCACGACCCAGACCGCGGCCGCGGTCGCCGAGCCGCACGGGCTCGACGTGCGCCCCGTCGACGGCGTGTTGGAGGCCGACTACGGCGAATGGACCGGTCAGAAGATCGCGGATCTGTCCAAGACCGACCTCTGGAAGGTCGTGCAGCGCACGCCGTCGCGGGCCGCGTTCCCCGGCGGGGAGTCGCTCGCGGCCATGCAGTCGCGGATGGTCGCGACGCTGGAGGGGATCGTCGCGGACCACCCCGGCGAGATCGTGGTCGTCGTCTCGCACGCCGACCCGATCAAGGCGGCGATCGCGCACTTCGGTGGGGTGCACCTCGATCTCTTCCAGCGGGTTGTCGTGTCGCCGGCATCGGTCACGGTGTTCGAGTTCTCGGGGCACGGGGTCGCGATGATCAAGTGCAACGACACTGGGAGCCTCGACGAGCTGGCACCCGCGACCGAGGAGCCCAAGGAATCGTGAGCGAGATCGAGTTCTTCGACACCGAGTCGGTCGCGACCGGGGCGGTCGGTGAGCCGGGTGCGCGTGCGTTCTACCTCCAGGCCCGCAACGCCGACGCCCAGCTCACGGTCCTCGTCGAGAAGGAGCAGATCGCGTTGCTGGCGAAGGAGGCGGGTGCGTTCCTCGATCGACTCGCCGAGGAGTTCCCGGAGGACGCCAGCCCGGTCCCACTCGAGCGCGCCGGGCTGCGCGAGCCCACCGTGCCGCTGTTCCGGGCCCGGCTGATCGGGTTGGGGTTCGATCCCGACCGTGGCCTCGTGTTGATCGAGCTGCGCGAGCATGCGAGCTCCGACCTCGACGAAGGCGACGACGGGAGCGTGGCCGAACCGGATCCCGACCCGGATCCCGACGAGATGGACGCCGGGTACGTCGCGCGGATCTACGCGACGCGCCCGCAGGTCCGGGCGCTGATCGAGCTCGGCGACCGGGTCGTGGCGGCCGGGCGCCCGCCGTGCCCGCTGTGCGGGATGCCGATGGATCCGGCCGGGCACCGGTGCCCCCGCTGGAACTGACCCCCGCCGACGTCGCCCGCGTCCTGGAGGTCGGCGACCTCGAGATCGCGGGACGGATGCGCTACTCGTCGAACGCGACGTTCCTGGTCGAGGCGACCCTCGACGGCGTCACCGTCCCGGCGGTCTACAAACCCCAGCGCGGTGAGCGGCCCCTGTGGGACTTCCCCGACGGGACCCTCTGTCGCCGCGAGGTCGCCGCGTACGAGCTGTCGGTCGGGCTCGGCTGGGGGATCGTTCCCATCACGGTGCTGCGCCCAGAGGGGGTCCTCGGCGAAGGGGCGGTGCAGCAGTTCGTGGACCACGATCCCGCGGAGCAGTACTTCACGCTCCTCGAGGGACGCGAGGTCGAGTTCCAACGGTTCGCGGCGTTCGACGTCCTGGCCAACAACACCGATCGCAAGGGTGGGCACTGCCTGCGCGACCGTGAGACGGGCGCGATCGTGGGCATCGACCACGGCCTGACGTTCCATCCGATGTGGAAGCTCCGCACCGTGATCTGGGACTTCGCGGGCACGCCGATCCCGAAGGCGGTCGTCGAGGACGTACGCCGTGCCCGCGCCGAGCTCGACGGTGGTCCGCTCGGTCGTCGTCTCGCCGAGCTGCTCGATCCGCACGAGATCGAGGCGGTGGCGACACGGGCCGATGCGCTCGTGGGGACCGAGCGGTTCCCCGAACCCGATGCCGGGTACCACTCGGTGCCGTGGCCGCTGGTGTGACCCGTCAGCCTGAGGTTCGCTCGTAGAGGTCGATGCCGTCGATCGAGGACACGAACCGGTAGTTGGACTGGAGCATCGCCTCCAACCTCGGGAACCGGTCGATCGGCGTGTACTGGGCGCCGCGGATCTGCGCCGGGGCGGTGTCGACGATGTAGCGGGGGAGCGGGTGCTCCGCGAGGTCCTCGAAGAACCAGTCCCAGGCGACCGGGCTCGACTCCTCGGGTGCCGCGTCCTCGGCCGGACGTCCCGGCTGCGCGCCACCGAGGAAGCCGGCCGTGGTGACGAAGCGCGTCGCCGGCCGCGTCCCCGATGCCCAGTAGATCTCCGGGACGCTGCCCCACACCAGCACGCGGTCGTGCGGCTGGGTGTGTGCGACGAGGTACTTGCTCACACTCCGGTACCGGAGCCCGGCGTCGAACGGCCGCATGAAGTATCCGGCAGCGGAGAACCCGACCGCGAACGCGGCTGCGACCGCGACCGTCGCCCGCGCGGCGCGGGGTGTACCGCGACTGAGCGCACCCGCGCTCAGCAGCACGAGCGGCGGGATGAGCTGGAGGTAGTAGTGACCGAAGAACCGGAGCCCGACCATCACCGAGAGCACCGCCGAGACGAGCCAGAGCCAGAGGTCGAGATCGTGGGCGCCGTCGCGTGCCAACGTGTACCGGTCGCGCCACGCGGTCGGCAGCTTCCAGACGATCGGGAGGTTGCACGCGACCCAGGCGACTGACATCACCGCGAACATGCCGAGGACGAACGTCGACGCGGTCTCGACGCTGACGTACGAGCCGTTGCCGAGCACGGTCCAGTACAAGAGCTGGCCGGGCCCGAACGCGAACGCGACGAGCGCGATCGGGACTCCGAAGCCACCGAGCGCGTCGGCGACGCCGCGCCGTCCCTTCGCCCGCCACGCGAGGTACAGGACGGGCAGCAGCGTCGCCGCACCGGTCTGCTTCGCGAGCGCCGCGACCGCGACCGCCGCGCCGGCCGAGACACCTCGGCCCCGACGCGCGAGCAGCACGGACGCGGTCATCGCCGGGAGCATGAAGATCTCGAAGTTGGCCGCCTGACCGTCCTGCGGCGCGAACGCGACGAGTGCGAAGACGCACAGGAGCCCGGCAGCCCACGCGGCGCGCCGTCCGTACCGGCGGCGGGCCTCGACCGCGACCAGCCAGGCCGTGAGCGCGGCCGCGAGCATCGCCAGGACGCGCACGGACCAGAGGTCGCTCGTACCGAACAGCTCGAACGCCCCTGCATAGAGGTAGGGGACGAGCGGCGGCTTGCGGTCCGCAGCCTCCTCGTACAGGTTCCCGCCGTCGCGGATGACTTCCGCCTGGGTCGCGAGGAAGGTCTCGTCGGAGTTGAAGACGTCGACGAAGAAAGCGGGCAGGCGCAGGGCCCCCACGAGGACCAGCACGACGAGGGCGAGGCGCGCCAGGTCCGAGCGACGGCGGGTGTCGACGGGCTGCGGTGGCGCCGGGTCGGCGCGTGTGATGGTGGTCATGGGTGTGGATCGCCGGAACGCCGGAACGCTGGATCACTGGAACGGGGTCGGGTCTCCATTGTGGCCCGTGCCGGTGGTCGATGAGGCCTCAGAACCGGTCCGGTGCCGCCGGCGGTGATCCTCCCGGGCTCAGACCTGCTGGAGCGCCGCGTCACTGTGCTGCGCCTTGCACAGCGACCGTTGGAGCTTGCCCGAGGAGGTCTTCGGCAATGAGCCCGCCTCCACGAGGACGACCTCGAGCGGGGGGATCCCGACCGCGTCGCAGACCCGGTCGATGATCTCGTCGCGCAGCACCTTCTGGTCGGTGCTCCGGGTCTCGGCGACGACGGTGATGCCTTCCTTGCCCCGTCGTCCCGCGGTCCCGAAGGCGATGACGTTGCCCACCCGGACGCCGTCGACGGAGGCCGCAGCCCGCTCGATCTCCTCGGGGAACACGTTCCGGCCGCCCACGATGATCACGTCCTTGATCCGCCCGCAGACCACGACCTCGTCGTCGACGAGGTAGCCGAGGTCGCCGGTGCGCAGCCAGCCGTCGTGGAACGTCGCGGTGGTCACGTCGGGGCGGCCGTAGTAGCCCGGCGTCACCGAGGAGCCCCGCAGTTCCAGCTCCCCGACCTCGCGGTCGGCGCGCGGGGCTCCGGTCGCGGGGTCGCAGACCCGGAGGTCGAGGCCGCGCAGCGTCCGACCGAGGAACGGGAGGCGCCGGACCCGGTCACCGGTCGCGGGTGTCGCGACGCGGTCGTGCTCGAGCACGTCCGGGTCGACCGGATCCACCGTCATCCCGGTGCCCGGCTCCGGGAAGGAGATCGCGAGCGTTGCCTCGGCCATCCCGTAGACGCAGAAGGCAGCCTTCGCGTCGAGACCGTGTGCGGCACCGGCGTCGAGGAACGACTCGACGGCGAGCGGGTCGATGGGCTCGGCACCGTTGAGGGCCATGCGCCACGTGGAGAGGTCGAGATCGTCGAGTCGGCGAAGCGCGCGCGCGGCGAGGGCGTACGCGAAGTTCGGGCCGCCCGTGATCGTGGCGTGCTCGTCGGAGAGCCACTGCATCCAGTCGCCCGGTGCGGCGAGGAAGTCCTGCGGCGCGGCGATCCCGAGGTCGAAGCCGGTCAGCATCGGCGTCATCAGTAGGCCGATGAGACCCATGTCGTGGTAGAGCGGGAGCCACGACACCCCGACGTCGCCCTCACCGAGCGCGGCGCCCTCGACGATCGCGTCGATGTTGTCGACCACGCAGCGATGCGGGAGCATCACGCCCTTCGGATCCGACGTGGATCCGCTCGTGAACTGGATGATGGCGAGACGGTCGGGATCGTCGGTCGGGCGCTCCCACGCGGACCCCGACCCGCCGATCGAGTCGAGACGGACGATCGGTGGGCCGTCGACCGACACGAACTCCTCGAGCGCCGGGTCGACGACGACGAGCGAAGCGTCGGCGTTGGCGATGCGCCGCCGGGTCTGCCCGACGAACTCCTCGATCGACCCCAGGCGCATCGGCAGCGGCAGCGTGACCAGGGTGCCGCCCGCGAGCCAGACCGCCTGGATCGCGGTCACCAGCGGACGGGAGGTCGGGCCGATGAGGGCGACGTTCACCCCCGGTCCGACGCCGCGGGCCTGGAGGCCGGCCGCCATGGCGACGGCGTCCTCGTGGAGCGCGGCCCAGGGGACCCGCTCGGTGGGTGCCGCCGCGCCGCCGGTGCGAGCGGAGGCGAGGAAGGTGATGGCGCCCGATCGCTGGGTGGCAGCCTCGATGCGCGAGACGACAGAGGTCACGAGTGCTCGGACTCGGGCTCGGCGTCGATCGTTACCTCGGTCCGGGTGCCCCGTGCTCGGGTCCCCATGCGTCCCCCTCGCGTTCGCCCACCGACCTGACCTCGGGCGGCACCTCGGGCGGCCCCACGGGGCCGCACCGGCCGGGTCAGGCTCGCGCGGACCCCCCGTCGGGCGCCAGCGCCGCCGCCGGATCGGCGAAGAACCGGGACCGGGGAAGGACGCGGTCGGCTCCCGCCGCCGTGGCCTCGGCGAGCAGCGGGGCGTCGACATGGGGGCCGAACGCCACGATGAGGCTCGCCGGGGCGAGGTCCCGCAGAGCCCCGATCTCGTCGCCGTGTCGGGCCAGGTCGACGATCACGACGTCAGGAGTGCGGCCGGCGGCCTCGTCGGCGCTCCTCACCCACGTGACGTCGCCGAGCGCACCGAGGCGGGAGCGGTCCATCACGTCGTCGACGAGGCCCACCACGACCCGGCGGGGCTCGTGCCCGCTCACTCCGGCGCCTCCGGACCCTGGGCGAGCTCGTCGACCGATGTCTCGGGACTGAGCTCGGTCCCCGCACGGTATGCGGCCCGCCCGACCATGTGCGCGCCGACCGGGGCGGTGATGAGCTGCAACGCGATCGCCAACCCGAGGGTGGCCGAGATGGACAGCTCATCCGCCGCGACGGATGCCCCCACGAGGATCAGGATGATCCCGAGCGTCGCGGGCTTGGTCGAGGCGTGCATCCGGGCGAACACGTCCGGGAACCGGTGCAGTCCCACCGAGGCCACCAACGTGAGCAGCGAACCCACGATCAGGAGCACGGCGCTGACGATCTCGAAGCCGGTCACGGTCGCGCCACGCCCCGGACCCCGGGGTCCTGTGCCCGCCCGGCCGAGGGATCCGGCGCGCGACGGGCGCTCATGCGCCTCTCCGCTCGATGTATCGCGCGACGGTGACGGTGCCGAGGAAGCCCAGCAGGGCCGCGACGACGATGAGGCCGACGAACGGGTTGGCGCCGACGCGGGCAGTGAGCACGCCCAGCCCTGCGACGACCACGATCAGGAGCGAATCGAGCGCGACGATCCGGTCGGCCAGGGACGATCCCCGGCGCAGCAGGCGGGCCACACAGAGCGCCGCCGAGAGGGAGAGAATCCCGAAGCACACGGAGGTGATGGCGTTCATCGCGCCTCTCCACCGAGCGGGGGGGACGAGGCGCTGTTCGTGAGCCCCGCGATCGCCTCCGGGCTGCCGAACGCCTTGATGACCAGGACCGCGAGCTCGCCGACATCGCGTCGTACCGACTCGATGTCGCGGAGGTGGAGGACGTGGATGTAGAGCATCTCCCCGTCGCGATCCACCTCGAGCGTGAGGGTCCCCGGCGTCAGCGAGACCGAGTTCGCCACGATCATCCGGACGAGGTCGGAGGTGCCCCGTACGGGGACGGCCACGATCCCCTCGTTGATCCGGTTGCGGGGCGTGATCACCTCCCACGCGACGATGGCGCTCGCGGCGATCAGACGCCAGGCGAACACGACGACGAGGCGCGCGGTGGCGATCGGGCGGAAGCGCGGCCTGAACCCGTGCTCGATCGGGAAGACCACGAGCATCGCGGTGGCGATGAACGCACCCGCGAGCAGGTTGGCGACGTCGAACCGGCCCCAGAGCGCGGCCCACACCATGCTGAGCCAGCCGACCACGAGGAGACGTGCCGTCACCGCTGGAGCACCTCCCGCACGTACGCGGTCGGCTCGAGGAGATCGGCGGCGGCGCGCCTGCTCAGGTCGTAGATCGGGCGCGCGCTCACCGCGATCGCGAGACTCATCGCCACCACCACTGCGGTCGTGGCGGTCATCAGCCGGGGCGTGCGGAGCCGCGTTGCGCCGACTGGTGGCTTCGGCTCGACCTCACCCCAGAACACGCCCGACCAGATCTTCGTCATCGAGAACAGCGTGAGGAGACTGACGAGCAGGCTCACACCGACCACGACGAAGCGGTCGGCGGCGAACCCGGCGTCCGCGAGCGCCAGCTTGCCGACGAACCCCGAGAACGGAGGGATGCCCGCGAGGCTCAGTGCGGGGAGCAGGAAGAGCAACGCGAGCAAGGGGGATGACCGCGCGAGTCCGCTGAGGCGGTCGAGCGCTCCCGTGCCGGTCGCGTGCTCGACCAGACCTCCCGACAGGAACAACGCCGTCTTCACCACGATGTGGTGGACGATATAGAAGATCGCGGCGGCGACCCCCGCCACGGTGAACAGGGCCAATCCGAGGACCATGTAGCCGATCTGACTCACGATGTGGAAGCTCAAGATCCGCTTGATGTCGTTCTGCGCGATGGCGCCGAGTACGCCGACGAGCATGGTGAGGCCGGCGATCGTGAGCAACAGCGTCGACGGTCCACCGAAGTCCGGCAGGAACACCAGCGTCTCGACCCGGATCATCGCGTACACGCCGACCTTGGTCAGCAGAGCGGCGAAGATCGCGGTGATGGGGGTCGGCGCCGTCGGATAGGAGTCGGGGAGCCAGAAGAACAAGGGGAAGATCGCCGCCTTGATGCCGAAGACGACGAGGAACAGCAGCGCGAACGCGGTCCGCAACCCCGACGGGACGGTGGAGATCTTCTCTGCGAGATCCGCGAGGTTGACGGTGCCCGTCGCGGCGTAGACGAGCCCGACCGCGATCAGGAACAGCATCGAGGCGAAGAGGCTGATCACGGCGTAGGTCATGCCGGAGCGGACCTGCTCGCGTGTCGCACCGAGGGTGATGAGCACGTAGCTCGCGGTGAGCATGACCTCGAAGGCCACGAAGAGATCGAAGAGATCGCCGGCCAGGAACGCGAGGAAGATGCCGGTGCCGAGGATCAAGTAGACGGGATGGAAGATCGTCGATTCGGTGTCGGTCCCACGCTGGCCGATCGCGTAGACCAGGACGCACAGCAGCATGGCCGAGGAGACCACGAGCATGATCGCCGTGAACAGGTCGGCGACCAGTGTGATCCCGAACGGGGCGGGGAGGTCTCCGACCTGGGTCGCGAGGGGCCCGTGGCCGTCCACCTCCACCAGGAGCACGACGCTGCCGACGAGAGCGAGGGCGAAGGTTGTGACCGCGACGGCGCGCTGCACGTCGCGGCGACGCCGCGCGAGCAGGGCCACGGCGGCGCCGAGCAACGGACCTGCGACCAGGAGGACCATCGTGTCCCTCAAGGCGAGGGCCGGTCCTTGCTGCGGCGTTGGGCGAGACGCGCGATGCGCTTGTCCTCCCGGTCGTCCTCGCCCTGATCGTCGTGGGTGAGCTGCCAGCTCCGGTAGGCGAGCGCGAGCAGGAAGGCTGTCACCCCGAAGGTGATCACGATCGCCGTGAGGATCATCGCCTGGACGAGCGGATCGGCGAAGCCCCCCTCGCCCTCGCCGATGATCGGCGAGCCACCTGCGCCTCCGCCCGCAGTGAGCAGCACGAGATTGGCGCCGTGGCTCATGAGCGCGAATCCGAAGATGACGCGGGTCAGCTGCCGTTGGAGGACGAGATAGGTGCCGCAGCTCACGAGCACCCCTGCGCCGAGGGCGAGGATCACGGTCATTCCTCGGGCTCCTCGCCGAGGTGCTCCACGATCGTGAGCACGACCCCGAGCACGACGAGGAACACGCCGACGTCGAAGGCGAGCGCCGACGTCGCTTTCACCGTGTCGAACACGGGGAGGTGCACGCTGAGCGTTCCCGACTCCAGGAACTCTCCACCAGCGAGCATCGACGCAAGTCCCGTCGCGACCGCCACGATCAGGCCGAGCGCGACGATGGTCTCCGGGTTCGCCGGTCCCCCGCGTTGCTGCGGGTCGAAACCCGTGGCCACGTCGTGGAGGACGAACGCAGCACCGGCGACGAGGCCGGCGACGAACCCGCCGCCCGGCGCGTTGTGTCCCGAGAAGAGGAAGAACAGCGCCACCAACAGGACCGTGTGGAAGACCGCGCGAACGCTGACGTCGAGGATGAGAGAACGAGACCCGTTCATCGCGCGCGCTCGCTCGTGGCATCCCGCGCGGCCTGCCGGCGCTGCCGAGTCATCAACAGTGAGATGATCCCGAGGGCGGCCAGCGTGAGAACCGCGATCTCGCCGAGCGTGTCGAGCGCGCGGAAATCGGTGAGGATCACATTCACGACGTTGCGACCGTCGCCGTCGGGCAGTGCCCGCTCGCTGAGACCCTCCGCCACCGGGGTCGCGGTGCGCGAGCCGGCCGCGACGATCGTGAACGCGGTCACGAACACTCCCATCCCGACGGCGATCGCCGCGCGTCCGAGCCCGGCCTCCCGCCAGGGACGGTCTGCGAAGCGTTCAGGCATGTGTCGCAGGACGAGCACGAAGATGACGACGCTGAGGGTCTCGACGAGCAGGAGCGTGAGTGCGAGATCCGGGCCACCCTGGATGACGAACAGCGCCGCGACCGAGTAGCCGACCGAGCCCAGGAGGATCACGACGACGAAGCGTCGGCGTACGGCGGTTGCCGCGACGGCCACCACGACCACGAGCGCGACGACCACGACCTGGAGGGGGGACTCGGCGAATCGAGTGTCATCCGGCCAGGGCGACCCCACGGCGAGCGCGACGCCTGGAAGCGCGAGCACGGTGACAGCGATCACGCCGAGATACGTCGGGAGCGATCCGTTCTGCAGCGTGCCGGTGACCCGGTCCGCGAGGCGGTTCAGCAGCTCGAGCGTCCTGCGATACGCGGCATCGGAGCGAATGGGTGAGGGTGCTGCCTCCTGGATCCTCTCGACGCGGCGCCGCTTCACCACGAGGAGCACGCCGACGCCGAGGGTGAGCGCCGTCAGCGCGAGTGCGCTACTCCACCCGTGCCACAGGGCGAGGCCCTTCGAGCCGACCGCGGGGTCGAGAGCCTGCGCGCCGGCCACCACCAGCGGATCTGCCAGCGCGGGCAGGACGCCGAGGATCAGGGTGATCGTCGCCAGGATCGCGACCGGCGCCACGAACGAACGGGCGGGACGCTCGATCGTGCTCTCGACTGCCGGTGCCCCGGGGTTCGGATCCTTCTTCGCGAACGCGCCCCAGACGAAGCGCCCCGAGTAGGCAACCGTCAGCATCGATGCGGTCACGATGCCCACCAGGACGACGACGTCGGCGACGGGGCCCAGTCCGGGTTGGAGGAAGCTCTCGTAGGCCAGCTCCTTCGCCACGAACCCGAAGAACAAAGGGATGCCCGCCATCGACGCGGCCGCAACGATCGCGGCGATGCACAGGCCGGGTAGGAGTCGGCCGATACCGTCGAGAGCCCGCACGTCACGCGTATGTGCCTGGTGGTCGATCACGCCGACCGTCAGGAACAACGCGCTCTTGAAGAGCGCATGCGCGAGGAGCAGCGCGGCTCCTGCTTCGGTCGCGCCGGGGACCCCGGAGCCGAAGAGGACGAAGAGGAACCCGAGCTGACTGATCGTCCCGTAGGCGAGCAGCAGCTTGAGGTCGTGCTGACGTAGGGCGCGAAGGGCACCGGCGAACATCGTGGCGAGCCCGATCGAGATGACCAGGGGACGCCAGGGCGGTTCTCCCGCGAACGCCGGCGCGAAGCGGGCGACGAGGTAGATGCCGGCCTTCACCATGGTCGCCGAGTGCAGGTACGCGCTCACGGGTGTGGGTGCCACCATCGCCGCAGGGAGCCACGAGTGGAACGGGAGCTGGGCCGACTTCGTCGCGGCACCCAGCACCACGAGCACCAGGGCTGCCGGCACGACTCCGCCCGTCGGCGGGTCGGCGAGGATCTCGTGCAGCGATGCGGTGCCGGCGGCCTGCGAGAGGAGGATGAGGCCGCCCAGGAGCGCCAGACCGCCCATCGATGTGATCAAGAGCGCCTGGCGCGCGGCCGCGCGGGTCGAACCCTTCGTGTCGTCGAAGCCGATCAAGAGATAGGAGGTGACGGCCGTGAGCTCCCAGAAGATGAACAACCCGAAGACGTTGTCGGCCGTCACGAGGCCGAACATCGCTCCCGCGAACACGGTGAGCTGGGCGGCGAACACGCCGAGCTTGGCCTGCTCACGGCCGGCGAAGTACGACGACGAGTACCAGAAGATGAGCACCCCGATCCCCGAGATCAACGCGACCATCAGCAGCGCGAACGCATCCAGACGGAAGGACAGCTCGAGGTCCAGCTGCGGAACCCAGGGCAGTGACTCGGTGACGACCCGACCGTCGACCACCGCAGACGCTTTGGTCGCAGCCCATGCCAGTGTCGCGGCCGGCGCGATCGCGCAGAACCAGAACACTCGGCGCCCGATGCGACGGAAGACCACCGGGGCGACGACCGCCACCAGTGCGTGCAAGGCGATCAGCGCGAGCATTGCGGCTTCCCGAATGGACACTCATGTCCCGCCCTGAGCTCCTCGCGCATCGCGGGCGAGCGTACCTGGCGACTTACGCGGACCCGCCCTGGGCAGGTTCGCGGCGCTGCACCCGGGAAGGGCGTGCGCTGCCGGTATCGTGTCGGGGAGAGAGAGGATGCCGACGTGACCGCACCGATGGACGACCGCCAGAAGCGAGCCGTGATCGCCGTCGTCGCGATCTTCGCGGGTGGGATCGCACTCATCGTGCTCCTGATCGTCCTGGCGAGCGGCGGTGACGACACCAAGCGGGTCAACACGGCGTCGGATCGCACCACGACCACCTCGTCCACGGTCGCGACGACGACCACGCTGCCGCCGACCACGACGACGTTCGCTCCGCTCACTGTCCCGCCCCCACCACCGACCGCCGCTCCGCCGACCGTCGTCGTGATCCCGCCCACGAGCCCGCCCACGAGCCCGCCCACGAGCCCGCCCACGACCGCGCCCACGACCACCACCACGAGCCCGAGCCCGTCGAAGCAGCTCGCCGCCGCGATCGAGACCGCCCTCAACGGCGGCGTCCCACCGGGCCCCGACGATCCCACGCGGGTCAAGGTCACCGTCCCGGCCAACCCCGACAACCCCGACAAGACGATCGAGGTCGACTGGGACCTCCCGGCCGACTTCCCGTTGGACCCGGCCAAGTGGACCGACGACCAGTTCGCCCAGGTACGGCAGGAGGCGTTGACGATCCTCGCCACCGTCCGGGATGCCAACCTGCCCGGGGAGCAGGAGATCAAGGTCCGCGGGTTCGTCCGCGACCCCAAGGACGAGGACCTGACCCTGCGGATCGTCCGGATCGTCTACGCCCGCGCCACGATCGGCGACCCCGCCACGTTCCCCACCTTCGAGAATGTGTTCGACGTGCCGCCGGCGATCACGGCCGACGTGGACCCGGCCTACGTGCCGCCCGCGCCGCCGACGACCACATCGTCATCCACGACCAGCACGACGACCTGACCCCTCTCGGGGCTTCTCGGCACGCTGGTTGTTGCCAGCCAACACTGAGCGTGCCGAGAACGCTCGGGCGGCCACGCTGCGCCCCGCTCAGCTCCCGATGAGGCGGGGCTCGGCGACCGCGAACTCGGGCCATCGCTTGCGGGACTTCGCCGACAGCTTGTGGAGCAGCTCAATGGCGCCGGGGTCGTCGTCGCCGGGGCGGGTCTCGATCCAGCCGTCGCGCAGCATCGCGTCCATGAGGTCGCGGCCGATATCGGTGCGCACGATCGTCAGGGTCCAGTCGTTGAAGGCTCCGATCCCTCCCGTCGAGATGTCGGCGTGCTCGGCCGCGAAGTCCGGGCACATCTTGCAGCCCTCGCGCGTCCAGGCGTGGCACTCCTTCAGCGGGATCTCGTGGTATGAGTCGTCGTGCAACCAGATCTGGAGCCGACCCTTGATGTTCATCTTCTTGATGTCGGCCCGGGCCAGGCCGTACTTCGCCTCGATGAGCTCGTCGAAGATCGCGTCGTCGAAGGTCTTCGAGCAGAGCAGCCCGATGTTGAGGCTCAGGCGGCGGCCGACCTTGCCGACCCGGCGCTGCCGCATGATCGCCGGCGACGACGACTGGCAGCTCATCCCGACGAGCGCGATGCGCTCGGCTCCGCCCTCGACGGCATCGGCGTACGCCAGCGTGTTGGCGGAGTAGGTGTAGCGGCTGCCGGCTGAGGCGATGATGTCGTCCTTGGTGCGCGCAACACCCGGGACGGCCTTCCACGTCGAGCCGTCCCCCTCGAGGTAGGAGACGAGCGCCGCGTCGATGATGTCGTGCTCGATCGCATACAGCAGCAGGGCCGAGACCAGCCCGCCGTCCTGTCCCACCTCGTGCAGCACGGGGTCGGTGGCGCGGGCCAGGACGATGTCCTTGGAGATGCCGGAGACCTCCTCGGGGGCACGGACCCGACCGAAGAGGAACTCGTCGGCCTCGGACTCCCACGACCGGAACCGCGGGCACGCGCGGGTGCACGTGGTGCAGCCCTTCTGCCCGTGCGAGCAGTCGTCGGGCCCGAAGCCCTCCTCGGTCTGGAAGGGCTTGTAGATGCCCTGGTCGTCGCGGTAGCCGAGCACGTCGTGCGGGCAGACGATGACGCATCCCGCGCAGCCGGTGCACAGGCCGGTGGTGACGACCTCGTCGTACAGGTGGCTCCATTGGAACTTCTCGGGGGGCATGGTCGCAGTCTGCCATGTGCTCCGTAGGCTTGGCCCATGACCGCGTGGCGACCCAACACCCGACTCGTCGGGCTGCTCACGCTGCTGCTCCCGGCCGCGGCGGTCGTGGCGATGGTGCGGGCCGTCGCGTTCGCGCAGCGCCTCGTCGCCTTGGGCTCGTCCGACGGGGCCGACTTCCGGGCCCGGGCTCGTGACGCCGACGAGTTCGTTGCCTCGACCGACCTCGCCCTGGGACTGACGGTGCTCGTCGTGGCCCCGGTCTTCGTGACCTGGATGTGGCGTGCGGCCAAGAACCAGCAGGCGCTCGGCCGGGCGCCCGAGCGGCTGGGTCCCGGCTGGGCGATCGGCGGCTGGTTCATCCCCCTCGCGAACCTCGTGATCCCCGTGCTCATCGTCCAGGACCTCTGGCGGGGGAGCTCGGTCTCGATCGCGCGCGGTGACCCGCGTTGGCGGATCGCCGATCGGTCGTGGCTCGTCGGAGGATGGTGGGGGCTGTTCCTCGGGGCGCTGCTCGCGATCTCGGGTGAACCGGCCGACTCGCCCGGTCTGCGCCTCGCATTCCTCGAGCAGCGCAATGCACTGGCGCTCATCGGCTCGCTCGCGTGCGCCACCGCGGCGGTGCTCGGGCTCCTCGTCGTGCGCGAGCTGAGCCGTCGCCAGGAGGAGTGCCGCCGCGTGCAGGAGGTCGCCGCCCCCGCGACGGCCGCCGGCGTGCCGGCGTCCTAGATGCGGAGGAGCCGCTCTAGACGCGGAGGAGCCGCTCCACCGCCTGCACTGCTTCGTGCACCTTCGCGTCGCCGACGGCCGGGTCCTCGCCGGCGGCGTCGCGCACGCAGTGGCGCACGTGCTCGTCGAGCAGGCCCAGCCCCACGCCCTGCAGCGCCTTGGTCACGGCCGCGATCTGGGTGAGGACGTCGATGCAGTACTCGTCGTCCTCGATCATCCGCTGGAGTCCCCGGACCTGGCCCTCGATTCGCCGCAGGCGCGTGCCGTAGTGGTCCTTGGTGAGCGTGTAACCCCTGGTCGTCATCAGCCCTCCGCAGGTGCCGTCGCTTCCCGTGGCCGCGGTTGCACTATACCCTGGGGGGGTATATGGTGCAAACCAGGAAGAGAGGAGCCGCCTTCATGACCTCCACCGTGCAGACCGACGACCTCGAGCGCTGCGACCTCCCCATCGACGGCATGACCTGCGCCTCCTGCGCGGCGCGGATCGAGAAGGCGCTCGGGGCCCAGGCCGGCGTGCGCAATGCATCCGTGAACTACGCCGCGAAGCGTGCGACCGTCACCTACGACCCCCACGCGCTCCACCGCAGCGACCTCACCCGTACCGTGACCGACCTCGGGTACGGCGTACCGGAGACAGTCGAGCCCGACCCAGAAGGCGCGGAGCTCCGTGAGCTCACGCCGCGGCTGCTGGTGTCCATCGCGCTCTCGATCCCACTCCTCCTGCTCTCGATGCTGTCCGCGCTCCAGTTCGACGGCTGGCAGTGGGTGGCGCTCGTGCTCGCGACACCCGTCATCCTGTGGGGTGGGTGGCCCTTCCACCGCGCCACCCTCGTCAACCTGCGGCACCGCGCCACGACCATGGACACGCTCGTCTCGATCGGGACGCTCGCGGCGTGGGCGTGGTCGGTCGTCGCCCTGGTCTTCCTCGGCGCGGCGGAGCACGGGGGCGGGATGTCGATGGGAGCGCTCTTCTCGGGCGACGGCGAGGTCCACGTCTACTTCGAGACCGGGGCGGCGATCGTCACCCTCCTCCTCCTGGGGCGCTTCTTCGAGGCCCGGGCCCGGGGCCGCTCGAGCCACGCGCTCCGGGCGCTCCTCGAGCTGGGCGCGAAGACCGCCCGGCTCGAGAACGGCGACGAGGTTCCGACGGCCAGTCTGGTGGCCGGCGACCGGTTTGTCGTCCGGCCGGGGGAGCGCATCGCTACCGACGGCACCGTCGTCGACGGCGCGTCCGCGGTCGACGTCTCGATGCTCACCGGGGAGCCCGTACCCGTCGACGTGGCTCCCGGCGACGAGGTCTTCGGTGCGACCGTCAACACGTCCGGTCGGCTGGTGGTCGAGGCGACCAAGGTGGGGAGCGAGACCGCGCTCGCGCAGATCGCCCGCCTCGTGGAGGAGGCGCAGGGCTCGAAGGCGCCCGTGCAGCGGCTCGCCGACCGGATCTCCGGCGTGTTCGTGCCGGTGGTCCTGGTGATCGCGGCGGTCACCCTCGCGGTCTGGCTCGCGGCGACGGGCGAGGTCGACCGCGCGTTCACGGCTGCCGTCGCGGTCCTGATCATCGCGTGCCCGTGCGCCCTGGGCCTGGCGACCCCGACCGCGATCATGGTGGGCACCGGGCGCGGCGCCCAGCTCGGCATCGTGATCAAGGGTGGGGAGGTCCTCGAGGCGACCCGCCGGGTCGGCGCGGCGGTCCTCGACAAGACGGGCACCCTCACCGAGGGTCGGATGCGACTGGTGGACGTGGTCGCGACGCCGGGCGTCGACACCGACGTGCTGCTCGCCCGGGCCGGGTCCGTCGAAGACGCCTCGGAGCACCCGATCGCGCGGGCGCTGGCAACCGGCGCGCGTGATCGGGGGTCGAGCCTCGAGGTCCCGAGCGGCTTCGTCAACGAGCCGGGCGTCGGCGCGCGCGGCACGGTCGACGCGGTCGAGGTGCTCGTCGGACGCCCGGAGTTCGTCGGCGACGTCCCCCCCGAGCTGGATGCCTCTCTCCGGGAGCACCGAGAGAGCGGCCACACCATCGTCTTCGCGGGGTGGGAGGGCCGCGCCCGCGGCGCGTTCGTCGTGTCGGACACGCTCAAGGCGGGCTCGGTCGAAGCTGTCGCGGCTCTGCACGAGCTCGGGATCGAGACCGTGCTGGTCACCGGCGACCGCCAGGACGCCGCCGACGCGATCGCGCGGGCCGTCGGCATCGACCGTGTCATCGCGGAGGCGCGACCCGGCGGGAAGGTGGACATCGTCCGCGAGCTCCAGCAGCAGGGGAAGAGCGTGGCCGTCGTCGGCGACGGCGTGAACGACGCGCCGGCGCTGGCGCAGTCCGACCTCGGCATCGCGATCGGGACCGGCACCGACGTCGCGATCGAGGCGAGCGACCTGACGCTCGTGTCGGGCGACCTCCGTGCCGCGGCCGACGCGATCGCACTCTCGCGCCGGACGCTCGCAACGATCAAGGCGAACCTCTTCTGGGCGTTCGCCTACAACGTGGCCGCCATCCCGCTCGCCGCCGTGGGGCTGCTCAACCCGGTGATCGCCGCCGCGGCCATGGGGTTCTCCTCGGTGTTCGTGGTCACGAACTCGCTGCGTCTCCGCCGCTTCGCGGGGTACCGGGCCTGAGCCAGGCGTCGAGCAGCACGGCCTCCGCCGCTGCGTGCTCGCGCAACCCCGACACGATCGCACCCTCGACCTTGCCTCCGACGAGCAGCATCCGCACCTTCACCGACCCTCGGAGGGTCCGATGGGTACCGGTGCCCGACGCCGCGAGCTCCGACGAGTAGCCGCAGGACAGCCGGTCGGCGTAGTGGTCGGGCTCGATGCGGTGCTCGGCCCGCAGCCCGACGAGATCGAAGGACGCGACGTCGACCCAGGTCAGCCGGGCCGGGTCCACCACCGCGGTGACGGCCGGCGCGAGCGACCCCGTGAACCGCAGCCGCACCCGAAGTCGGGCGGTGGTGGCATCACGCTGACGCTCGAGGAGCTCCGCGTCACCGAGCTTCGGGAGCTGGGCACTTGCCGCGACGAACTCGGGGTCGAGCAACGCGTCCTGCACGCGCGCGGGCGGACCGACGAGGCGCTGCTCGATCACGAAGTCCATTGCCGGAGGCTAGAGCCCACCACGTACGCTGGTCGTCCGAACCGAGCGCGAGGGACCCGACGAGGCGGTACCGGTGGCGAAGATCAGCACCATCCTGGACCGCGGACCTGCGGTGTCGTTCGAGTTCTTCCCGCCGCGGACCGAGGAAGCCGAGAAGGTGCTGGCGCAGACGCTCCACGACCTGGAGCCGCTCGCCCCGTCGTTCGTGTCGGTGACCTATGGCGCCGGGGGCACCACGCGCGAGCGCACGCACGACCTCGTGGTCCAGATCAACCGCGAGACCTCGATGACCGCCATGGCGCACCTCACCTGTGCCGCGCACACGCGCCCGGAGCTCGAGGGGATCGTCGACCGGTACCGCGACGCCGGCGTCGAGAACATCCTCGCCCTCGGAGGCGATCCGCCGGCCGAGCTCGGGCTCCCCGAGGGTGAGCTCCGTCATGCGATCGACCTGGTCCGGCTGGCACGGGAACGGGAGTTCACCTCGATCGGGGTCGCCGTGCACCCCGAACCGCATCCGGCGTCGCCGTCGGTCGCCTCCGACCGCGCCCACAGCGCCGAGAAGCTCGCCGAGGCCGACTTCGCGATCACCCAGTTCTTCTTCGATGCCCATCACTATTTCGACCTCGTCGAGGCCCTGCGCGCCCGCGGCGTCGACCGGCCCGTGATCCCGGGGATCATGCCGGTGCTGAGCATCGCCGGGACGAAGCGGATGGCCGAGATGCAGGGCTCGGAGTTCCCCGAGTGGTTCATGGCGAAGCTGCGGGCGGTCGAGGACGACCCGGCCGAGGTCCGCCGGATCGGGATCGCTGAGTCCACGAAGCTGTGCCGCGTGCTGCTCGACGGCGGGGCGCCCGGGCTCCACTTCTTCACGCTCAACCGGTCGACGGCCACCCGCGAGATCTACGAGAACCTGGGCCTCGACCGGACGCGCGCGCCGAAGGCGTGATCGCTCCGCCTCGTTCGGGCCGCCTACTTCAGGCCCTTCCGGAGCCGCTCGATGGAGGTGATCGCGAGGTCCGCGGTCTCGGGCAACGACGCACCGAGGTTCAACGTCGTGATGCCCGTGACACCGCGCCCGACCCGGAAGGCCACGGCCTGGAGTGCGAGCACCTCGCCGTCGGGCGAGGTGACGTCGACCTGGTAGCCGACGCCGTCGTCGGCGGGACCGCCGGTGACGTCGAGCAGCCCGGTGTCGACGACCGATCCGGGCTGGTCGGCGACCGCCTCCTCGAGGCCGGCCTGGAGGCACGCCCCTGCGGAGTCGTCCTGGAAGACGGCGAGGTAGGCCTTGGCCTGCTTGACGCTCGGGAACACGTAGACCGAGTTGCTGAGGAAGGACTCCGCGGTCGAGAACTCGGGCGACTGGAACTCGTACTTCTTCGAGCGCTTGTCGATCGCGTCGATGTCCGCGCACTCCGGCAGGCCGCTGGGATCGTCGTCGCCCTTCGCGGCCGTCCAGTCCCCCTCGAGGTCGGCGAGCTTGATCGACGCCGCCTTGGCGATCTGCTTGTCGGTCTTCGCGAGGGCCGGTCCGGCGACGGCGCCGACCGCGAGCAGTGCCGTGACGAGCACGACGGTCGAGCGGCGGATGATGGACACGGTGCCTCCCGGGGCGGTGGTGGGCGTGGGGGGTCGAGTGGCGGAGGGAGTGGGATTTGAACCCACGGTGCCCGGAGGCACAATGGTTTTCGAGACCATCCGATTCGGCCGCTCTCGCATCCCTCCGGGGACGATCCTAGGTGAGCCGGCGTCCACGGCCTCCAGCGGTGGGCCTCAGCGTGTCCGCCGGCCGCGGAAGAATCCCGCCAGCTGCTCGGCGCACTCCTGCGCGCGGACGCCGTGGTGGACCGGGAACTCGTGGTTGAGCCGGGGGTCGACCGCGAGGTTGTAGAGGCTCCCGAGCG
This sequence comes from Acidimicrobiia bacterium, assembly GCA_046484625.1. Taxonomy (GTDB): domain Bacteria; phylum Actinomycetota; class Acidimicrobiia; order IMCC26256; family PALSA-555; genus DASUAO01. Next base: position 48,754 of record JAWOIO010000240.1, read on the forward strand.
CACCCGCCTTCGGGTCGGCGGCGCCGAACGCGACGAGCCCGATGCGCGCCGACACGGCGGCTCCGGCACACATCGGACAGGGTTCGAGCGTGACCACCAGCGCACAGTCGTCGAGTCGCCACGACCCGACCGACTCGGCGGCGCGTCGCAGCGCGAGCACCTCGGCGTGCGCGGTCGGGTCCGCCGCGTGCTCCCGCTCGTTGTGGGCGCGGGCGACGACCGAGCCGTCGGAGAGCCGCGCGACGACGGCCCCGACCGGGACATCGCCGCCGGCTGCGGCGAGCGCGGCCTCTTCGAGCGCGATGCCCATCAGCGCGGGCAGGGCCGCGACGAGGGCGGGGTGCGCCGGGTCGGGCGGCGAGGCGGACATGGGGACTCCCGTGCGGGTGGCGGAGGGAGTGGGATTCGAACCCACGGTGAGTTGCCCCACACACGCTTTCCAAGCGTGCCGATTCGGCCGCTCTCGCATCCCTCCGGAGACCGGCGATCGTACCGGGGGCGTGGCACGGGACCCGAGCGGAGCAGCCGGTACGATCCCGGGTGCGGACCGTGCTAGGTGGGGAGCTCGTGGTGCCCTGCACCCTCAATCCACGTACGAGGGGCTGAACTCCCACCCGAGGCTCGGATCGCCGCCCACTCGGCCCCGTCCCGGTGCTGACGGTCGGGTCCTGCGCAACGAAGCCCCGCGAACCGAGTCAGGTCCGGAAGGAAGCAGCTCTCAGCGGACCGCTCCGTGTGCCGCAGGTCCACCTGACCCGAGCCGGGACAGGTCTCCGACGGGTGGCGTCTCCAGGTCGACGGTGGGTGCACGGTCCGCACCCCGACGTCTGCGGGCCTGCCGGCCCGCTGTCGGCTGAACGGTTGGTACGGTCGGGCGTGGCCTTCCAGTCGCTCTACCGCAAGTACCGGCCGCAGCGCTTCGACGAGGTCGTCGGTCAGGAGCACGTCGTCGACTCGCTGCGCGCGGCGGTGCGCGACGACCGCGTCGGGCACGCCTACCTGTTCTCGGGGCCACGCGGCACCGGCAAGACCACCACCGCGCGCATCCTCGCGAAGGCGCTCAACTGCCTGAACCTCGGCAGCGACGGGGAGCCGTGTGGCTCGTGCGAGAACTGCGTCGCCGTTGCATCCGGGACCTTCTTCGATCTCTTCGAGCTCGACGCCGCGTCGAACCGCGGAATCGACGACGTGAAGGAGCTCGTGAAGAGCACCGCGATCGGGATCGCCCCCGGCTCGCGCCGCAAGGTCTTCGTGCTCGACGAGGTCCACGCGCTGACCGCCGACGCGGCCACTGCGCTCCTGAAGAGCCTCGAGGAGCCGCCCGAGCACGTCGTGTACATCCTCGCGACGACGAACCCAGAGAAGGTCCTCCCGACGATCCGTTCGCGGACCCAGCACTACGCGTTCGGTCTGCTCACCTCGGACGAGCTCGTCGAGCGTCTCGCCGACCTCTGCCGACGCGAGGGCGTGGACGCCGACCCGGAGGCGCTGACCGCGATCGCGGCTGCAGGTGCGGGTTCGGCGCGCGACTCGGAGTCGCTGCTCGACCAGGCGCTGGCGACCGGCACCGGTCGCCTCGACGGCGACGTCGTGACGGCGCTGTTCGGTGGGACGCCGTTCGCGACCCGGACCCGCATCCTCGACGCGATCGCGGCGGAGGACACGGCCGAGGCGCTCGTCGCCCTCGCCGAGCTCCTGGAGGTCGGCCACGAGCCGCGGCGCGTGGCCGAGGACCTGCTCGGGGCCGCACGCGATGCCTTCGTCCTGACCGCCGGAGGTGGCAAGGTCGCGGTGGCCGCTCCCGTCGACGATCGCGAGCGACTCGCCGCGCTCGGCGACGTGCTCGGAAACGCGGCGCTCGTCCGGGTGATCGAGACGCTCGGCCAGGCCGTCACCGACATGCGGGGTGTCGATGCCGCCGACCCGAGGCTCGTCCTCGAGGTCGCACTGGTCCGGTTGTCACGACGCGACGCCGGGCCGCCGTTGCAGACCGTGATCGAGCGGATCGAGCGCCTGGAGCGATCGGCGCCCGCGGCCGGCGGGCCGCCACCGCCGGCGCCGCGTCGCGTGCCCGACGCGCCCGAGCCCCAAGCTCCGTCGTCCGGTCGTGGGACTCGGCCGACGCTCGGGGCGCTCCGTGGGACGGCGCAGGCGGATCCTGCGCCCCAGCGGGACGAGCCCGCACCGCCGGCCCCGGCCCCGGCCCCGGCTCCCGAGGGAGCCGACACGGGAGGTGAGGCACCGACCACCGGGCGCGATGCGGACGCGCCGATCGACCTCGACGACGTCATCGTCGCGTGGGCGGATGCCGTCAGTGGCTTCGCACCGGCCACCCGAAGTGCCGTGCAGCAGGCCCAGCCGCGCCGGGTCGAGGGCCAGGTCCTCGTGTTCGGCGTGCCCCCGGAGCTGCTCGGAGCGGCGCGTGAGCGGTTCAAACGCGAGGCCGAAACCGTCCGCGAGGCGCTCGCGAGCAGGCTCGGCCGTCGCTTCAAGTTCTCGCTGGAGGCCGCCACCGAGTTCGACCTCGACCGGCGCGCGCCCGAGCAGGAGCCGCCGGGCGAGCCTCCCGCGTCCGCACCCGATGCCGGTGGGCTCGAGGCAGGTGGGCCTGATGCCGGGCCGCCTGAAGCCGGCGGGCTCGAGGCGGGTGGGCCTGACGCCGGGCCGCCCGATGCCGGTCTGTCGGCAGCTGCGCCGCACGACGAGGTGCTGGACACGGGCGAGCTGCGTGATGCCACCGCGGCGGATGCCGAGGCGCCGGTGGAGCGGCTTCGCGACGCCCTCGGCGCTACCGTCGTCGAAGAGGTTCCACGAGAGTCCTGATCGGCCGAGCCGACCCCCCGAGAGGAGCACGGAGCGCGGATGGCGAAGCAGAAGCCCGGCGGCAGCGGCGGGATGAACCAGATGATGCGGCAGATGCAGCAGATGCAGGCCGACATGGCCACTGCCCAAGAAGCCCTCGCCGAGGAGTCGGTCGAGGGGTCCGCGGGTGGCGGGATGGTGACGGCCGTCGTGAGCGGCACCGGCGAGCTCCGTCGCGTCACGATCGCGCCCGACGTCGTCGATCCCGACGATGTCGAGATGCTCGAGGACCTCGTGGTCGCCGCGGTCAGCGAGGCGATGCGCGCCGCGCAGGACCTCCAGGCGCGCCAGATGGGCTCGGTCACGAGTGGCCTCGACCTGGGGGCCCTCGGCGGCCTGCTCGGCTGACGGCGATCGGTGGCGATCTACGAAGGAGCGGTCCAGACGCTCATCGACGAGCTGGGTCGGCTGCCCGGCGTCGGGCCGAAGTCAGCGCAGCGCATCGCCTACTACCTCCTCAAGTCGGCACCGGAGGACGCGAACCGGCTCGCGGGCGCGATCTCGGACGCCAAGGCGAAGATCACCTGGTGCCGGCGGTGCTTCAACATCGCGGAGGGCGAGCTCTGTGGCTTCTGTCGCGACGACCGCCGCGACCCCAAGCTGCTCTGTGTCGTCGAAGAGCCCCGCGACATCGTGGCGGTCGAGCGCACGCACGAGTTCGGCGGCCGCTACCACGTGTTGCAGGGAGCGATCTCCCCGATCGAGGGGATCGGACCCGAGCAGCTCCGGGTCAAGGAGCTCGTCCGACGCGTCGGTGAGGAGGGCGTCGAGGAGGTCATCCTCGCGACCAACCCCAACATCGAGGGCGAGGCGACTGCCATGTACCTGGCCCGACTGCTGAAGCCGCTGGGCCTCCGCGTCACGCGCATCGCGAGCGGTCTGCCCGTCGGCGGGGACCTCGAGTACGCCGACGAGGTGACGCTCGGTCGCGCGCTCGAGGGAAGGCGCGAGATCGACGCCTGAAGGGGCGTGGCAATCGGGCAGGCGATCAGGCGAGGGCGCGTCGGACGACGTTCCCGACGGCCTCGGCCTCGACGAGGAACCCGTCGTGTCCGCACGGCGACTGGATGGTCTCGACGTCCGGGCGCCCCGGGAGGGCTGCGGCGAGCTCGTGCTGCAGGCGGAGCGGATAGAGCCGGTCGGACGAGATCCCGGCCACGGCCACGTCGGCGCGGACCCGGGTCAGCGCCGTCTCGACACCACCGCGCCCGCGCCCGATGTCGTGGTGGTTCATCGCCTCGCTGAGGGCGACGTAGGTGTTCGCGTCGAAGCGTCGGGTGAGCTTCGCCCCGTGGTATTCGAGGTAGGACTCGACGGCGTAGCGTCCGCCGTCGAAGGGGTCTTCGTCGCCCTGGTGGTCGCGGCCGAAGCGGGCGTCGAACTCGAGCTCCGAGCGGTAGCTGATCTGGCCGATGCCGCGAGCGAGCTCGAGGCCGACGTGGGGTCCCTCACCGTCGGGTGCGTCGTAGTAGTCGCCGCCGCGCCAACGAGGATCCGCACGGATCGCTCGCGTCTGCACCGAGCACCACGCGATCTGCTCCGCCGTCGCCTTGGCGCCGACCGAGACGACCACCGCGCGTTCGACTCGTTCCGGGAATCCCACGATCCACTCGAGCGCGCGCATCCCGCCCATCGATCCGCCCACGACGGCCGCCCACCGGTCGATCCCGAGCCGGTCCGCGAACGCGGCTTCGACGACCGTCTGGTCGCGGATGGTCAGGACCGGGAACCGGGCCCCGTACGGCCGACCGTCGGCCGCCGGCGACGCCGGGCCCGTGGTCCCCTGGCATCCGCCGAGCACGTTGGGGCAGACGACGAACCACCGGTCGGTGTCGATGGGGGCACCCGGCCCGATCATCGAGCCCCACCATCCGCCACGGCCACCCGCGTGACTGTCGCCGGTGAGCGCGTGGAGCACGAGGACCGCGTTGGACCGGCCGGCGTCGAGCGCGCCCCAGGTCTCGTAGGCGATGGTCACGTGCTCCAGACGACCCCCAGCCTCGAGCACGTGCGGGCGCGCGTCGAACAGCGTCTCGAAGCGACGCGCACCGACGGGATCGCCCGGGCGCCAGGCCCCGGACGCCGGGGGCAGGTCCACCGTGGGTGCGCTCGCGTCAGGCTCCCTTGGCGGCGCGGAACCCGGCTTCGAGGTCGGCGAGGAGGTCGTCGACGGTCTCGATCCCGACGCACAGCCGGACCAGGTCGGGGGTCACCCCGGTCGTGGCCTGCTCCTCGGGGGTGAGCTGGGAGTGCGTCGTCGACGCCGGATGGATCGCGAGGCTGCGCACGTCACCGACATTCGCGAGGTGGCTGAACAGCTCCAGTCCGTCGACGAAGCTGCGACCGGCGTCGAGCCCACCCTTGATCCCGAAGGCGAGGATCGCGCCCTTGCCGCGCGGGAGGGACGTCTGGGCCCGCTCGTACCACGGGCTCGACTTCAGACCCGGGTAGGCGACCCATTCCACCTCGTCGCGCTGCTCGAGCCACTCGGCGACCACCTGCGCGTTCTGGCAGTGGCGGTCCATCCGGAGGCTGAGCGTCTCGAGTCCCTGGATGAACAGGAACGCGTTGAACGGCGCCACCGCCGCGCCGAGGTCGCGCATGAGCTGGAGCCGGGCCTTGAGCGCGTACTGCGCGGGCCGGAGCGGCTCGGGGAGCTGGGAGTACACGAGACCGTGGTAGCTGGGATCCGGTTCGGTGAAGACGGGGTGGCGGCCGCTCGCGACGTAGTCGAACTTCCCACCGTCGACGATGATCCCGCCGATGGACGTCCCGTGCCCCCCGATGAACTTCGTCGCGGAGTGCACGACGATGTCGGCGCCGAGCGCGAGCGGCTGGCAGAGGTAGGGCGTCGTCACGGTGTTGTCGACGATGAGCGGCACGTCGGCCTCGTGCGCGACACCCGAGATCCCCTCGATGTCGAGCACGTCGTTCTTCGGGTTCCCGACCGACTCACCGTAGAAGCCGCGGGTGTTGGGCTTGACCGCGGCGCGCCACGCGTCGAGGTCGTCGGGATCGTCGATGAAGGTCACGTCCCAGCCGAGCTTGGGCAGCGTGTAGTGCAGGAGGTTGTACGTGCCGCCGTAGAGCGAGGCGGAGGCGACGAGGTGGTCGCCGGCCTGGCCCAGGTTGAGGATCGCGAGGGTCTCGGCCGCCTGCCCCGACGAGGTGGCGAGCGCGGCGACGCCGCCCTCGAGGGCGGCCACCCGGTCCTCGAACACCGCCTGGGTCGGGTTCATGATGCGGGTGTAGATGTTGCCGAGCTCGGAGAGCCCGAAGAGCGCGGCCGCATGCTCGGTGTCCCGGAACACGTAGCTCGTCGTCTGGTAGATGGGCGTGGCCCGCGCACCGGTGGTGGGGTCGGCGGCGGCGCCGGCGTGGACCTGCTTGGTGTCGAATCCCCAGGACTCGGACATGGTGTGGCTCCTCCTCGCCGCGACGGGACGCGGCGCGATGTGGCTGAGGCGCGAACGCTACGAGTGTGAAACCTGACTGGTCAACTCGGAAATCGACGGCGGCGGGTGCCGGTGGTTGACTTCCCATACTGCGATGGTAAGAACGCGCGACCCCCGCTCTCGAGAAGACGAAGGGAACCACATCATGACCACGCCACCGCCTGCGGCGGCACCGACCGGAACCGGCAAGATCGGGGAGCTCCGCAGCCCCGTGGTCGTGATGCTCCTGAGCATCGTGACGCTCGGCATCTACGCGCTCTACTACTACTTCAAGACCTTCGACGAGATGAAGGACTACAGCGGCGAGGGCGTCGGCGGTGTCGTCGGCCTGCTCCTCTCGATCTTCTGCGGGATCATCACGATCTTCGTCCTCCCCGCCGAGGTCGGGAACCTCTACGAGCGCGACGGCAAGGAGAAGCCGATCAGCGGCGCGACCGGCTTCTGGGTCCTGCTGCCGATCCTCGGTTTCTTCATCTGGCTCTTCAAGGTGCAGGGCCGCCTCAACGACTTCTGGGAGTCGAAGGGCGCCACCAGCTGAGTGCCCGATCCGACGTGCGTCCGAGGGGCGGCCGGGAGGCCGCCCCTCGTCGCGTCCGCGCGCGGCCTCAGAG
>JAWOIO010000037.1:0-2696 GCA_046484625.1 Acidimicrobiia bacterium
CGTCGCCCACACCGCGCTATTCCAGTTCACGAAGTAGCAGCGCGACCCCCGGGCCCGCATGGGGGTCCGGGGTTCCTCCTGGACCACCCCCGAGCCCCGGCCGCGGCTCGGGGGTCGGTGGGCGAGCTCCGCGACGGCGGCAGCCCGAATGGCACGAACACCTCGACACGCTCGCCCGCGACGGTCGTCGAGGCGGTTCCCGTCATGCCGCGCTTCACGGCGCTGCGCACCTCCATCAAGAGTCGTCGAACAACGCTCCGTGCAATCAAATGTTTGGCAGCCTTCTCTGAGTAGCAGCGTCTGGGTGCGCCTGGGCGAGCGGCGCAAGGTGCTCCTCTGGAGCCTCAGCCCGTGGAGCGCGGTCGACCGCGTCGGCGACGAGGCGCTGCCCGGGGGCCGCTACGCCTTCAGCGTCACACAGGGAACGTGCTACGTCGGCGTCTGCGTCCCCTGGCGCGACGCCCACGTCCGGACCGGCCGCCGCGACCGGGACCCCTGGGAGGACCATCGCCACTACCTCGACGCGCTGCACGGCATCGCGCGGTAGCACCTCGCCGCACCCGAGCCGCTCGTCGTCCTCGGCGACTTCAACCAGCGTGTATCGCTCTACCGCCAACCCTCCGACATCTATGCGTCACTCGAACGCGTCATGGCCGAGGGACTCGCCTGCCCGACAGCCGACGACGCGGGCTGGGTCCGCGGTCGAACGACCACACCGTGCTGCGGTGGGATCGAGGATCTGCGTTCTGCGTCTGCCTTGCACCACCGATGACGGCCTCCGGTGATCGGATCGCGCTGGTCTCGTGGGCCAGCCGCTGACGCGATGAACGTTCAAGCGATCGCCCGCAGCCCTCCCTTGGCCACCAAGGTGAGGAGCTTCAAGGACGGACCCCGGGGCCGCTTCTCCCCCCGCTCCCATTGGCTCACCGTGCTCGGCGTCACGTTGAGGTACCTGGCGAAGACGGCCTGGCTGGCATGCTCGCGCAGCCTGAGCTCAACGATCTGCTGCGGCGTGAACTCCTCGATGGGGGTCAGGCACAGGTCGTCGAACGTGCGCATGTGAAGCGCCCGAACTCGAAGCCGTGGGGGACGCGGGCGGGGGTGGGCGGTTGGTGGTGTGAGGCCGGGACCCTAAGCCCCGCTCACTTCGACCACGAACGCTAGTGCCTCACGCGGCGAGAGGACCACGGTGCCGCCGAACGAGCGCCCGAACAACGGCCCGAAGTGCTTGCGATCGCCCGTCACCAGCACGGACGCCCGGCATCCGAGGGCCGCCGCCAGGATCGGGCGGTCCTTCGCAGGGAGCGGAACGGCGAGCCGCTCGACCAGCCGCGGGTCCGCTTCAGAGACGATGCCCACCGAAGCGCTCGAGCGCTCCCAGCGGTCCACCGCCTCGGGCGCCTTGGCCCTGAGGTTGCGCGCGGCCTCGGCGACGGCGAAGGCGGAGGTCACGAGCTCGCACGCGCCGGCCTCCGCGAACGCGAAGAGCTTCGAGGCGGTTCCCTCGGGGCTCACGGCGGCGGTGAAGAGTACGTTGGCGTCGAGGAACAGCCGCATGGACCCTCAGCCGGGCCGGAGCGCCGCCAACGCCGCCTCGATGCGTGCCGCGAGGTCGGGCGTCAGCTCGTCCTCATCGAGGAAGGCCGCGATGCGCGCGTCGTCGTACAGCTCGATTGGGGCGACTCCTGCGGGCCGAAGGACGATGGCGCCGTCGTCGGTCGTGTCCACGATGAGCCAGTGCTCTCCCTCGAGGTGGAGCGCGTCCAGCACCGCCTTGGGGATGGAGACCTGACCCTTCTTCCCGAGCTTGACGACGTTCATGTCGTCCAGCTTAACAGGGTCCGGCATTCCGGAAACCGGACTCCGGAACCGAGGGCCTCGTTCATCGTGGGCGTGGTCCCTCGTCATCGCTGGAGCGTAGCGGCGCCGCGTGCGTCGACGTGGCCGAACTCGGCACGAGCCGACCGACCTTACGCGGGCGCCAAGACGGTCGCGTGCTGCGACCGTCGGCCCGGGTTCCTCCCGCGGCGGGCGCGCCGCGACCCAGCCCCTCACTCACACCCCGTTCGGCACCCGCGTCAGCAGCAGGTGCCCGTCCTCGGACGTCGCAGCGTCCACCGCCACGACGTAGGCCTCGAGCTTGGCTCCGGTGTCGGCAAGGCTCTCGGCCACGTGCGACGAGCGGTCCTCGTCCACGCGGGGTGCGTCCGCCGGACGCAAGGGCTTGGCGGAGGTCGGGCGTGAAGCGGTGGATCGACAGCAGGCCCCGCGTCAGGTAGGCCACGCCGACGCCCGCACCCTCGACCACCTCGCGCAGCGCCGGCGGCCACGAGGTCGAGGGCTCCCGCAGCAGGCGCCGCAACTTGCGGACCCGATCCCGCTCGTCGCCACCTTCGACGGCGGCGAGCACGGTCTCATAGCGAAGGAGGGGGGAGCGCTTCGTGGTCAAGCCCGTTCCAGCTGATCGGCTGGTGCATCCCCGAGCCTCAACGTCTCGCCCCCACCGCGATACACCCTCACGACATCGCGCACCGCCTCGACGTACGGCTCCGCCGTCAGCTCCTCGTACTTGATCGTCTGGGCCTTCGCCTGCAGAAGGTCGGCCAAGTCGTCCCAGGCGCCCAGCTCGTCCGGCAGGACGACGAGGAACGGCTCGGCCTCGTTACTCGCCACCGCCAGGAGATGCTCGAGCCGCA
>JAWOIO010000122.1:0-16471 GCA_046484625.1 Acidimicrobiia bacterium
CGCGTCGCCGGAATCATGCGAGATCCTCGGGCGTGGCGAAGGTGCCGGCGATCGCGGTGGCCGCGGCCACCGCGGGGGAGACGAGGTGGGTGCGGCCGCCCTTGCCCTGGCGTCCCTCGAAGTTGCGGTTCGAGGTCGACGCGCAGCGCTCCTTCGCCTCGAGCTTGTCGGGGTTCATCGCCAGACACATCGAGCATCCGGCTTCACGCCACTCGAAGCCCGCGTCCACGAAGATCCGGTCGAGGCCCTCGGCCTCCGCCTCCGCCTTCACCTTCATCGAGCCGGGGACCACGAGCGCGCGCATGCCGTCGCGCGTGTGCCGACCGCGGGCGACGTCGGCGGCGGCACGCAGGTCTTCGATCCTCCCGTTCGTGCACGAGCCGATGAACACCGTGTCGACCGGGATCTCCCGCATCGGCGTGCCGGCCTTCAGGCCCATGTACCGCAATGCGTGTGCCGCCGACTCCCGTTGGCTGGGGTCCGGGAACGACGACGGGTCCGGGACCATGTCGTCGATGGTGATGGTCTGGGCCGGGTTCGTGCCCCAGCTCACCGACGGGCGGATCGATGCGGCGTCGATCTCGACCTCGGTCGCGAACCCCACACCGTCGTCGGTGACGAGCGAGCGCCAGTCGTCGAGGGCGGCCTCCCACGCCTTCCCCGACGGCGCGAAGGGACGTCCCTCGAGGTAGGCGAACGTCGTGTCGTCGGGGGCGACCATCCCGGCCCGGGCGCCCGCCTCGATCGACATGTTGCAGACCGTCATCCGTCCCTCCATCGAGAGGGCGCGGATCGCCGAGCCGCGGTACTCGATGATCGAGCCGATCCCGCCGCCGGTGCCGATGCGGGCGATGATCGTGAGCACGACGTCCTTCGCCGTGACCCCGGCACCGAGGTCTCCCTCGACGGTGACGGCCATCGTCGCCGGACGGGCCTGGGGGAGCGTCTGGGTGGCGAGCACGTGCTCGACCTCGCTCGTACCGATCCCGAACGCCAGCGCGCCGAACGCACCGTGCGTGGAGGTGTGGCTGTCGCCGCAGACGATGGTCATCCCCGGCAGGGTGAGGCCCTGCTCGGGCCCGATGACGTGGACGATGCCTTGGCCCGGCTCACCCATGCGGGCGAGCCGGATCCCGTGCTCGTCGCAGTTCCGGGAGAGCGCCTCCATCTGCTTCGCCGACACGGGGTCGGCGATCGGCTGATCGATCGCCGTCGTCGGCACGTTGTGGTCCATCGTCGCCACGGTGAGGTCAGGACGGCGGACGCCGCGCCCGTGCAGGCGGAGGCCGTCGAAGGCCTGTGGCGAGGTCACCTCGTGGACGAGGTGGAGGTCGATGTAGAGGAGGTCGGGCTCGCCGTCGGCGCGTCGCACCACATGGCGTTCCCAGACCTTGTCGGAGAGCGTCTGCACCCGACGAGTCTGACACGGCGAGTCCCGCGCCGAGCCAGCGAGAAGCGGGCTCGGTCAGTCGTCGACGTCGCGGACGGCGACGACCTCCACCGAGAAGGTCTTCTTCGGGCCCTCGAACTCGACGACATCACCGGGCCCGCGCCCGATGAGCACTTTGCCGAGTGGTGACGAGGCCGAGAGCACGTCGTGGACGTCGTGGCGCTCCTCGATCGAGCCGACGAGGTACTGCATCGTCTCGTCGTCGTCGACCATCCGGTTCTCGACGATCTTCCCGGGCGCGACGATGTCGGCCGACGACGACGCGACGATGACCGCATTCCGGAGCATCTGCTGGAGGTGGCGGATGCGAGCTTCGTTGTGCCCCTGCTCGTTCTTGGCTGCGTCGAAGTCGGCGTTCTCGCGGATGTCGCCGTGCTCCCGCGCTCGCTCGATCCACTCGGAGATCTCACGCCGACGAGGGCCGGAGCGGCGCTCGAGCTCCTCGCTCAGCCGCTGGTGAGCATCTTCGGAAAGGTGCACCTCGTCCATCGCCTCATGGTACCGACGTGACCGGGCAAGGCCGATCCCTGTCGGCAGCCCCAGACGCGGCCGACCGACTAGGAAGACGCCGATGGTCTTCAGCCTGGCGCTCGCCGCCGCCCTCTCCTACGGCGCGGGTGACTTCCTCGGGGCGATCGCGACCACGCGGACCAAGAGCGCCTTGCCCGTGGTCGCGACGTCGTCCCTCGCCGGGGTGGTCCTCCTGCTCGTCGTCGCCCCCTGGTCCGCCGCCGCGCCGACGAGCGCCGACTTCGCGTGGGGGGCCGCCGGTGGCATCGCCGGAGGTGTGGGGGTCGCGCTCTTCTACCGGGGTCTGGCCGCGGGTGTGATGAGCGTCGTCGCACCGGTGGCGGCCGTGACCGGTGCCGTCGTCCCGGTCGCCGCCGGACTGATCATGGGAGAGCGGCCGAGCGCGGTCGCGCTGACGGGCGTGGGTCTCGCGATCGGAGCCGTGGCGCTGCTCGCGGTCGAAGCACCGGGGACCCGGGAGGTCGTGATCGGGAGCCGTCGTCACGCGTTGCTCCTCGCGCTCGGCGCGGGCGCCGGGTTCGGGGTGTTCTTCGTGCTGCTCGACCGCACGGGCGACGATGCGGGACTCTGGCCGCTCGTCGCGTCGCGCTCGGTGACGCTCCTCCTCGCGGTAGCGGCAGCCGTGGCGATCGGCCAGGCCGTGGTGCCCGTCCGGGGCGCGCGTCGGCTCTCGCTCGGGACCGGCCTGTTCGACATGATCGCGAACGCCTGCTTCCTGATCGCCAACCGGAGTGGGCTCCTGGCGCTCGTCGCCGTCATCACGTCGCTGTACCCGGCGAGCACCATCGCCCTCGCCCAGGTGTTCCTCGGTGAGCGCCTCGCCCCGCACCAGCTGGTCGGGGTGGGGGTGGCGGTCGCCGCGGTCGTGCTCATCGCCGTGGGCTGAGCGGTGCGTCGGGCCGGCGGCGGGCCTCGACGCAGAGCCCCGAGTGGGGGACAAGGGGTTTGACCGCGCCCGCGCGGCCTGCGACACTGGGCGGACCATGACGCACCCCACCATCGTCGTCATTTCGTAGCGGGCGCCGGACCACCGGCGTTCGCCCTCGACCGTCCACTTCGGTGGGCGGTTTTTCGTTGTCCGGACCTCTTCACCAGCTCGTCAGCACAGGGAGCCAGCAGCACACGTGGGACATCGCATCGGCATCATCGGCGGCGACGGGATCGGCCCCGAGGTCGTCTTCGAGGCCCTCAAGGTCATCGACGCGGCCGGGGTGAAGTACACGCCGGTGTCGTTCGACCTCAGCGGCGCGCGCTACCTCCGAGACGGGGAGATCCTCCCCGACGCCGACCTCGAGGCGTTGCGGAAGTGCGACGCGATCCTGCTCGGCGCGGTCGGCACCCCCGACGTCCCGCCCGGGGTGATCGAACGCGGCCTCCTGCTGCGACTGCGGTTCGAGCTGGATCTGTACGCGAACGTCCGCCCGTTCGCGGCCGGTCCGAGCGCCCTGAACGACGGTGTCGACATGGTGGTGGTGCGCGAGAACACCGAAGGCACGTATGCGGGCGAAGGCGGGTTCCTCCGGAAGGGCACGGCCCACGAGGTCGCGACCCAGGGCTCGGTCAACACCCGTCGCGGCGTCGAGCGGTGCATCCGGTTCGCGTTCGAGCTCGCCGGGAAGCGCACCCGCTCCCACGTCACCCTCGTCCACAAGACGAACGTGCTCACCTTCGCCGGCGACCTGTGGGAGCGTGCGTTCCACGAGGTCGCCGCCGACCACCCCGAGGTCGAGACCGCGTACAACCACGTCGACGCGGCATGCATCTACTTCGTGCAAGACCCCGCGCGCTACGACGTGATCGTCACCGACAACCTCTTCGGCGACATCCTCACCGACCTCGGGGGCGCCGTCGCCGGCGGGATAGGCCGCGCAGCCTCCGGCAACCTCAACCCGGATCGGACCGGGCCGTCGCTGTTCGAGCCCGTCCACGGCTCCGCGCCCGACATCGCCGGGACGGGGACGGCGGATCCGCGCGCGGCGATCATCTCGGCCGCGATGATGTTGGAGTTCCTCGGGGAGGAAGCGGCCGCGGTACGAGTACGTGATGCCCTCGCCGGGTGCGACGACCTCGTCGGGACGACGAGCGACCTCGGGGACGCGATCGCCGATCGCGTGCAGGACTAGGAGCCAAGGATGCCGATCGAGAAGACCGACAAGATCTGGATGGACGGGGAGCTCGTCGCGTGGGACGAGGCGAAGGTCCATGTCCTGACCCACACGCTCCACTACGGCTCCGGCGTCTTCGAGGGGATCCGCGCCTACGCGACCGATCGCGGGCCCGCGGTGTTCCGGCTCACCGAGCACATGCGGCGGCTCCACGACTCGGCGAGCCTCCTGATGATGGACATCCCGTACTCGGTGGAGGAGCTCGTGGAGGCCACGAAGGAGACGATCCGGGTCAACCGCGTCGACTCCTGCTACATCCGGCCGATCGCGTTCCTCGGCTACGGCGAGATGGGTCTCAACCCGCTGCCCTCCCCCGTGCAGGTGTCGATCGCGGTCTGGCCGTGGGGCACCTACCTCGGCGACGAGGGCGTGAAGCACGGCGTCCGGATGAAGATCTCCACGTGGCGGCGGATGGACCCGAACATCAACCCGGTCGCGGCGAAGGGGACCGGCGTCTACATCAACTCGAGCCTTGCCAAGGTCGAGGCGCTCAAGGGCGGCTACGACGAGGCGATCCTGCTCAACATGGCGGGCACCGTGTCGGAGGCCACCGGTGAGAACGTGTTCGTCGTCAAGAACGGCGTGCTCCTCACCCCTCCGTTGTCGGCCGGCGCGCTGGAGGGCCTCACGCGCGACACCGTGATGACCATCGCGCGCGACCTCGGCTACGACGTGCGCGAGCAGACGCTCCTGCGGACGGACCTCTACCTCGCCGACGAGGCCTTCCTCTGCGGGACCGCCGCCGAGGTCGTGCCCATCCGCTCCGTCGACGACCGCGAGATCGGCGAGCCAGGTGAGATCACGCGCAAGGTCCAGGAGACCTACTTCGCGATCGTGCACGGTCAGGTCGAGAAGTACGCCGACTGGCTCGAGTACGCCAGTGGCTAGGGGCGGCGACCGAGCGGAGCGAGGGAGCTCGCAGGAGCAGCGAGCGGCCGCGGGCGGGGTATCCCCGCCCGTAGCGAGCGCGACCAGAAGAAAGGTCGAGATCTACGACACGACGCTGCGCGACGGCGCGCAGCTGGAGGGGATCTCGCTGACGGTCGACGACAAGCTGCGGATCGCGGAGCAGCTCGACTGGCTCGGAGTCGACTACATCGAGGCGGGCTGGCCGGGCTCGAACCCCAAGGACGACGAGGTGTTCCGCCGGGCGGTCACCGAGCTCGACCTGAGGTCGAGCAGGCTCGTCGCGTTCGGATCGACTCGCCGAGTGAAGGGCAAGGTCGACTCCGACGACACCTTGCGGCACCTGGTCGATGCCGGCGCGCCTGCCGCGTGCATCGTGGGGAAGTGCTGGGACTACCACGTCACCGAGGCGCTGGGTACGACCCTCGACGAAGGGGTCTCGATGGTCGCGGACTCGGTCGAGTTCCTCACCGGTCAGGGCCTGGAAGTCCTGTTCGACGCCGAGCACCTCTTCGACGGCTACGCGCGGAACCCCGAGTTCTCGTTGCGGGTGCTCGAGGCGGCAGCCGAGCGGGGCGCGTCCCGGCTCGTGCTGTGCGACACCAACGGCGGGACGCTGCCCGACGAGGTCGAGCGCATCGTCGGCGAGATCGTGGCCTACTTCCGGGGCGACGTAGGCGTGGGCGTGCACCTCCACGACGATGCCGGCACGGGCGTGGCCAACGCGCTCGCAGGGGTGCGGGCCGGCGCGATGCAGGTCCAGGGGACGATCAACGGGTACGGCGAGCGGACCGGGAACTGCAACCTCACGACGATCATCCCGAACCTCTCGTTGAAGATGGGCATCGAGACGATCCCGGCCGACCGCATGGAGCGCCTCACACCGGTCGCGCACCACGTCGCCGAGCTCGTGAACATGGCCCTGAACCCGCAGGCGCCGTACGTCGGTGAGTCGGCGTTCGCCCACAAGGCGGGTCTCCACACGAGCGCGATCTCGAAGCGCCCCGACGCCTACGAGCACGTCGTGCCCAACTCGGTGGGGAATGGCACCCGGTTCGTCGTGTCCGAGCTCGCCGGAAAGTCCACGATCCTGCTCAAGGCCGAGGAGCTCGGGCTCGAGATCGACGGCCCTCAGGTGAGCGAGGTCGTCGACACGCTGAAGCGCATGGAGCACGAGGGCTACCACTTCGCGGTCGCGGACGCGTCGCTCGAGCTGCTCATGCGCCGGGCGACGGGGTGGGAGCAGCCGTGGTTCCGCGTCGAGTCGTTCCGAGTGATCACCGATGATCTCCGAGGCGGCGACGCGACCGTCCGGGTCGGCGTCAGCACCGAGGCGACGATCAAGGTCCACGCGAGCGGCGAGCGTCTCGTCGCCACCGCGGAGGGCAACGGACCTGTGAACGCGCTCGACACCGCGCTGCGGCGGGCGCTCGGCGACCGGTGCCCCGGACTCGAGGCGGTGCACCTCACCGACTACAAGGTTCGGGTGCTCGACACCCAGAAGGGGACCGGCGCCGTCACCCGGGTCCTCATCGACAGCACCAACGGCGACCGGACGTGGACCACGATCGGTGTCAGCGAGAACATCATCGAAGCCTCGTGGCAGGCCCTCTACGACTCGCTCGTGTTCGGGCTCCTCCACAGCGCACGCGAAGGAGCCTGAACCGTGCCGACCGATCCGTTCGTGGCCACCGAGCTCGACGACACGCCCCGTCACGACCAGAACCTCGCCGTCGGGGTGACCGTCCCCGCAGCCCGACGGTGGGTCGCCGACCGACCCGGCGACCTGCACGGGGGCCAGCCACGGGGCGACCTCCTGGGCGCGCCCGGCCCCAACGTGGGCTACGCGCTGCGGCTGGCACACCGTGCGGCCGATCGGATCGCGCTCGCGCCGCACGAGCACCTCGACGACGCGACGTCGGTGGTGGGGGAGGTGGCGATGAAGCGCGCGGCGTCGTTCGGGAGGGCTCCCGTGGGTGACGACGTCGAGTGCGCCATGCTCCTCCTCGGCTACCAGGGCGGCTGCGCCCCCGACTTCGCGGCCTGGCGCGCGGACCTGGTCGACGGCGCCCACCACGACTACCGCGTGCGTCGGACCATCTGCGACGCGGTCGACCTCGACGTGCTCCGCCAGGCTCCCGGTTCGCTGGTCGGGAGGATCGAGCCGCTACGGCGGGATGTCCGCGCGCGGGTGGAGGCACGCGTCCCCTCGACCTGACTCGCCGCCGGGCCCGCGGACATGACCGGCCGGCCCGGCTGACCGGCCGGGGTCCGCCGCTAGTCTGCGGCGCGATGAGTGAGTTCGTCCTCTCCGAGGAGCACGAAGCACTGCGACTCGCGCTGAGACGCTTCGCCGACGAGCAGGTCGCTCCGAACGCGGCGGAGGCCGACGAGCTCGGGGAGTATCCCCTGCGGTCGTTCGAGGCGTACCGTGACTCGGGGTTCATCCGGTTGCCGTACCCGGTCGAGCACGGTGGCGACGGGGCGGGCTACACCCGGGAGTTCCCGGTCGAGCGCATGATGCGCGATGCCAAGGTCACCCAGATCTACGAGGGCACGAACCAGGTGCAGCGCATCGTGATCGCCCGCCGACTGCTCGACGAGTACACCCGAGCCTGATGGTCGAGAATGCACTCATGAACGTGCGCGTGCGGTTCTCGCCGGCCCCGACCGGATCGCTGCACGTCGGATCGGCTCGCACGGCGCTGTTCAACTTCCTGTTCGCCCGGCACCACGGCGGCACGTTCGTCCTTCGGATCGAGGACACCGATCGTGCCCGATCGAAGGACGAATGGATCGTGGGGATCCAGGACACGCTCCGTTGGCTCGGGCTCGACTGGGACGAAGGCCCGATCCTCCAGAGCGAGCGCTTCGCGGAGTACCGGACCGCGGCCGCCGAGCTGCTCGATCGCGGCCTGGCATACGAGTGCTACTGCACTCCGGACGAGATCAAGGAGCGCAACGACGCAGCCATGACCGCCGGCCGGTCGCCCGGCTACGACGGTCGGTGTCGCGACCTCGACGACGCGCAGCGCGCCGCGCGCGCCGCCGAGGGACGGTCTCGCTCCGTGCGGTTCCGCACGCCGGACGAGGGCACGAGCCGGTTCGTCGACGAGATTCGGGGTGAGGTCACCGTCGAATGGGCTTCGGTGCACGACTTCGTGATCCTCCGGGCCGACGACTCGCCGATCTTCTTCCTTGCCAACGCGGTCGACGATCTCGCGATGGGGATCACGCACGTGATCCGGGGCGAGGACCTCCTCGACTCCACGCACCGGGTGCTCGCCCTCCGCGAAGCGCTCGGCGGGGGACCGCCGCTCTCGTTTGCGCACCTCCCGCTCATCCTCGGGACCGACCGGTCGAAGCTCTCGAAGCGACACGGCGCCGTCGCGCTCGAGGAGTTCCGCGACGCCGGGTACCTCCCGGAGGCGGTCTGCAACTACCTCGCCCTCCTGGGGTGGTCACCCGATGACGGACGCGAGGTGATGGATCTCCACGAGGTGGTGGAGGCATTCACGTTGGCGGGGGTGACCCATGCGGCCGCTGCGTTCGACCACGCCAAGCTCGACTGGATGAACGGTGAGTGGATCCGCCGGATCACACTCGACGAGCTCGCCGAGCGGGCGCGCCCACTGGCCGCTGAGCGATTCGGCGACCGCCTCGACGACGAGCTGTTCGTCGCCGGTCTCCGCATCGGCCAGGAGCGAGCGGTGACGATCGGGCAGCTCCTCGACCAGATGGAGTTCCTGTTCGTGGCCGACGACGAGTTCGAGATCGCAGCCGAGTCGTGGGACAAGCTCGTCGCGACGGAGCGGGTCGACGACGCGCTGGCCGCGGTCGAGGAGCACGTCACCAACATGGAGTGGGACGGCGAGCCCGTGGATCTCCGGGAGACCCTCGCCGCGGCGGCGTTCGAGAAGCCGCGGAAGGCGATGCCGGCCATCTACGCGGCGATCGAGGGGCGCCACGCGGGGCTCCCGGTGTTCGACGCCATTGCGCTGCTCGGGCGGGAGAAGACGCTCGTGCGACTGCGAGCGGCGCGCGCTCGCCTCACCCGGTAGCGCGGGTCTGAGGTCGGCGGTGGCCTGGCTCACCTGGCGGCTGGCCCGCCGCGTGGTCGTAGGGCTCGTGCTGCTCTGCCTCGGGTACTACCTCGTGACGCTGTTCCAGGTATGGCGCGCGGCGGAGAGCGACGACCGCTCACCGACGCAGGCGATCATCGTGCTCGGTGCGGCGCAGTTCGACGGCCGACCGAGCAAGGTCTTCCAGGCCCGGCTCGACCACGCGGCCGATCTGTGGCGCGCGGGCGTCGCGCCGCAGATCGTCGTGACCGGGGGCAGTCTCCCCGGTGACCGCTTCACCGAGGCGACCGCGGGGGCCGAGTACCTCCACGGGCTGGGGATCCCCGACGACGTGATCCGCCGAGAGACGACGAGCCGCAACTCGTTCGAGTCGCTGGCCGCATCGGCGCTCTTCCTCCAACAGGAAGGGGTGCGCCGGGTGACACTGGTCTCGGACCCGTTCCACTCGCTGCGGGTGCGATCGATCGCGCGGCAGCAGGGGTTCGACGCGGTGACGTCGCCGACGCGGACGAGTCCGATCACCGGACTCGAGGAGCTCGGTCGCTTCGCGGCGGAGGCGCTTCGGGTCGCGTTCGCCCGGATCTTCGGTTACAGCGCCCTCGCCCGGGCCTCGCGGGTGGGAAAGCTCGTGCCGGGACTGGCTATCCTGAGTGCACCTTCGGGGGTGGTGTAATCGGCAACACAACTGGTTCTGGTCCAGTCGTTGGGGGTTCGAGTCCTCCCCCCCGAGCCAGCCGGCACCCCGGATCGACACCACCGGGATGTCGTGCCCGGCCCCGTCGTCTAGTGGCCTAGGACGCCGCCCTCTCAAGGCGGAAACGGCGGTTCGAATCCGCTCGGGGCTGCAACGAACGGTCCGCACTCGTCGCTCGGGTGCGGACCGCGTCGCGTCCGGGCGCTCGCGTCGTGTCCGGGACGCGGTGCAGGTATCGCCACCGACCGCGTCGGCGACGATTCCACCGCGCGCGGCGCCGACCGCGGGCGATGTGCATCGTCGTCGACGCACTCGACGCACTCGACGCACAACACCCACGCGCACACGCGCGTGATCAAGGTCGCGCGCGCGTGCGAGCAACCGAACAATGTGTCGGAAATCCACCACATTGCCGCGCGGATCGTCTACCGTCTTGAGGAACGTGTATGCGCACGGCGACGCACGCGCGCCACACGTCGACAGAGTGGACAGAACAGTTCATGCACAGCACGACCGCATGGAGTGCAAGGGAAATGCTTGACACTCGCACGTGGATGCGTTCGACTTTCCTGCAGCAGACAATGGAGGCAACGGCGTGAACAAGGCAGAGCTCATCGACAAGATCGCCGAAGGGTCCGGTCTCGACAAGCGCCAAGCCGACTCGGCGCTGCAGGCCGTCCTCGACACGATCAAGGCCGCAGTCGCGGCCGACGACACGGTCGCGCTCCCCGGGTTCGGGAAGTTCTCGCGGAGCGAGCGCAAGGCTCGGGAAGGTCGCAACCCACGGACCGGCGAGCCCGTGCACATCCCGGCCTCGAAGGCCGTCAAGTTCTCGGTGGCAGCTGACTTCAAGAAGAAGGTGAACTCCTCGAACGACGCGACCATCTGAGGCCGAGTCCTGTAGCGAGGCAACTCGGAGACCGAAACCCGTCAAAGAAAGGTGGTGACCGTGCCTCCGGCTAAGCGACGTACCAAGCGCAAGAGCGCGGCGAAGAAGACAACGGCTCGGAAGCCGGCCAAGCGCCGGACCGCGAAGAAGTCGACGGCTCGGAAGCCGGCCAAGCGCCGGACCGCCAAGAAGTCGACGGCGAAGAAGGCTCCGGCGAAGCGTCGCAAGAAGGCTGCGGCGAAGAAGCCGGCGAAGCGTCGCAAGAAGGCTGCGGCGAAGAAGCCGGCGAAGCGTCGCAAGAAGGCTGCGGCGAAGAAGCCGGCGAAGCGTCGCAAGAAGGCTGCGGCGAAGAAGGCTCCGGCCAAGCGTCGCAAGAAGGCTGCCAAGCGCAAGTAGGCAGTCGCCGAGAACGACTTCGAGGGGGCCCTGCGGGGCCCCCTCGTCGCGCCCGGATCAAGGCGCCCGGATCAAGGCGTCCGGATCAAGGCGTCCGGATCAAGGCGTCCGGATCAAGGCGTCCGGATCAAGGCGTCCGGATCAAGGCGTCCGGATCAGAGCGACTGGATCAGCTTGAACGCCTCGCCGAGCTCGAAGCCGGCACCCGCAGCGGCGGCCACTGCCTCGGCCCGGATGCGCGCGGCGAACGCCTCGCAACGGGCGTCGACGTCGTCGGCCTGCTCGTCGATCCCCATCGTCGAACGCCATTGGCTCCGGTGTGCAAGGAGGGCGGCGACCTTTGCCTCCAGGTGCTCGGTGACGTCCTCGACGTGGTCCACGACCTCGGACTCGAAGAGCACGAGGGCCGAGGGTCGATGCGGGTCGCCCTGGGCCGGGAAGAAGTGGGGGTCCCGCGCGGCCACGATCGACTCGATGCTGACATCGCCGGCTCGTCGGTGGTCGGGGTGGAGCCGGTACCGCTTCCACGGGTCATGGCCGAGGACGACGTCGGGACGAACCGTGCGGATCACCGCGCAGACGCGCCGGCGTGTCTCGATGTCGTTCTCGAGCTCGCCGTCGACTGACCCGAGGTGGACCACGCCGACAGCACCCAGCGCGTCGGCAGCCGTCCGTTGCTCGATCTGACGCGTAGCGACCAGCGCGGTCGTGTCGGCGTCCGCGTCCCACGTCCCCTTCGAGCCGTCGGTGAGCACGAGCAGGTGCACCTCGGCGCCCGCTGCGCTCCACTTCGCCAGCGTCGCGCCGCACCCGAACTCGATGTCGTCGGGGTGGGCGCCGATCGCCAACACCCGATCAGGGACAGCGAGTCCGGTCGAACTGCCGACCTTGGTCATGCTCCGCTCCGCGCCAGCATCAGGTCGTAGTCGGCGGGGACGTCCACGTCGAAGGCCAGGTCGACGCGACGCACCACGACCACGTCGAGCCCGAGCCCGTGCGCGGTCGCCTCATGGCGCAGGAACGAGCCCGGCCCATAGGAGAACGGGAAGGTTCGGGGGAGAGGAATGGAGCACACGTTGGTGCCGTCGTCACGGTGACACGGGACGAGGACGACGTCGCGGGGCCCGGCGGCTTCGACAAGCGGCGCGAGGGGACCCGCATCCGGGAGATCGGCGTGCGCGACGATCGCGCGACGAAATCCTCGGTCGGCAAGATGGTCGGACCCGGCTGCCGCGGCGCCGTCCAGGCCGGTGCCGGGATCGTCGAGGACCTCAGCGCCGGCGTCGAGCGCCCACGAGCGGACTTCGGGGGCGGACGACACGACCACGACCGGAAGCGGTGCCGCGGCACGCACCACGCGGGTGGCGAGGTCGCGGGCGAGGTCGGCGCGCGCGACCTCGGACAGGCGCTCGGCGAGTCGCTCCTTCGCACCGTGGAAGGACCGGATCGGGATGACGACGCCCACCGCTGCGACTTGGTCGCCGTGGCCCGGCGCGTCGTCGGAGGTCGGTCCAGAGGACGCTGCAGGAAGGCCCATCGGCCTGCGTATGCTACCGGCGTGGAGCCGGTCTACGCCTTGGCGCGCGGCGCGCTCGTACCGCCGTTGCGGCATGGGCTGCGCTGGACGATCGAAGGCGCGCATCGCATCCCCACGTACGGGCCGGTCGTGCTCGCGAGCAACCACGTCTCGTACCTCGACCCGCTCCTCCTCGCGTACGTCGCCGACCGCCGCCGTCGCCGCGTCCGCTTCCTCGCCAAGGCCGAGCTCTTCGACAAGGCCAGTCTCGCGTGGGCGCTCCGCCAGGTCCGTCAGATCCCCGTGCAGCGGAACACAACGGACGCGGCCTCGTCGCTCGATGCTGCGATCGCGGCACTGGGCGCCGGCGAGTGTGTGACCGTCTTCCCCGAGGGGACGATCTCGCTCGACCTCGAGCCCATGGCGGGCAAGACCGGGACCGCGCGCCTGGCCGCTGCGACCGGGGTCCCGGTGACCCCGGTCGGCCTGTGGGGTGGCCATCGCATCCTGTTCAAGGGCCGCAAGCCCCGGTGGCGCACGGGCGTCGCAGTGACGGCCGTGGTGGGAGCGCCCGTCCGGGTCGGTCCCTCCGAGGATCTCTACGCGGCGACGGATCGGATCATGGAGGCGATCGCGGCGTGCGTCGGTCGCGCCCGGGCGATCTATCCCCAGCGTCCGCGCCCCGGCGAGGACGACTGGTGGCGCCGTGGCGAGCGCACGGCGGTCGCCCGCCCGGCGGTGCGCAGCGGGGGAGCACACCCGTGAGCCCGTCGGAGGGATCTCCCCGGCGTGTCGTGGTGATCGGCGCCGGGTCGTGGGGTACGGCCGTCGCGGCGATCGTCGCCGAGCATGCCGATGTCACCTTGTGGGCCCGTGATCCGGAACTCGCCGCGACGATCGACAGTCGTCACGAGAACCCGCGCTACCTCGCCGGGATCGCGCTTCCGGAGCAGCTGCGGTCGACGGCCGACCTCGTCGCCGCATGCGGGGGTGCGTCGGTCGTGATCGTCGGCGTCCCCTCCCACGGGCTACGAGCGGTGCTTGCCGAGGCGAGCGCCGAGATCGACGACGACGTCGAGATCGTGAGCCTGTCGAAGGGCGTGGAGCAGGGGACGTACCTGCGCATGACCGAGGTCATCGCCGAGGTGCTCCCCGACCACCGGAAGGACCGCATCGGTGTCCTGACCGGACCGAACCTCGCCCGGGAGGTCGCCGAAGGGCAGCCGACAGCGTCCGTGGTCGCGATCGGTGATCCCGACGCCGCGTCGCAGCTCCAGCAGCTGTTCATGACGAACTCCTTCCGCGTGTACACGAACCCCGATGTCGTCGGGTGCGAGATCGCCGGCGCGTTGAAGAACGTCATCGCCATCGCGACCGGGATCGCCGCCGGCCTCGGCTACGGCGACAACACGAAGGCCGCCTTGATGACCCGCGGGCTCGCCGAGCTCGCGCGGCTCGGCGTCGCGCTCGGCGGCGACCCACTCACGTTCTCCGGCCTCGCGGGGATGGGAGATCTCGTGGCAACGTGCACGAGCGAGCAGAGCAGGAACCGCCATGTCGGGTTCCAGCTCGGCTGCGGGCGTCCCCTCGACGAGATCGTCGCCGAGATGAACATGGTCGCCGAAGGTGTGAAGAGCACTCCGGCGGTGCTCGAGCTCGCGCGCCGCAACGAAGTGGACGCGCCGATCGCCGCGATCGTGGGCGCGGTCCTGTACGACGGTGCGCGCCCCGAGTCGATCGTTCCGACGCTCATGCTGCGCGAGGCCAAGGCCGAGCTCGACGGTATCCGTTGACCTCCGTCGGAGTCCTCGACGAGCCCCCGCTCGCTCGAGTCGACGGTCACGGTGGTGTCTCGTTCCTCGAGGCGACGTGGTCGCTCGACTGGTGGATCGGTGGCGACGACCGCTGGTACGTGCCTCGTCACGAGGCGACCGTCCGCCAGACGCGCGTCGACGAGCGACCCGTCGTGCGGACCGCAGTGCGCATCCCAGGAGGAGACGCAGTCCAGTACGTCTACGGCGTCGGCGGGACCGGCGACGCCGACCCGCTGGTGGTCGTCGAGATCGAGAACGACTCCCCGGCCCCGTTCGTGGTGGCCCTCGTGGCTCGCCACGTGCAGTCGATCTCGGTCGACGGCTCGGTGGCCCGGATCGACCGCCGTCCCGCGGTCGTGATGCCGCGCCCGCCTTCGCGGTGGTCGGTCACCACCGGTCGATCCACCGAGTTCGAGGTGCTGGGTGGCGCGGCGCGTGAAGGTCCGTTTCCCGCGACCCGCGATCGCGCCGCGCGGATCGAGGCGGCGCTGCTGCACCCCGTCCCGCATCGCGGGCGACTGCGCATCGCGCTCGGTGTCGGTCACTCGACGTGCGCGGTCGCCGATCTCCCGGCGCTCCCGGGGCCCGACGACGCAGCCCGGGCCTGGACTGCGATGCTCGACCGCGGGATGCGGGTCGACGTACCGGACCCGCACGTGATGCGTGCTGTCGACGCCGCCCGATCGGACGCGCTCCTCGCGGGAGGTCTCCGGCGGCCGTCCGGTGAGGTGGTCGCCGCGCTCGAGGACTGGGGGTTCGACTCGGAGGCCATCGCCGCGTGGCGTCGGCTCCCCGGGCGGGAGCGGCGCCGGGCGCGCGTACGCCCGGGGCGTCCGGCCCGTTGGGACGAAGTGGAGGCGCTCGCCGGTGACGGGCCAGGCCCGGCACTGCTCCTGGCACTCCGCGGGCTGCTCGCGTACGAGTCGCCGACCGAAGCCGACGGCGACCCCACGATCACGCTGCTGGCCGATCTCCCGGTGGCGTGGAGAGGGCAGCCGGTCGAGGTCCGTGCGGCGCCGACGCGGCGGGGTCCGGTCTCGTTCGCGGTGCGATGGCACGGCGCCCGGCCCGCGGTGCTCTGGGACGCTCCCGCGGGGACGCGGCTCGTCGCGCCGGGCCTGGACCCCGGCTGGTCGACCGAGGAACCTACGGGCGAGGCGCTGCTGGCGGCCCCGACATGAGCCCGGCCTCGGTCAGTCGCTCGAGAGCCGCACCGTCGCGATCTGGTCGGGTCGGAGCGCCAGCTCGCCGGTGAACGCCTCGGTCGGCTGCCCCCGAAGGTCGATCACGTCGCCGGCCACCGGTGCACCGTCGCGTGTGATGCGCAGGGTCGACGCATCGGGGAGCGGGTTGTGGGCGCGGACCACCAGCGCTCCCCCTTCGCGGAGCACGGCCGAGATCTCCGCGCCCACGACGGAGAGGTGGCACCCATCGGGTTCGAGGTCCGCGCCGGGACCGCCGCGGACGCGTCCTCGTTCGAGACCGACGAGGAAGTCGTCGGCCGCCCCGTGGACGTCGGCGTCGTGCCAGGCGCCGCGATGGGGGAGGACGGCGTAGTCGACGACGTGGTGGCCGTGGAGCTGCGGGCCCTCGACCGGCATGGGGGGCCCGGCGGGGTCGGGGCGCAGGGCGATCTCGAGCCGGGACAGGTAGCCGGTCGCCCGCAGGAGCGTCAGCGCGAGCTCGCGGCCACGCGGTCCGGGAGCGGCGTCGTCGGTGATCACTTCGTACTCGAGCAGGCCGTCGTGGAGCAGGGCGAGCCCCCGCTCGCCGTCGGAGCAGTCGACGAACCGCCGCGAGACGAACGTGGGGAGACCGTGCTCGCTCGGACCGCCCTCGGCGGTGAGCCCCCGGTGGACGACGGTGAACGCGCACTCGGCGTCGGATCCGGCGACCGGCGCCGGGAGCGGGAAGTGCGCCCGCAACCGGTGATCACGCGCGGTGTTGTCGATCTCGGCGTGGACGCGCAGGAACCGTTCGTCGCAGCGCAGCTCGAGCGTCGTCCGGACCTCGACGACGGTCGTGTCG
>JAWOIO010000131.1:0-10242 GCA_046484625.1 Acidimicrobiia bacterium
TGCCCACGGCGCGCTGCCGTCGCCCATCGCTTCGGCCCGGAGCTGGAGCAGGAGTCGACCTGCCTCCATGGCGTACCGAGTCGCGTCGTCGTGGTCGCTCATCGTCTGTGCATTCTGTCAGGGACTCCCTGGCGGACCGTTTGCGGATCTCCCGGCACGGTCCCGGACGTCCGGCTCCCGCGGAGGGAGCCGGACGTCCGCTACCGTCCCCGACGACGAAGGGGACCTCGATGACGATGCCGAACGATCCGACCGCGCCGGTACCGGTGACTCCGCCGCCGGGCGGCGAGCCCACGATGCCAGTCACGCCGGCCGGTGGTGACGCGACCCTGCCCGCCCAGCCCGGGTACGCCGGGGGACCGGACGCAGCGGGCTCCGGGGGACGCGGTGCCGGCGGCTCCGGAGCCGGCGGCGACGAGGGCTTCGACATGGGGAAGATCTGGTGGATCCTCCTCATCATCCTCATCATCGGGATCCTCATCGGGGTGCTCATCGCCCTTCTCTCCGGCGGCGACGACGAGAACGCGTCGAAGACCCGGCGAAGCACCACCACCAGCTCGAGCACCTCGACGACCTCGACGACCTCGACGAGCCCCACGTCATCGACCACCGCCACCACCACGGCGTCAGGACCCCAGGTCCAGCAGTTCACGGTCAGTCAGAACCCGGTCAGCTGTCCGAACGCGAGCGCGACCGTCAACGTCACGCTCGTGTGGTCGACGCAGAACACGTCCAACGTCACGATCTCGATCGACAACCCGAACGGCCCGTACGGCACCTACCAGCCGACCGGGCAGCAGCAGGTGCCGTTCACATGCAGCGTCACCCCCGTCAAGCACACCTACTACTTGACCGCGAACGGCGCGAACAACCAGAAGGTGCAGAAGTCGATCGTCGTGAACGGGTCGATCGCTCCGGCGTCCACGTCGTCGACGACCTCGACGACCTGACCTACGCCGGGTACACCTCGACCTCGGTCGCCTTCACGCTGACCCAGATCGCCGCACCCTCGGTGACCCCGAGGCTGCCGACCGCCGTCGTCGTGACCTCCGCGGTGATGGGTACGGCGGCGTCGACGTGCACGCGGGCACGGCTCCCCTCGGGGTCGATGTGTGCGACGGTCCCGGCCCACACGTTGCGCGGTGTGCCGTGGGGTTCCTGCTCGTGGAGGGCGACGGCTCGAGGGTGGATCACGGCGAGGGCGGGCCCCCTGGTGTCGTGCCCGGACGCGACGATCCTCTGGCCGACCTCGGTCACGATTCCGTCGCGGTCGGCCTCACCCCGGTAGAGGTTCACGCCGACGAGGTCGGCGACGTACCGGGACCGGGGTCGCTCGCGGAGCTCGGTGGCAGTTCCCTTCTGGGTGATGCGCCCGTCCTCCAGCGCGACGAGGTGGTCCGCGAGCGTCATCGCCTCGACCGCGTCGTGCGTGACGACGATCGCGGTGCCCGCGTACTCGCTCAGGTGTTGCACGAGCTCGCGGCGGACCGCGGGCCGGGTCCCGGCGTCGAGCGCGGAGAGGGGCTCGTCGAGGAGCAGGACGTCGGGGTCGGTCGCCAGCGCCCGTGCGAGGGCGACGCGTTGCGCCTGTCCGCCCGAGAGCGCTCGAGGTCGCTTCGCGGCGTGCGCGGCCACGCCGAGTCGCTCCAGCCACTCGTAGGCGATCTCGCGGGCCATGCGTCGCGACGTGCCCCGCGCCCGGGGGCCGAACGCGACGTTCTCGAGGACGTTGAGATGCGGGAACAGCATCGGGTCCTGCATCACCGCGCCTACGGAGCGGTCGGCGGGAGGGACGAAGACCCCGTGCGCGACGTCGTCGACGACGCGATCACCGAGCGCGATCCGGCCCCGTTGCAGGGGCACCGTCCCGGCGATCGCCTGCACGATCGTCGACTTCCCCGCACCGTTCGGCCCGATGATGGCGCTCGTCGTCCCGGAATCGACGGCTAGCTCGACGTCGTCGATGGAGAACTCGCCGAGGTCGACGCCGATCCGCGCCGCAACGGTCACGCGCGCAACCAACGGTCGCGCAGCGACACGAGGACGGTGATCGACACGGCGACGAGCACGAGGCTGAGTGCGATCGCGGCCTCGGGGTCACGTTCGAACGCGAGGAAGATCGCCAGCGGCATGGTCTGCGTACGTCCCGGGAAATTCCCAGCGAACGTGATCGTTGCGCCGAACTCTCCCAGTGCGCGCGCCCAGCTGAGCACTGCGCCCGCCACGATCGACGGGAGCACGAGTGGAAGGCTCACTCGGCGGAACACCGTCAGCCGACGTGCTCCCAGCGTGGCCGCAGCGTCCTCGTAGCGCCGGTCGATCGATCGGAGCGCGGCTTCGACGGTCACGACGAAGAAGGGCATCGAGACGAAGGTCTGTGCCACGACGACGCCCGCCGTGGAGAACGGGAGGTGGACGCCGAACCACCGATCGAGCGGCTCGCCGACGAACCCCCGGCGGCCGAACGCGAGGAACAGCGCGACTCCTCCCACCACCGGCGGGAGGACCATCGGCAACGTGACCACCGCCCGGGTGAGGCGTCGTCCCGGGAACGTCCAGCGAGCCAGCACCCACGCGACGGGTACGCCGAAGCACACGCTGAGCACGGTGGCCGCGACGGACGTGACGAGCGACAGGCGCAGCGCCTCGATCGTCGCCGGGGCGGTGAGCTCCTCACCGATCGACGACCAGGGGGCCCGGAGCGCCAGGCCCACCAGCGGCGCCGCGAAGAACGCGACGGCGGCCAGGGCCACGGCGACCGCGAGCCCCGGTGGTCGACCACGACCGACTTCCCGTCGCTGGGTGCGCGTCGGGGCCGTCATGGCGCGAGGAAGCCGTGGGCGCGCAGGACTCGCTGTGCGGTGTCCGACGCGACGAAGGCCACGAACGCGCGTGCCAGGCGCGGGTTCTCGCCGTTCTCGAGCGCCGCGATCGGATACCGCGCGAGGACGTTGTCGCGCTCGGGGATCCGCACACCGTCGACGTCCCCGCGGGCCGAGCGCAGGTCGGTGGTGTACACGACGGCGGCATCCGCCTCGCCGAGAGCGACCGTCGTGAGCGCCGCCCTGACGTTCTCGGCCGAGGCGACGTCGGGGACCCGAACTCCTGCTCGACGGTACGCGTCGCGGGCGAGCTCCCCGCACGGGACCTCCGCGGCGCACAGGACGAGGAGGACGTCCTTCGAGACCGTGTCTGCGAGCGTGCGGATCGAGCGGGGGTTGCCCGGCTCGACCACGATCGCCAGGCGGTTCCTCGCGAAGACGACCGCGCGCCCACGAAGCGACTCCTCGACGCGATCCACGTCTGCCTCGTCGGCCGAGGCGAACACATCGGCGGGTGCACCGGCGTCGATCTGCGACGCGAGCGTCGACGATGCCCCGAAGCTGAACGTGATCGTCGTGCCCGGGTGCTCTCGTTCGAACACATAACCGATCTCGGTGAAGGCATCCGTGAGCGACGACGCCGCGAACACCGTGATCTCACCCGACGGTCGAGTCGCGGAGACCGCGAACGTCGACGCATGGACCGCGCTCGATCCGGTACCCGACGTGCTCACCGTGCAGAGTGTCGGGATCACGAGGGCGAACGTGATCGCACGTGTCGCGAGACGGCCGCTCACTCGGGGACGTCCACGATCACGTTGGTCGCCTTGACGACCGCGACCGCGAGGACGCCCGGTTCGAGGCCCAGCTCGTCGGCCGCCTCGCGCGACATCAGGGAGACGACGCGGTGCGGCCCGGCCTGGATCTCGACCTGGGCCATGACCGTGTCGCGCACGACGCGGGTGACCAGGCCGAGGAAGCGGTTCCGGGCGCTCTGGGCGGTGATCGAGCCGAGCTCCGGGGTCGGTGCGTGGTCGGCGGCGAAGGCGGCGAGCGCGGTGCCCGCGACAAGGCGCTGCCCGCCCTCGCTGCGCCGGAAGTGAAGGTCGCCGGCATCGGCCCAGCGCCGCACGGTGTCGGTGCTGACCCCGAGCAGCTCCGCGGCGTGACCGATCCGGAACTCTTGCATGCCAGGGAATCTAGAGGAAAACCTCTGATCTGCCCAAGGAAGTGTGCATGCGACACAATGGGTTACCAGTTGGTAACATACGGGGGCAGTTCGAACACCCCGACCAGTTCAACCATCCGTGATGCCGAGCCCGGCTCGGACAGTAGGAGGCAGCCGTGGCGGACTTCTCGCTCGACCTCAACGAGGATCAGCTCCAGGTCCAGAAGTGGGTCCACGAGTTCTCGGAGAACGTCATCCGGCCTGCCGCCAGCGAGTGGGACGAGCGCGAAGAGACGCCGTACCCGATCATCGAGGAGGCGGCGAAGGTCGGGCTCTACACGCTCGACTTCTTCGCCAGCACCACCCAGGACCCGGCCGGGCTCACGTTCGCGCTCGCGAGCGAGGAGCTCGCGTGGGGCGACGCCGGCATCACGCTCTCCATCATGGGGAGCACGCTTGCGGTCAGCGGGATCATGGCGAGCGGTACTCCCCAGCAGATGGGCGAGTGGTTGCCGCAGTGCTTCGGGACCCCGGACAAGATCCAGCTCGGTGCGTTCTGCGTGAGCGAGCCGGATGCGGGGAGCGATGTCAGCAACCTGCGCACGCATGCCGTGTACGACGAGAAGACCGACGAGTGGGTCCTGAACGGTACGAAGGCGTGGATCACGAACGGCGGCATCGCCGACGTCCACGTCATCGTCGCGGCCGTCGACCCCGAGCTCAAGGGTCGGGGCCACGCCGCGTTCGTGGTGGGTCCGGGGACGCCGGGCATCAGCCAGGGCCAGAAGTACAAGAAGCACGGCATCCGGGCGAGCCACACCGCCGAGGTCGTCCTCGACGACTGCCGGATCCCCGGCGCGAACCTCCTGGGCGGCAAGGACAAGCTCGACATGCGCCTCGCCCGGGCGAGGGAAGGGCAGAAGACCCGGACGCAGGCCGCGATGAGCACGTTCGAGGCGACGCGCCCGCTCGTCGGTGCACAGGCCCTCGGCATCGCCCGCGCCGCGTACGAGTACGCGCTCGAGTACGCCAAGGAGCGTCAGGCGTTCGGTCGTCCGATCATCGAGAACCAGGGCATCGCGTTCAAGCTCGCCGACATGAAGATGGAGATCGACGCGGCTCGACTCCTCGTGTGGCGCGCGTGCTGGATGGCCGCGACCAAGAAGCCGTTCGAGAACGGCGAGGGGTCGATGAGCAAGCTCAAGGCCGGCGAGGTGGCGGTGAAGGCGACCGAGGAAGCGATCCAGATCCTCGGCGGCTATGGCTACACGCGCGAGTACCCGGTGGAGCGCTGGCACCGAGACTCGAAGATCTACACGATCTTCGAGGGGACTTCAGAGATTCAGCGCTTGGTGATCGCTCGGGCCATCTCTGGGATGCAGATTCATTAGTACGCAGTCCAGGCTCGGAGCCAGCGTCACGGGCTCGCGTTGAGCTCGTCGACGACTTGGAACATGTCGCCGACCTCATAGAAGTCCACGGCGATCAGGTTGGGGAGCAGTCGGCGTTCCCTACGACAGCGGCGGGCCCGTTCCCCCAAGACGTCGGCGGCGTTGATCTCCTGGGCAACTTGCAACGACGCGGGTGTCACCCAATGGTTGAACTGGAACAACGGGGCGTCTTGATGTCCTCGTAGCGGCGCACACGTGTCTGGCCCAGCCAACTCGAGGGCGTCCCGGTAGTTGTAGCGGACCTCTTGTACGAGTCCGCTGTCGAACGCGTTGGGCAGTTCGGGTCCGAGGTCACCGTTCTCGAGCGCGACGACGAGCCGACGGCCCGACGCGATCAACGTTGCGAGAGTCGGCAGTGGTTCCGTCGGGTCGATGGTGGCGATGAATTGGTCAAGGCCACCGTCTCTGAGGACCGGGACCAACTGCTCAGCCGGTAGCTCGTCCTGGATGATCCAGACCACGACCTCGGTGGGGTTCTGTTGTAAGAAGCGCCGAAGGACGCGCACTTCGTCGCTCAGCTTCACAGCGCCGAGTTCGCAGAAGTTGTGGCAGAGGTACACGTCGTCGAGGGTGTTCTCGGGCGGCGGGCCCAGGACCTCTCGGGCCTGCAGTGCCTGCGCAGCCAACTCGGGTCCGACGGCATCCTCGATGGTCAGCAACTTGTCGTCGGTGAGGTTCGTATACACGAGGCCGGTGTCGTTGGCGGTTCGCACTGACCCGCTGTAGGCGTCGATCTGAAAGCCGCGTACGCCGTCTCGCAGTTGTCGATCCATGCCGCCTTCTTGATTCGGAAGCAGGAACCCGTCGTCGGCGGCCGTCATGGAGTTGTGCGTGGTGGGAAGGGCGATCTGGTCGAGGCGTCGGGAGCAGTACTCGATGCGTCCGTTGCACACCTTCAACCCTGCGCTCGCGTCTGGGCTGCTCGTCAACAGGTACACACCGAAACCCACCGCGAGCAGGCAGCCCAGGGACGACGCCACTCCCACCGCCCACCGTCGACCGCCGCGCGTCGGCACGGACGCGTTCACGGCGGGCCTGATGAGGAGGTCGAGGAGATACACCAGCGCGGCGTAGAAGGTGAACGCTCCGAGCGCGGTGACGATCGTCGCAACCACGGCCGACGGCGAGACGAACATCGCCACGCCGAGCACGAGCAGTAGCAGACCTGTGATGAGCCTGGCTCGCCGTGTGCGCGGTTCTCGGGTCAGCGTGTTGGTGATCGAGGAGCGCAATCGAGCCGGGCTGAACTGTGATGCGTCCTGGGCGGTGGCCTGCACCGCCGCAGCAAGGACCACCCCGCCGAGAATCCCGAACCACGCGATCGCGCGCAGACCGTCGACGTAGACGTCCCAGACGTCTGCGGCGGCCTGACCGGGAACAGGGAGATCGAAGGCGGCGCTCGCGAGGCCCCCGACGATGCGGAGCGTGATCACCAACATCACCCCAGCGACAGTCGTCACCCCGGCGAGCAACAGCAGCATCCGCCGCCGATCGGCCGCGAGTGCGATCGCCGCGACCCACGAGACGACACCCAGGACCGGCAGCACTGTGCCGAGGATGCGCACCTGGTCGGCAAGTTGCCACAGCGCGTGCTCCGTGGATGCGTTCTGGAGGCGCAGGAGCGCGGGCTCGATGTTGGCGGGAATCGCGGCTGCGACATCTGGCGCCGCGATCCGAACCGTATCGATGAGCAGCAGCGCCGCCTCGTTCGCGCGCACGATGAGGCTGTCGGTGTCCTCATCGCTGAAGGTCTTGTGCGTTCCGCGGACCGCGAACTCGAACACTTCGCTGAAGATCTCAGTGTCCACCACGGCTTCGGCCGCCAAGATGAGCACCGGTCGAAAGCGAATGAGGTCGGCCTGCTGCGGTTCGATCACCGCGGTCACCAAGGTACGGGCAACGACCTGCCTGAGCGCAGGAGACGTTTCGAGGGACTGTCGCGCCCGAGCCGCGAACTTGTTGCTGTCGAAGAGTGTCGGTGACGCCCACGCGAACAGAGCTCCGACGACCAAGGCGATCGAACCGACGATCGCAAACCCTCGCGCGGCGCCTCGCCTCAACGCGGGTGCGGGCACGACCCGACCGTAGTGGCTCTCCACGAGTCCGGGTCGCGGGGCTCGACTTGCAGCCCGAGGTTCACGACTTGTCGGCGCGTCGGGACGCGTCGATCAGCGGTCGGGCTCGCACGACGAGCAGTTCCATGTCGCCGGTCAGCGTGGCCTCGCTCGGCGGGTTCAGCTTGCAGTGACCGTCCGAGAAGATCCCCACCAGCAGGGAGTCGTGGGAGTCCTTGAGTACCCCGAGCGCGCTGCGCACCGTGGCGTCCACCAGCTCGGGCGGTGTCGGGACGCGGTAGAGCTCCTGTCCCTCGGGATGCGTGAGCAGGTCCGAGATGACCGAGGTGAGTCCGTGTGTGCGGGCCGACGCCGCCAGCAGCGCGCCGGCGAGCTCGGCACTGACGACGAGCTCGTCGGCATGCGTGCGCTCGAAGTGCTGGCGGTTCTCGGACTTCACGACCTCGACGCAGGAGTACGCGGCGCTGTTGATCGACTCGACGGCGAGCGTGGTGAGCAGGGATCGGGCGTCGAGGTCGTCGGGGTCGTCGCTTGCGTTGGTCGTGTCAGCGAGCACGATGACGGTCGACACGCGCTCGAGACCGGCCCGGCGCAGGTCGGTCGCGTCGCTCGGGTTGCCTCGGACGAACGTGACTGCGTCACCCTTGGTCGGAGCGGTCTCGCGGTCGGCGAGGATCACGACCTCACGCCGATCCTCGACCTCCCGAGCGCGGAGCTCCCGGATGATCTCGGAGCCTTTGGGGCTCCACCCGCAGATCAACACGTGTCCCGAGCCCTTGAACTTGACCATCCCAGCCCCTTGCCTGATGACGGTGGCGACGAATCGTGAAGCGATCGTGCCGGTTGCGAACGCGACGAGGCTGACCCCCGCGACCCGGATGAGCCAGTACGACACGAAGCCCAGGTGGGTCTTGATCTTGTACGGCGTGCTGTTCTCGAACAAGGTGCGGAACAGCCAGCCGTACGCGTCACCGACATTGTGCACGTCGTCGCTGCGTCCGTGCTCCACGGCCCAGAAGAAGATCGGTGCGAACAGCAGGACCAGGAAGCTGAAGATCGTCGCGATCAGGAATCGTCGACTCACGCGCTCCGACACGGCCGAAAGGGTAGCGGCGCCGCGGCAGGTCGCACCTCTGGGAAGAGCGCAAGACGGCGAAGGCGAACCGCTCCGGGGGTTCGATCCGGTAGGTTCCCCCCATGGGATCACTCGTCTCGTACCAGTTCCAGGACGGTGTCGCGACCATCACGATGGACGACGGCAAGGTCAACGCGCTGTCGCTCGCGATGCTCGGGGAGATCAACGAGGCGCTCGACCGCGCCGAGGCCGACGAGGCCGTGGTCGTCCTGACGGGTCGGCCCGGCCGCTTCTCGGGCGGCTTCGACCTCGGGGTGATCACCGGGGGCGGGCTCGATGCAGCCGACATGCTCAACACCGGCTTCGAGCTGGCCGAGCGTCTGCTCTCGTTCCCGCGGCCCGTCGTGGTCGCGACCACCGGCCACACGATCGCGATGGGCGTGTTCCTGCTCCTCTCCGGCGACTACCGGATCGGAGTGCGCGGGCCGTTCAAGATCGTCGCCAACGAGGTCGCGATCGGGATGACGATGCCGTCCACGGCGCTCACGATCAGCCGGCAACGGCTCACACCGGCGGCCTTCGAGCGGGCGATGCTCCTCGCCGAGGTGTTCTCGCCCGACGACGCGGTCGCGGCCGGGTTCCTCGATCGGGTAGTCGAGGAGTCCGAGCTGCAGGAGGCGGCTGCCGAGCATGCCAAGGCACTGACGGCGCTCGACGCCGACGCGCACCGCTACAGCAAGCTTCGCTCGCGCCGCGAGATGCTGGCGGAGCTGCGCGCGGCGATCGAAGCCGACGACGCGGCAGTGCGGGGTCTCGCGGCCACCTGAGCGAGCGCGCGAGGCCGACCCCGCCGTCAGCCGATGCGCAGCTCGAACGTCGCGGTCTCCGCCGGAGGCACGTCGGGTTCGAACGATCGGGCGTACACGAGCTCGAGGGTGGCGCGCCCGGCCTTGCGGGCGGCGAACCGGAGCTCCTCTTGGCCGCCGCGACCGGGGATCTGCTCGGCCGGCGGGTCGTAGCGCTGCGACACGAGGCGGACCTCGGGAGGCTGCTCGGTCACGGACCACTCGTAGCCGGTCGAGGGGTTCGACTCGAGGAGGATCACGAACTCCTCGCCGACCTCGACCGAGATCGTCTCGCCCGATCGCGTGTACACGCTGGGGCCGCTCGCATCCTCGCCGCCGCCTCCGCCTCCGCAGGCGCTGATGCCACCGAGGGCGAGCACCGCCATGGCAACCGTGAACGCGACGGAACACAGGGATCGAGGCATGCCCGGATGCTACCGACGCGTCAGGCCGCCGCCTGGTGGGGTGGGGGTCGGCCCTCGCGAGATGCCGGGGCGCGCAGGTCCCAGGTGCCGTCGGCGTGGTCGACGATGTCGTAGCGGTCGTCGTGGACCCGGTGGTGGTGGCGGGGGCAGAGGTTGCCGAGCATCTGGTAGCGGTTCGAGCGCCTCGAGGAGGTCGGCGACCGCGGCGGTGGGCCCCGAGAACGAGCCATGGGTGGCGGGACCCTGGTGCCACACGCGGAGATGACGGTCGCGGTGGGCGCGGCGGGCCGCGGCCTCCTGGTCGGTGGCCGCGGCCACGACCCGCTCCTTCTCCGCCCGCAACCCGCGCATCCCTGATCGGGACGCGGTCTTCAGGAGGCG
>JAWOIO010000146.1:0-34108 GCA_046484625.1 Acidimicrobiia bacterium
CGCGTCGACGCCCCACTGCGGGGGGTTCGCGTAGCGCGGGTCGTCGCCCGGATTCCCCACCGCGGCCTGGACCGGCCAGTCCGGCTCCACCGCGAGGACGGTGCCCTCGGTCGCCTCGATCTCGGCGACCTCGTCGCGCTTCTCGAGCTCGGACGACGCGTCGAAGGCGACGGCGTCGGCGACGCCATCACCGTCGTCGACCATCGCGAAGTACTGCGCCGTGTCGTCGGGACCGACCGACAGGGCGCAGGTACCCACCGGGGCGGCGGCGGGGGCCGGGGCGGGGGCGGGGGCCGGGGGTGGCGTGGCCGGCGCCACCGGCTGGCATGCGGCCGCAGTGAAGGCCCCGAGCGCGACGAACGTCGCGATCGCGAGGTGCCGTCGCCGCATCGATGCTCCTGTCGTCCGTACGCTCGCGAGGCCAACCGGTCCACCGAGCCGAATCGATCGGTCCTCGAGCGTAGCCAACGGCACGCCGACTCCCCGAGGCAGCGGTCCCGGCGCCTATCCTCGGTGTTCCCCGCACGGAGGCCAGCAGTGTCGAAGAAGACCAAGAAGCGCAAGCTCAAGGCCCGCCGCAACAAGGCGAACCACGGCAAGAAGCCCAACGCCGGGCGCCGCTGATCCGTCCGGCCTCAAGGTTCGCGCCCGTCCCGCCGACACTTCCCCAAGGCCTGGCTCCGGACCATGGAGAACCGTTCGACGATGCGCGCGCCCATTCGCCTCACGGGCTCACTCCTCGCTCTGGCCGCCGTTGCGCTGACGGCGTGCGGCCCGGCTCCCGCCCCGGCACCCCCGCCGGCCCCGGCACCCCCGCCGGCCCCGGCACCCCCGCGGGCCCCGGCGCCGGCCCCCGCCCCGGCACCGGTGGCCACTCCGACCCCGACCTCGTGCACCCCCGCGCAGGCTGCTGCCACTTCGGCGTCCGAGCCGCTGAGCAGCGCCGAGGCCGCATCCGAGGGCACCACCGCCTTCGAGGCGGCCCCCGCCCGCCTCCCCGACGGCGACGTCCCCCTCGTCACCGTCGAACGTCGCGGGAGCGGCCTCGCAATCGAGACGACCCCCGTCTCCACGCGCGAGGAGGCCGCGGCCGTCGCGACCGACGCCGCGGTCGGTGACGACCTCGTGAGCGTGGTTCCCGACGTGCCGGTCAGCGCGACGGAGTTCTCGACCTCGCGCAGCCGACGGGTCGTGGCCGCGAGCTCGAGCGACCCCCGCCGCGGCGAGCAGTGGGCGCTCGATCGAGCGGCGTTCGAGTCCGCGTGGTCGCTCACCAACGGGAGCGGAGTCACGGTCGCCGTGGTGGACACGGGCGTGCAGTCCGACCACACCGACCTCGTCGGACAGGTCCTGCCGGGTCGGCGCTTCTCCGACAACGGGACCGAGTCCGCGATGAACCCCGCCTTCGATGACAACGGGCATGGGACCCACGTCGCGGGAATCATCTCCGCCGTCGCCAACAACGCGGTCGGGGTCACGGGTGCCGCCCCGGGCGTGCAGATCCTGCCCGTGAAGGTGCTCAACAGCAGCGGCAGCGGCTGGGACAGCGACGTCGCTCGCGGCATCAACTGGGCGGTCGCCAACGGTGCGAAGGTGATCAACCTCAGCCTGGGGGGTGCCTCCGCCGGCCCGAGCGACACCGCGGTCGAGAACGCGGTCATCAACGGCGTGATGGTGTTCGCCGCCGCCGGCAACGGCGGTGCCGGCGGGGGCCCCGAACACCCCGCGGCGGCCGCGAGCGCGATCGCGGTGGCGTCCGTCGACCAGAGCCTCGCTCGCAGCTCGTTCTCGACGACGGGTGCCTACGTCGACCTCGCGGCACCCGGCGGATCGATCTTGTCGACCTATGCGGGCTCGACCTACGCGACGCTCTCGGGTACGTCGATGGCGACCCCGTACGCGGCGGCGACCGGGGCGCTCGTACGGGCGCGGCACCCGTCGTGGACGGTTGCCCAGGCGCGCGAGCGACTCCTCACGACTGCGGACGATCTCGGCGCCTCAGGACGCGACAACGAGTACGGCTGCGGGCTCATCGACCCGGTCGCGGCGGCTGGCTGAGACCTTCGGGGGCACCGAGTCGCCGGAGCCGGTGGTCGGGAGTGAAGAGCCGACGCCGGATCCCCAGCGCCATCACCGTCGTCGTGGTCGCGACGGAGCCGAGGATCAGGAACATCACCGACGCCTGCACCCGAACTGCGTCGATCGGGTCGACCCCGGCCAGGATCAGGCCCGTCATCGCGCCCGGCAGCGCGATCAGCCCGACGGCCTTGGTCGTCTCGATCTGCGGGATGAGCGCGGTCCGCAGGGCCGATCGGACGTAGGGATGCGCCGCCACCGCGGACGGCTGCCCGAGCGCGAGCCGAGCCTCGACCTCGTCGCGCTTGTCCGACAGCTCGTCGACCAGACGCCGCGACACGAGCACAGTCGTCGCGAGGGAGTTCCCGATCATGAGCCCCGCGAGTGGGATCAACGTGCGGATGCGCAGCTCGAACACGCCGAGCCCGAAGAGCACCCCGAGCGTCAGGACCGCAGACGTCGAGAACGCGACGAGTGAGAGCTCGAAGATCGCGGGAACGCCGGGAGCGCGACGCCGCACCGTGAACGCGGCGATGACCAGCATCACCACCACCCACGCCCAGCCCCACCAGGTCGAGACCCCGGGATCGAGCAGCACCTCGAGCAGTAGCCCGATCGCGAGCAGCTGGACCAACGCGCGCAGCGCGGACCAGAGCAGGCTGGCCTCGAGCCCGAGCCGACGCCACAGCGACAGGCCCACAGCGACACCCACCAGGAGCGCCGAGACCCCGAGGCCGGTCCAGCCGATGTCGCTCACGACGCGTGCTCGCCCTCGAGGAAGCGCCGCGCGTCCGCAGGCGCCTCGGCGTCGAGGCCTTCCGGCGTGCCGCAGTGCGCGACGCGCCCGGCGATCAGCACCACGACGTGATCGGCCAGGCGACGCATCTGCGCGAGGTCGTGGGTGACCCAGAGGATCGGGACCCCGTCGCCGGCAAGCCGAGTTGCCAACGTTTCCAACCCCCGGCGCGCCGCGGGGTCGACCGACGACGTCACCTCGTCCATCAAGACGGTCTCGGGCTCGGTCGCGAGCGTCCGGGCCAGACAGACGCGCTGGGCTTCGCCGCCCGACAGCTCGTGCGCGTCGCGCCCGAGGAAGGAGGCGTCGAGTCCGACCCGGGCCAGCACCTCGTGCGCGCGCTCGCCGGTCAGGCTCGGCTCGGCCACCCTGAGGTTGTCGAGGACCGTGCCGGGGAACGGAGTCGGGCGTTGGAACACCATTCCGACCCGACGTCGGAGCACGAGGGGGTCGAGCGTCGCGACATCGGCGCCGTGATGGCAGACGCGCCCCTTCTCCGGCACCTCGAGGCGGTTGCAGAGACGGAGCAGTGTCGACTTGCCCGACCCGGAAGGTCCCACCATGACCGTGACGCCGCTCGCCGGGATCTGCCCCGACGCGTCGTCGATTCGCGGTCGCGGCGATCCGGCAACCGTGACGCGCTCGAACGCGAAGAGCGGGTCGGACGATCGTTCAGCCTGCGTCGCTCGATCCCGTCATCCGGGCGCACCCGCCGCGTGGCTCGACCGCGCAGTGCTCATCGTGCGCTCCCCTCTCCGCGGTCATGCGCCGCGCCGATCGCGGCCCACCCGACGCCGGCGTCGGGAACCGCTGGGCCCCAGCCTGTCACCTCACGAAACCTGCCGTTGGACACGCGCTGCGATGCGTAGAGCGCCTTGGCCCCCGCCCCTCCGATCGCCCGGAGCAGCCACCACGGCGCGATCCGCAGTCGGGGGAGGTCGAAGGCCGCCGAGAACGCGTCGACGTACTCGCGCCGAGTGACCGGCTCGTCGTCGACGACGTTGTACAGGCCCGGAGGCGCCGTGAGCGCAGCCACCGCTGCGGAAGCCGCGTCGTCGACGTGGATCGATGACATGTACGAGGTTCCGCGGCCTGCGATCGGGTACGCGCGCAGCTTCGCGGTCCGCAACGCCTCGTCGATGGCGCGGTTCCCGGGTCCGTAGAACAGCCCGAATCGCAGCACCACGCCCTCGCCGCCCTCCTCGGTGAAGGCCCCGACGAGTCGTTCGCCCTCGAGCGTGGGGCGCAGCGGCTTCACCGACTCGTCCGGTTCGACGCTCTCGTCGATCCACTCGTCGCCACGATCTGGATACGTGAACGTGATCGACTCCTTGACGACCCGCCCGATCCCGTGTTGGCGCGCGCCGGCCAACAAGTGCCGAGTCGTCTCGGTCCGGAGCCGGTTGTGCGTCTTCCATGCCCATGGGAGACCGACCTTCGACAGCGGCGGAACATTGGTCGCGAAGTGAACGATGGCATCGCATCCAGCGACCCCGGAGACGACCGATTCCTCGTCGAACAGGTCGACGCGCACCGGCTCCGCGCCCACGACCCGCAGCTCCTCGGCCCTGGCGTCGGTGCGCGCGACGCCACGCACCTCGTGGCCGGCGGCGCGCAGGGCACGCACCAGTGGGCGCCCGACCGCGCCGGTCGCGCCGGTGACGAAGCACCTCATGCCGTCACTCCTTCGGTAGCTGGTCGACGAGCAACGACTGCGACACTCGTCCGATCGGTCCCCGCTCGTCGTGCAGCGTGCTCAGGGCGAGCCCAACCCCGATGGGGTCGGCGCGCGTCTCGGCCTCCACGGCGACCCACTCGCCGGTCGGGTGGCGATGCAGCTGCACAGTGAGATCGGGGTTGATGAAGAGGTACTCACCGCGTGGGAGCACCGAGCTGACGCCATTGCCGAAGTCGGCGGCTGCGGCGACCCGCTGGAGCGATGACGGCTCCTCGTCCGCGACGATCGGCACCCGGAGCCGGAACCACACTGTCGCGGGTCCCGTCTCGGTCCAGCTGCCCGCAGCCTGGCGAACCTCCATCGCGAGCCAGAAGCCGAA
Organism: Acidimicrobiia bacterium; assembly: GCA_046484625.1. Classification (GTDB taxonomy): domain Bacteria; phylum Actinomycetota; class Acidimicrobiia; order IMCC26256; family PALSA-555; genus DASUAO01. The sequence continues at coordinate 4,930 of JAWOIO010000146.1, forward strand.
CCCGAACGCTCGGGTCGGCTGGATGTCGAACGGGGCCGACGCTCCGGGCGCGACGATCTCCGGCGTCGGCTCGGGGAGCGAGGGGAGACCGATCGTGTCGTCGGCGCGCAGACGCAACGCCGAGGCACGGGCGACCTCGACGCCGTCGGCGAGCAGCGCGGCATCGAGCCACTGCACCTTGCGGCCGGGTCGAACCGTGCGGGTGACGACCTCGAGCGGGGTGAGCGGCACGGGCCGCAGCAGGTCGACGGACAGCCGGGCCACGAAGCCCGCCGGACCGGGGTCGTGGCGCTCGAGCTGGCGGGCAAGGAGCGCGGCGGGCGCTCCGCCATGCATCGCATCGGACGACCACGGACCGCTCGCCAGCGCCGTCGGGACGAAGCGATCCCCGTCGATGGAGAACACGTGATCCGGCGGAGCGTCCGTCACGACCGGAGCGTAGGCTGCGCGGCCATGGCGACGTTCCCCCGAGCCGAGGTCGAGGCCGAGTTCCACAAGTACGTCGAGCGCGGCAAGGCGAACGACTGGAGCGCCTGGGCCGATCAGTTCACCGTCGATGCCGAGTACATCGAGCACGAGATGGGGGTGTTCCACGGCCGCGAGGCGATCCGCGCGTGGATCACCGAGACGATGGCATCGGTCTCCGGGATGAGCTTCCCGGTCGACTGGTACCTGATCGAGGACGACCGGGTGGTCATGTACTGCTGGAACGTCTTCGAGCCGCTCCCCGGGATGACGGGCGAGTACAAGTTCGCGGTCGTCGTGATCCTTCGCTACGCGGGCAACGGGATGTGGTCGCTCGAGGAGGACGTCTACAACGCCAAGGAGTCGGAACAGGTCCTGGGCCGGTTCCTCGAGGACGCGGTTGCCGCGGGCCACGGCCCACCGAGTGGTCCGACGGGAGACGCGTCGTCACCCTGACCCCTCAAGATCTCCGGGTACATCTCCGGGCACACCTCCGGGCACATCTCCGGGAACCAGACGGCACCGGCAAGCGTCTGACCTCGTCGAGCCCGACAACCCCGGAGGCAACCATGTCCCCAGTACGACCACCCGCACGGGTCGCTCGCACCGCTCGTCGACTGCTCCTCGTCGGCGCACTCATCGTCGCGGTCGGCGTCGCGTGGCCGCTCGGCGCCACCACCGCGAGCGCGCAGAGCGAGGACCCCCAGTCAACCCCCCGAACGATCGACGTCGTCGGGACCGGGGTCGTGCGGGGAACGCCCGACGTCCTCGAGCTCCTGTTGGGCATCGAGGTCCGCGCCAAGGGCGCCTCCGACGCGCTCGCCCGGAACAGCGAGCTCCTCCGGCAGGTGCTCGATGTGCTGCGCGACGCCGGCGTCACCGACGACGACATCCAGACGGCGGCGCTGTCGATCTGGCCGATGACGAACGACGACGGCACCGAGGTGATCGGGTACTCGGTCTCGAACACGGTCCAGGTCACCCTGCGCGACCTCGACCGCGCGGGCGCGGTCATCGACGAGGCCGCGAACGTGGCGAACGACGAGATCGTGGTTCGAGGCCTCTCGTTCTCCTTCGACGACAACAGCCGGCTCGTCGCGAAGGCTCGCGCCGAGGCGGTCCGTCAGGCGCGTGCCCAGGCCGAGCAGCTCGCCGACGCCGCCGATGTCGCGATCGGGCGGCTGTTGTCCATGGACGAGACCTCCGCACCAGCCGGACCGATCCTGCGGGCGGGGGACTCCGACGTCGCTGAGGCCTCGGCCCCCATCGAGCCCGGCACCGAGCGCCTCTCCGTCGAGGTCCGACTCCGGTTCGAGATCGTGTAGCGAGTGATCCCGCTACGGTTCGTCGGATGAGCGAGCTCGTGATCACCGAAACCGAGGGCCGCGTCCGCACCGTGACGCTCAACCGGCCCGAGGCCCGCAACGCGCTGAACACCGCCCTGCACCGCGCCTCGGCAGCTGCACTTGTCGACGCGGAGGACGACGACGACATCGACGTCGTGGTGCTCACCGGAGCCGACCCCGCATTCTGCGCCGGCCTCGACCTCAAGGAGCTCGGCGCGGGCGGCGCCAACCTCAGCGGCGGCCGCGGCGGCGACGGCGAGGCGCGGTGGACGAACCCGATCCAGGCCGTCTGGGAGATGACCAAGCCCGTGATCGGCGCGATCAACGGGGCGTGCGTCACCGGGGGCTTCGAGCTGGCCCTCGGCTGCGACTTCCTCATCGCGTCGGAGCGTGCGACGTTCGCCGACACGCACGCCCGGGTCGGCGTCACGCCCGGCGGCGGGATGAGCGTCTACCTTCCGATGGCGGTCGGGCTCCGCCGCGCCAAGGAGATGACCCTCACCGGCAACTTCCTCGACGCAGCCGAGGCGCACCGCATCGGTCTCGTGAACCACGTCGTCGCGCACGACGAACTCCTCCCCGCGGCGCGACACGTCGCGAGCGACGTCGCCGGCAACGACGGGCCCACCGTGCGTCACCTGAAGCACCTCTACGACGAGAACGCCCGGCTCACCGTGTCCGACGCCCTCGCCAACGAGCAGTCCGTCTTCCGGTCGTATCGCGTGGACTTCGACGAGATCGAGCGCCGACGCCGTTCGGTGGTCGATCGGGGCCGTTCCCAGCACTAGGAACGAGCGGCATCGGGCTCACCGCCGCGCTCCGACTCCGATGAGGTCGGGCGCGAGACTGTTCGGCACCCATGCTCTTCCCGACGATCACATTCGCGATCTTCTTCATGATCGTGCTGCCCATCAGCTGGTTGCTGATGCCGCGGCGACGACGCTGGAAGATGTTCATGCTCGCGGCGTCGTACTTCTTCTACGGGTACTGGAACTGGCGCTTCTGCTTCCTGATCGCCGCGTCGACGATCATCAACCAGCTGCTCGCAGAACGGATCCACCGGTCCGACGACGACCGGGTCCGGCGGCGGTGGCTCGCGCTCGCCGTCGTCGCCAACCTCAGCGCGCTCGGCTACTTCAAGTACTACGAGTTCTTCATCTCGAGCGCCACCAACACGCTCGAACGGATCGGGATCAACATCTCGCCGGAGATCGTCGCGATCACCCTTCCGGTCGGCATCTCGTTCTTCACGTTCCAGGCTCTGAGCTACGTGATCGACGTCTACCGCCGGACATTCACCCCCGGTCGACTCATCGACTTCGCGGTGCTGCTGTCCTTCTTCCCGCACGTCGTGGCCGGCCCGATCGTGCGCCCGGCCGAGTTCATGCCCCAGCTCAAGTCGCGCCACGACCCGCGCCGCGTCGACGCGAGCCGCGCGTTCTTCCTCATCACCGTCGGCCTGGCGAAGAAGGTGGTCATCGCCAACCTGCTCGGCACCCAGATCGTCGACCCGGTGTTCGCGTCTCCCGGACAGCACTCCGGCCTCACGGTCCTCGTCGCGATCTACGCATACGCCATCCAGATCTATGCCGACTTCAGCGGGTACACCGACATCGCGATCGGTCTCGCCCTGCTCCTCGGCTTCCGCTTCCCGCAGAACTTCGACAGCCCGTACACCGCCGTGTCGATCCAGGACTTCTGGCGGCGATGGCACATGACGCTCTCGCGTTGGCTCCGCGACTACCTGTACATCCCGCTCGGCGGCAACCGATCCGGTCGGTGGCGCACCTCGCGCAACCTCATGCTCACCATGGTGCTCGGCGGCCTCTGGCACGGGGCGGCCTGGACGTTCGTGGTGTGGGGTGCGATCCACGGCGGGTTCATGGTGCTCGAGCACTCCCGGCGATCGTCACGTGAAGCCCGGGGGATCCCAGATCCTCCGGACACTGCGTGGCGCCGAAACCTCGCCCGGTTCGGGACGTTCCAGGTGGTGTGCCTCGCCTGGGTGTTCTTCCGCGCCGAGTCGTTCACGAACGCGTTCGAGCTGCTCGGGCGGCTCGTCGATCCGTCGCACTGGTTCGACGCTGCGCCGCTCATCACCGCAGGGGTGCTGCTGGCGATCCTCGCCGCGTTCGTGGAGCAGTGCCTGCCCAAGCAGGCGTGGAGTCGTGCGATGGCGCGCTTCTCCTACCTCGCACCCGTCACCCAGGGCGTCGTGCTCGGAATCGCCCTGCTCGTGATCAACACGACGGGCCCGAGCGGCGTCGCCCCCTTCATCTACTTCAGGTTCTGAGCCCGCCGTGACCCCTCGCCGTACCGACTCCGCCCCGCCGCGTGAACGGGATCCCGAACGCCGCGGCATCCACTGGCACGCCGATGAGATGGATGCCCGGCCGCGCCGCACGATGCCGGTCGCGCGGATCTGGGCCGTCGCGGCGATCGCGTTGCTCGTCGGCTCGCTCCTCAACGCGCCGGGCATCCGGAAGACCGCGCTCGGACAAGACGTGGGGTGGCGACGCGATGTCGCGACCTTCCTCGGCGACGCGCTCTACGACGTGAGCCACACGATCGGCCTGGATCGGCCGCGCGACGTCCTCAAGGACGTGATCGGTCGTGGTGACGACGACGAGATCGACCTCACCCTTCCCAGCCCCACGCTCCCGGTCGCGGTAGGTGGCGAGCCGAAGGTGCCGCCCCCACCCGAGTCCTTCTCGCCGTCGAACCAGCTCGCGATCTACGTCGCCGGCGACTCCCTCGCCCTGACACCGGGCGAGTCGGTCGTCAACCAGGGCCTCGCCACGGGCGTGATGGGTCTGCTCGGGCCCGTCGACAGCCGTGTCGCGACCGGGCTCGCACGACCGGAGGTCTTCAACTGGCCCGCGTACATCGCCGGCCTCGCGTCCGTCCCCGACGCGCTCGTGATCGCGCTCGGCTCGAACGACGACCAGAGCCTCACCGGCGAAGGGGGGACCGGCCCGTTCGGGACGCCCGAGTGGGAGGCGGAGTACCGCCGGCGGGTCGGGGGCCTCATGGACTCGGTCATCGCGAGGGGGACGACGGTCTTCTGGGTGGGGATCCCGCCCATGCGCAATGCGCCACGGTTCGATTCCAGGTACCGGCTCATCAACGACATCGCCCGCACCGAGGCCGAGAAGCGGCCGGGCAGCGCGGTGTACGTCGACACCGTGCCGGTGCTGTCGGCACCGGGCGGGGGATATGCGGACTACCTGGGCAACCTCGACGGCTCGATCGTCCAGGTGAGGGCGGGCGACGGCATCCACTTCACCCGCGCCGGTGGCGACCGGATCGCGGCCGCGGTGCTCGCCGCCATGCGCGCGACCTTCGACCTCGAGTCGTGGCAGCAGGCCACCACCACCACCGTGGCGCCGACCACCACCCCTGAGGGCACCACCCCTGAGGGCACCACCACGACCCGCCCCGTGAAGCGCAAGGGAGCCGGGGGGTAGCGTTCGGGCGATGGACCTGTCGTCCCTGCACCAACCGGCCCAGTCGAAGCTGCTGCTCGTCGTGATGGACGGGCTCGGCGGGTACGCCGACGCCGACCGCGGCACCGAGCTCGAGGACGCGACCACCCCGAACCTCGACGCCCTCGCCTCCGAGGGCATCTCCGGGCTCTGCGAGCCCGTCGGTCCGGGCATCACGCCGGGCTCGGGGCCCGGCCACCTCGGGCTCTTCGGCTACGACCCGTTGCAGTTCGAGCTCGGGCGGGGCGCGCTGTCGGCCGCGGGTCTCGACTTCGAGCTCGGTGCGGGGGACCTTGCGGCGCGCGGCAACCTCTGCACCATCGCCCCCGACGGGACGATCAGCGATCGCCGGGCCGGTCGCCTCCCCGACGACGACGCCCGCCGCGTCGTGGAGCTCCTCCAGGAGCGCGTCCGCCTCGACGGCGTCGAGGTCTTCTTCCGCCACGAGCGAGAGCACCGTTGTCTCGTCGTCCTGCGTGGCCCCGATCTCGATCCCAGGATCTCCGACACCGACCCCCAGCACACCGGCGTCCCGCCGTCCGAGCCGGTCGCGCTCGCGCCCGAGTCGACGCGCAGCGCCACGCTGATCGCCGACGTCGCCACGCAGGTCCGGACGGTGCTCGCCGACGAGCCGCGCGCGAACGGGCTGCTGCTGCGCGGGTTCGACACCCATCGCGAGCTCCCGGGGTTCCCGGAACGCTACGGACTGCGCGCGGCGGCCGTCGCCGTCTACCCCATGTACCGCGGCATCGCTCGGCTGTTGGGAATGGACGTCCTCGGGCACGCGAAGGGCCTCGAGGACCAGCTCGGGATCCTCGCCGACGCATGGTCCGACTACGACTACTTCTTCCTCCACCACAAGGGCACCGACTCCGCGGGCGAGGATGGCGATCGTGCCCGCAAGATCGCTGCCATCGAGGCCCTCGACGCGGTCGTTCCCGACCTCCGCCGCCTGGGCCCCGACGTCATCGCCGTCACCGGCGACCACGCCACGCCCAGCCAGATGGCCGCGCACTCGTGGCACCCGGTGCCGACGCTGCTGTGGAGCGCGCGTTCGGGGCGCGACCGCGCGGAGCAGTACGGCGAACGACACTGCCTCGGCGGAGGGTTGGGACAGCGCCCGTTGAAGGACCTGATGGCGCTCATGCTCGCCAACGGCGGTCGGCTCCAGAAGTACGGGGCCTGACCTCCGGGTACGGAGGCGATGCGCGTGGGAGATCGCTTCGAACACACGCTCGGCGATGCCGACACCCTGATGTGGCACATCGACCGCGACCCCGCGCTGCGGTCGACGATCGTGACCGCCCTGGTCCTCGACCGGGCGCCCGACTACCAGGCGCTCCTCGACCGGCTCGACCGCGGGACGCGCCTGATCCCGCGGTTGCGCCAGCGCGTGGTCGAGCCGCCGCTCGGGATCGGCCCTCCTGCATGGTCCGCCGACCCCAACTTCGATCTCGGCTACCACGTCCGTCGCGTGCGCGCACCCAAGCCCCGGTCGTTCGACGCGGTGCTCGACATCGCCTCGACGGCCTCGATGGGTGACTTCGACCGGTCACGACCGCTGTGGGAGTGCACGCTGGTCGAGGCGCTCCCCGACAAGCGCGCCGCGATCGTGCTCAAGATCCACCACTCGATGAGCGACGGCGTCGGCGGGATGAAGCTGCTGATGATGCTCTTCGACTTCGAACGCGAACCGGGAACACCTCCCCCGGATCCCGAGCCGGTGGCCCTCCCGATCTTCACCCCGGCGAGCCTGATCCCGCACGGGGTCGAGTGGCAGGCCCGGCGGATCGCCGAGAACACGCGGGGCGCGCTGGGCGCGGCGATCACCGCCGCGCGGGCGCTACGCGACGACGCCGCGAGCACGGTGCGTGCCGCGACGCGCACCCTGGGATCGATCGCCCGGTTCCTGGAACCTGCGCCCACCCCCCTGTCGACGCTGATCGACTCGCGCAGCATCGACCGACGGGCGACGACGTTGTCGGTCCCCCTCGACGACCTCAAGCGCGCCGCGAAGGCGGTCGGCGTCACACTCAACGACGCCTTCGTCGCGGGTGTCCTCGGCGGCCTCCGGTCGTACCACGAAGAGCACGGGGCGGCGGTCGACGACCTTCGCATGATGATGCCGATCAACATCCGGCCGGAGGGCGCGGGACTCGGGGGGAACCACTTCACCACCGCGCGGTTGATCGTCCCGCTCGCGATCGCCGATCCGGCCGAGCGGATGCGCGAGATCTCGAGGCGATCCCACGAGATGCGAGAGGAACCCGCGGTCGCGCTCTCGGAGCACCTGGCCGCGATGCTCAACCGCCTGCCGAAGCGGGCGGCCACCGCGTTGTTCGGGTCGATGCTCAAGGGTGCCGACTTCATCACGAGCAACGTCCCCGGCTCGCCGTTCCCCCTGTATGCCTGCGGAGCGGAGGTCCAGGAGATGTTCGCGTTCGGACCGGTGTCGGGCTCGGCGGCGAACGTGGTGCTCATCAGCCATTGCGGTACGTGCTTCCTGGGCGTGAACGTCGACCGGCGGGCGATCCCCGACACGGACGTCTTCCGGAAGCACCTCGCCGCGAGCTTCGACGAGATCGTCGCCCTCGGCTGAACCCGTTCTCGGGTTCGATGCGTCGTCATTTCGACGGGTGAGGGACGATCACGAGAACCTAGGCTCGACGCGATGCCAGTCGAACCGGGAGCCGTCGTGCTCCCTCCCGAGCTCGTCCCGGGCGACGGTCGGTTCGGATCGGGGCCGTCGAAGGTCCGACCAGAGGCGGTCGCGCGTCTCGCCGAAGCCGCGCCCAGGCTCCTGGGGACGAGCCACCGGCGCGACGGCGTGCGCGACCTCGTCCGGCGCATCCGAACCGGGCTCACCGACCTGTGGACGCTCCCCGAGGGCTACGAGATCCTGCTCGGCAACGGGGGGACGACCGCCTTCTGGGACGCCGCGATCTTCGGGCTGATCGAGCGTCGCAGCGAGCACCTCGCGTTCGGTGAGTTCTCGTCGAAGTTCGCCGCCGCGGCCCGGGCGGCCCCGCACCTCGACGACCCCATCGTGATCGAGTCGGAGCCGGGGACCCATCCCGAGCCCGTCGCGGACGCGTCCGTCGACGCGTACGCCCTCACCCACAACGAGACGTCGACCGGGGTCATGACGACGGTCCGGCGGCCCTCCGACACCGGGCTCACGCTCGTCGATGCGACGTCGGCCGCCGGTGCGATGCCCGTCGATCCCCGTGAGCTCGACGTCTACTACTTCGCGCCGCAAAAGGTGTTCGGCTCCGAGGGCGGGCTCTGGGTCGCCGCGTGCTCCCCCGCTGCGATCGCCCGCATCGAGGCGATCGCAGCGTCGGGCCGCTGGTGCCCACCGTCGCTCGACCTGTCGGTTGCGCTCCAGAACAGCCGGCTCGACCAGACCTACAACACGCCTGCGCTCGCCACCCTCTTCCTGCTCGCCGACACCGTCGAGTGGATCAACGGCAACGGTGGCCTCGAGTGGTCGGCGCGTCGCTGCGAGCAGTCGGCCGAGATCGTCTACGGGTGGGCCGAGGCCAGCCCGCACGCGAGCCCGTTCGTGGCCAAGCCCGCGGAGCGCAGCACGGTCACCGCGACGATCGACTTCGAGGGCGTGAGCGCCGACGACCTGGCCGCCGCGCTCCGTGCGAACGGGATCGTGGACACCGAGTCCTATCGCAAGCTCGGTCGCAACCAGCTCCGGATCGCGATGTTCCCTGCGATCGAGCCGGACGACCTCGTGACGCTCACCCGCGCCATCGACCACATCGTCGACGCCCTCTCGTGAGCTCCGAACGATGAGTGACGCGGCGGCGACCCTCCCCGACGGCCTGGTCGCGATCGTCAAGCGCGACTGCCCGACGTGCGCGCTCGTCGTCCCGGTCCTCCAACAGCTCGCGGCCGAACCGGGGATCACCGTCTTCACCCAGGACGACCCGACGTTCCCTGAAGGGCTCGACCCGATCGACGACACCGACCTCGAGGTGTCGTTCGCACTCGAGCTCGACACGGTTCCCACGCTGCTGCGCGTCGTCGACGGCCGGGAGCGCGACTGCATCGTCGGCTGGTCACGCGAGCAGTGGGAGGCCTTCACCGGCCGCACGGACCTGGGCGAGGACCTTCCGCCCCACCGTCCGGGGTGCGGCTCGCGGACCCAGGACCCCGACCTCGCGGCCGCGCGCGCAGCAGCCTCCGGCGCTGCCCGCCTCACCTCGCGCCGAGTCGAGCTCGGCGCGGCGGAGGACGAGCTCGAGGCGATGTACGAGCGGGGATGGAGCGACGGCCTCCCCCTCGTGCCTCCGACGCCCGAGCGGGTCGCCCGCATGCTCGGCGGCACGACTCGGGACCCGTCGTCGATCGTCGCCACGGTGCCACCCGACCTCGTCGAGTGCACCGTCGAGAAGGTCGCGATCAATGCGGTGATGGCGGGGTGCCGGCCCGAGTACCTGCCCGTCGTGCTCGCAGCCGTGGAGGCCGCGTGCACCGACGCGTTCAACATCCACGGGGTCCTCGCCACCACCATGCCGGTCGGGCCCGTCGTCGTCGTCAACGGCCCCGTCGCGCGGGCGATCGGGATGAACTCCGGCGGCAATGCCCTCGGGCAGGGCAACCGCGCCAACGCGACGATCGGACGAGCCCTCCAGCTCGTCATCCGCAACGTCGGTGGCGGTCGTCCGGGTGGCGTGGACCGCGCCACGCAGGGCCAGCCCGGCAAGTACACGTTCTGCTTCGCCGAAGACGAGGCCGGCTCGCCGTGGGAGCCGCTGCACGTCGCACGTGGGTTCGCGCCGGACGACTCGACCGTCACCCTGTTCACCGGGGAGGGGCCCCGCGTCGTCCTCGACCAGCTCTCGCGCACGCCGGAGTCGCTCACGGCCACGTTCGCGGCCTGCCTGCGCACGGTCGCGCACCCGAAGATCGTGCTCGGCATCGACGCGATGCTGGTCGTCTCGCCGGAGCACGCGCGCGTCTACCGCGAGGCGGGATGGGACCGTGCCCGGCTGATGGAGGCACTCGCGGCCGCGCTGCAGGTCCCGGGCGACGAGTTCGTGCGCGGGGCGGGCGGTATCACCGAGGGGATGCCCGAGGCGTTCGCCGACAACCCGCTTCCCAAGTTCCGGGACGGCGGGCTGCTCGTGGCCCACGTCGGCGGGAACGCCGGGCTCTTCTCGGCGATCATCGGCGGCTGGCTGGGCGGCGGTGGCGGGAGCGACCCGGTCACCGTCGCGATCGGGACCTGAGCCGGTGGTGACGGCTCCCGATCTCGGTCATGATCGGGGGATGGCCCACGTGCTGCTCGACCCCACCGCGGAGCACGACGCCGCGACTCGCGCCCGTGCTCCCCGACCGGCATCGCTCGACGGCGCGACCGTGGGGCTGCTCGACATCAGCAAGGCGCGCGGCGACGTCTTCCTCGACCGGCTCGAGACGCGGCTCGTCGAACGCGGGATGAGGGTGAAGCGGTACTCGAAGCCCACGTTCACGAAGGTCGCGCCGATCGACTTGCGTCACGAGATCGCCCAGCAGTGCGACGTGGTCATCGAGGCCCTCGCCGACTGAGGCTCGTGCACGTCGTGCAGTGTGCACGACATCGTGAACCTCGAGGGACTGGGGCTGCCCGGACTGTTCGTCGCATCCAGCGAGTTCGTCACCGCGGCCGACGCGCAGTCCGAGGCGCTCGGCGCCGATCCGGCCCGGGTCTTCGTCGCCCACCCGATCCAGGACCGAACCGACGCCGAGCTCGGCGCTCTGGCCGACGACGCCGTCGACGAGATACTCGCGCTCCTCGCGCCCGCCGCAGCGCCCGACGCAACCCAGGAGTGACCTGACCGTGTTGCTGTTGCACGAGATCCATCGGGTGCGCGGCGCGTCGGAGGACGCGTTCGAGGCCCACGTGCGCGACGGCTGGCTTCCCGAGCTCGCGGCCGGTGATGACGCCCGCCTCCTCTACTACCTGCACCTCGCGCACGGCTCGGGCCGGGCCTACACGGTCGTGACCATCACGGCGGTGCGCGACGGCACGGCGTGGGAGCACCTGGCCCGACGTGTCCAGGACGGTGACCTGCGCACGTGGGCACACGAGGCCGACCAGCTCCGCCACGACGTGCACGCGAAGGCCGTGCTGCCCGTCCCGTGGGCGCCGCTCCCGGTCGCCGACCTCGCCGCGGTACCCACCGACCCCGTCGACCACGACCTCACGCTCTTCATGGAGGACACGGCGTGGCCCCACGAGGGCAAGCTCGACGAGTACCTCACCAAGGCACACGACCAGTACGCGCCCAGTCTCGTCGAGGGGCGCCACGGTGGCCGCTCGATGCTCGAGCTGCTCAGCGTCTGGCAGTCGGCCTACGGGTCCGGGAAGCGCGGCGAGGTCATCCTCTGGCAGCGCGTCACCGAGCCCAAGCGCCTGCTCAATCTCCTCTACTCCGAGATCCCGGCCGAGCACCGCGCGCCCGGCACGTGGATGCACGACGCGCTCGCCGTGCGCGACGACTGGGAGAGCCGCCTGCTCCGCACGACGAGCTGGTCACCGTTGTCGTAGCCGGGTGGGCCGGCGCGCGCGCCGGCCCACCGAGGCTCCCGGGTTCGCTCGAGATTCCTCCACGGTCGTTGTCACACCCTGCTCGTAGTGTGGTCGACATGAGCGTGATCGAACATATGTTCGCCCCGACAACTCAGACCGGTGAGGACACCAAGCGCTTCGACTTCCGCGACCGGGTCGATGCCCTGCGGTGCCGCTCGACGAAGGACCTGCGCCGGTTGCTGGCGGACGCCCGCCGGGAGCAGCAGCGCTGGCACCTCGAAGAGCTCGCCGCGATCCGAGTGCTCGACGACCGCGACGCCCTCGGTGCCCTGCCCGATGCCACCATCTCGGCCCGCACTGCGAAGACCGACCGTGACGTCGCCCGCGCCCTGGAGTCCCTGCCCGCGGTCGCCAAGGCCGCCCACGACGGATGCCTGTCGCGGGACCAGCTCGCCCCACTCACCCAGGTCGCGACGCCTGCCAGCGACGCCGAATGGGCCCAACGGGGCCCGAACGTCGCGCCGGTCGACCTCCAGCGCATGGCTCGCACGGCCCGGAAGGTCACCACAGCTGACGCCGAGGCGCGCCGGGCGGCGCGGTCGGTGTTCACCTGGCGTGAAGCCGAGACCGGCATGTGCGCGGGCCGCTGGTCGCTGCCCGATGTCGACGGCGTGCTGGTCGACAAGGTCCTCGACCACATGGCCGAACGCATGCGCCCGGCCAAGGGCCTCGCCTGGGCCTCCCTCGCGCGCCGCAAGGCCGACGCCCTCGTCGAACTCGCCCGCACCTACGCCGACACCGAGCGCACCGGACGCTTCCGCATCGAGATCGTCCAGATCACCGACCACCGCGGGAACGTCACCCACGAGGTCGACGGCATCCCCATCGCCGACGCCACCGTCGACGCGTTACGCCCCGACGCCAAGGTCCGCGATGCCGTCCTCGACGCAACCGGGACCCGCACCACCCGCCGGCCCCGAACGGCACTCCCTGCCGACGTCGAACGCCACCTCCGCCGCCGCGACCGCTCCTGCCGCGTCCCCGGCTGTGAAGCCACCCGCGGCATCCAGATCCACCACACCAATCCCATCTGTGCCCACGGCGACTCTCACGACCCCCGGGAGCTCGCCGGCGTCTGCCCTCCCCACCACCAGATGCTCGAACCCCACGGCCCCTACCGACTCATCGGCGACGCCGAGCAGCCCGACGGCCTCACCGTCGTCCACCGCGACGACCAGGCGCGCGACGGCCCGGCCCCGTGAGTCGGGACGGCACGGCCAGACGACGCGACGCGCCGCCCGGGCAGTGGAGCGACGCGAGACGTCAGGAGCTGATGGGCGCGACCGGCAGCACGGTGCCGCACGTACTCACCAGGGGCGCGCCGGCGAAGCGCTGCTGGAGCCAGGTGAAGACCAGCTGACGCTCCTGGGTCTGCGCCGCGATCAGCGCGCGACAGTCGCGCCGAGCTCGGGGTGCTCACCGCTGAACACACCCCACGGGCTCTCCCACCCGGGGACGGTCCACGTGTGGTTCATCCACGCGTCCGAGCCGTCGCTCTTGGTACCGCCCGCGGCCTCACACCGATCCTTCGACCACCTCTCCGGACCGATGACGAGACCGTTCTTGATGCAGAGCCCGATGTGCTGGTGCCACGGATCGTTCGGTCCCGCGAAGCCCTCCGGCGCAGTGCCGTCGGACGTGAGGACGTAGTAGCTCAGCCCGACCACGCGGGCATCCGGCCCGCTGCCGTCGTAGAGGAGCATCTCGGGCGCAGTGGGATCGAACGTGCCGTCGACGAAGCTGAACTTCATGTAGTGCGCACCGATGCACGGCAGGTACGTCGTGACGGCCCGGTACCCGGCGGCCTCGGCGTCGGCGACGGTCGGGAGGGCGAGCGCAGCCTCACGCGAGATCGCCAGCTCGGTACCGAGCTGCTCGCGGGTCGCAGCATCCTCGATCGGGTACCAGACCGTGGGACCGCGATGGCCGTGGCCACCCGCCGACTGGCCCTCGGACGCCTCAGGGCTCGCCTGCTCGCATGGCGAGTTGCCGTTGGCGGTCTCGATGCCGGGACTGTCACCGGCCGCCGTCGCGTGATCGTCGTCGTGGCCCGCGGCGGCCTCGTGCGTCGCGCCGCCTGCACCGACAGGGGTCACGTCGCCACCGTGGTCGTCCGCGTGGGCGCCCCCCGGGTGACCGGCAGCGGCACCACTGCCGTGGTGACTCTCGCCCGCGATCGCCGGGATGAGCGACATCGTCGAGAGCAGGACCACGATCGCGACCAGCGCCCCGAGTCCCGGGAGTGCGAAGGCCGAGGGAACTCTGCGCCGCAGCGCGAAACCTGAGAGCACGGCCACGCAACCGGCGAGGACGAGCACCTCGAACGACGTCGCGAGGACATCGGCGAACTCGGCAGGCTCGGCGGTCCACGCGCCGGGCCCGAAGGGGACGCCCCAGAGGCGCGACACGATCCAGGACACGATGATCGCGGCGCTGAGGCCGGCACCGAACCACACGACCAGCCGTGACGGGCGCAGCAGGATCGCGAGCGCGAACGCGATCTGCAGCCAGGCCGCCACCGCGAAGAACATGCCGTGCGCGGTGCCGTGGTCGAAGTGCTCGCCCATGACACCGAAATGGACGAACGCCGCGCCGACGGACAACGCGGCGAGCGACCAGCGGATGGCCGGGTCGAGCTCGCGAACAGGGTCGGGGCGAGCGGCAGCGTCCATGACGTCCTCCAGAAGTTTGCCGGGCAGTGTAGGCGTCATCGTCGAGGTGCGGCGACACGACAACGAGGCGGGCCCGCTCGCGCTCGTCGACGAGCCCCCAGTCACGCATCTCCGGAACGGGATCGGGTGCATCGCTCATCGCGCGAGCATCGCAGAGGCGCCGGGCCGACGGTAGCGTCCGGGCCATGCAGCGACGAGCGCTCGGGCCGACGGGGATCGACGTCGCGCCGCTGTGCCTCGCGTGCGAAGCGCCGCCCGCAGGTGATGGACCGCGTCACCCCGCGCGCCGTCGAGGTGGGACGTGCGCTCGCTCGGCTCGCCGACGAGCGCGGGCTCACCGCGACCCAGCTCGCGCTCCTCTGGGTCAAGGACCAACCGGGCGTGACGGCGCCAATCATCGGGCCGCGGACCCTCGACCAGCTCCTGGACGCGATCGGGGTCCTCGACCTCGAGCTCGACGAGGACACCCGCATCGCCTGCGACGAGCTCGTGCATCCTGGCAATGCGGTCGCCGACTTCCACAACACGACGGGCTGGACGAAGGCGCGGGTCCCATGCTGACGCGCCGCGCCTCGCGGCGCCCGAGCCGATAGATTCCGCGCGTGGCCCCCGAGCCCAAATACGCCACCATCGTCGTCGGTACCGACGGATCCGCGCGTGCGGAGCAGGCCGTCGAACAGGCTGCCACCCTCGCCCAGGCCTATGACTCGACCCTGCACGTGGTGCACGCGTACCAGGGGACACAGCGGCCCGTCGTACGCCGTGCGAAGCAGGTCGCGGACCGCGTGCAGGACGGCCTCGCCGGGCGCGGCATCGACGTGCAGACCCACGCGATGCTCGGGCACCCGGCCGACGCCGTCGTCGACCTGGCGTTCACCTGCGACGCAGACCTGATCGTGGTCGGGAACCGCGGGATGACCGGCCGCGGTCGAATCCTCGGGAGCGTCCCGAACGCGATCGCGCACAGCGCGCACTGTGCCGTCCTCATCGTCCCCACGGGTGACTGAGCCGATGTTCTCGACGGTCGTCGTCGGGACCGACGGGTCCGAGCGATCGGCGATCGCGGTGGCGCACGCAGCGACGCTGGCGCGGACGTCTGGCGCGAGCCTGCATCTCGTGGTCGCGACGAAGGCTCCAGGATCGATCGCCGGACTCGAGGAGCAGGTCACAGCGGCGCGCGACCGTGGTGTCGAGGTCGAGATGCACCAGGCCGTGGGGAGCCCGGTCACGGTCGTCCTCGATGTCGCGCAACAGGTCGGTGCCGACCTCATCGTGGTCGGCAACCGCGGGATGGTCGGGAGCCGACGCCTGTTGGGGAGCGTCCCCAACTCGCTCGCCCACCACGCGCGTTGCGCGGTGATGATCGTCCCCACCCGGGCGTGATCCCGACGACGAACCCACGCCGCTTCGACGACGCCGACGCCCGGTGCTACTGGACCGACGCGACACCGTTCCCCGAGCCGATGCCGGCGCCTCCGTCCCGCGGCGAATGCGACCTCGCGATCGTCGGTGCCGGCTACACGGGCTTGTGGGCCGCGCTCCAGGCCGTCGAACGCGATTCCGACCGCCATGTCGTCGTGCTCGAGGCCGAGCAGGCCGGGTTCGGCGCCTCGACGCGCAACGGCGGATTCATCGACTCGTCGCTGACGCACGGCATCGAGCACGGGCGCCTCCGCTTCCCTGACGAGCACGACCGACTCGTCGAGCTCGGTCGCGAGAACTGGGACGGCCTGCTCGCCGACCTCACCCGGCACGGGATCGACGCCGGGGTCGAGGTCACCGGGCAGCTCTCGGTCGCGACAGAGCCCTACCAGCTCGAAGGGCTCGATGAGTACGCCGCGCTGCTCCGCGAGCACGGCGAGACCGCGGAGGTGCTCGACGCCGCCGCGACCCGCGCCGAGATCCATTCGCCCACGTTCCTGGGCGGACTCTGGCAACGGACCTCCACCGGGATCTGCGACCCCGCCCGGCTCGTGTTCGGGCTACGCGACGCGGCGATCCGCGCCGGTGTCACGCTCCACGAGCACGCACCCGTCACCGCGCTGCACACCGACGGCGCCGGCATGACGCTCGACGGTCCCTGGGGTCGACTGCGCGCCGCAAAGGTGCTCCTCGCCACGAACGGGTTCCCCCCGCTGGTTCGTTCGATCCGGCGGACCATCGTCCCGGTCTACGACTACGTCCTCGTCACCGAGCCGCTCGACACCGCGAGACGCGGTGCCGTCGGGTGGGCCGCGCGCCAGGGGCTCACCGATTCGGGAAACCGCTTCCACTACTCACGGCTGACCGCCGACGACCGGATCCTCTGGGGCGGCTACGACGCGCTCTACCACTTCGGGTCGAAAGTCGCGCCACACCTGGAGGAGCGTCCGGCCACGTTCGCGCTGCTGGCGCGCCAGTTCGCGGAGACGTTCCCGGCCCTGGAGGGGATCCGGTTCACGCACCGGTGGGCCGGCGTGATCGACACGTCGTCGCGGTTCGCGGTGAGCTTCGGGACGTCGCACCGGGGGCGCGTCGCGTACGCGGTCGGGTACACGGGCCTCGGCGTCGTCGCGAGTCGATTCGGCGCCCGCGTCGCCCTCGACCGGCTCGACGACCCCGACTCGCCGCTGGCCCGGATGCGGTTCGTGCGCGAGCGCCCGTTCCCGTTCCCACCCGAGCCGTTCCGCTGGATCGGCGTCACGCTCACGAGACGGGCGCTCGCACGCGCCGACCGACGACAGGGTCGGCGGGGACCCTGGCTCCGGCTGCTCGATCGGTTCGGGATCGGCTTCGACAGCTGACCTACGGTGGCGGCGTGGCGACACCGGCAGCGGACCCAGCGGCACTCCCCACAGCCGTCCTCACTGCTCGGTTCTCCGAGGCGGTCCGCTGGGCATCGCACCTGCACGCCGACCAGTGCCGCAAGGGGACGCAGATCCCGTACGTCGCGCACCTCTTCGCCGTTGCCTCGCTCGTGCTCGAGGACGGCGGGACGGAGGAGGAGGCCATCGCCGGTGTCCTCCACGACGTGATCGAGGACTGCGGTGCCTCGGCGGCCGAGATCCGGGCGCGGTTCGGCGGCACCGTCGCCGAGATCGTGGCGGCCTGCACCGACGTCGGCGGTCCCCGCGACGCGACCGACTGGAGGCACCGGAAGCAGTCGTATCTCGATCATCTCGAGCGGGACCACCTGCCTCCGGGCGCGCTCCGGGTGAGCGCCGCCGACAAGCTCCACAACGCGCGGTCGATCCTGTCCGACCTGCACGAGCACGGCGGGGGCACGTGGGATCGCTTCAACGCCGGCGCCGACGACCAGCGCTGGTACTACACCGAGCTCGTGCGGGTGCTCACCGCCCGTCACGACTCGGTCGTCACACGCGAGCTGGCACGGGTGGTCGAGGAGCTCACGGCCTGGATCGAGGCAGCCGAAGGAACCACCTCCGCCTGATCCCTCGTAGCATCGCGCCACCAGCTCCTCCGGAGGCACGATGACGCTCAACGCATTCCTGCACCCGTTCTGTCGCCCGACGCGCGACTCCTTCGTCACGATCGTCCGCGGCGAGGGCGCGCGGGTCTGGGACGACGCCGGCAACGAGTACATCGACGGAATGGCAAGCCTCTGGTGCGTGAACGTGGGGCATGGCCGCTCCGAGATCATCGACGCGGTCACCGAGCAGATGCGCGCGATCGCCTGCTACCACACGTTCGAGCCGTTCACGAACGAGCCTGCCGAGCGGCTCGCGACCGAGATCGCCTCGCTTGCGCCGATGCCCAACAGCCGCGTGTTCCTCACCACATCGGGATCCGAGGCGGTGGACTCCGCGATCAAGCTGGCCCGATTGGCACACGTCCGCGCGGGACGGCCCGAACGGACACTCGTCCTGAGCCGCGGCCGCGGCTACCACGGCGTCACGTTCGGCGGCATGGCCGCGCAGGGTCTCCCGCTCAACCAGGAGGGCTACGGACCCCACGTCGAGGGGTTCGAGAACCTCCCGCCCGACGACATCGAAGCCTGGGCGACGTTCATGGCCGAACATGGCGACCGCGTGGCAGCCGTGCTCGTGGAGCCCGTCCAGGGCGCGGGCGGCGTGTACCCGCCGCCGGAGGGATTCCTGGCGGGGCTTCGTCGACTCTGCGACCAGCACGCCGCGTTCCTGATCTTCGACGAGGTCATCTGCGCGTTCGGACGCCTCGGCGAGTGGTTCGGCGCACTCGCGTTCGACGTAACGCCGGATCTGATCACCTTCGCGAAGGGCGTCAGCTCCGGCTATGTCCCGCTCGGTGGCGTCGTCGTGGCACCCTCGGTGCACGAGCCGCTCGAGACCGACGACACCTACGTGCTGCGAACCGGCCACACCTACTCGGGGCACCCGACCTGCGCGGCCGCCGGACTCGCCAACCTCGCGGTCGTGCGGGCCGACGGGCTGCTCGCGCGGGCGCCGCAGGTGGGCACCCGCCTCGCCGACGGCTTCCGGGCCCTCGAGCGCGACGGCCTGATCGCCGAGGTCCGCGGTGCTGGGGCCGTCTGGGCCACAGCGCTGCCACCAGGGCTCGATGCCGCGGCGGTCCGGGACCGGATGCTCGGCGACGGGGTCATCTGCCGGCCCATCGGCGCCGACACGCTCGCCTTCTGCCCACCGCTGGTCATCAGCGACCCCGAGATCGACCGGGTCGTCGACACATTGGCGCGCGCGTTGGGCTGACGGCAGAATCCACCGAGGTCGACGAGTCCGTGGACGAGGAGGTCCCCGATGGGCAAGGGCAAGACACTCACGAAGCTCGCCGCACTCGGTGCTGCGATCGCCGGTGTCGTCTTCTTCTGGCGGAAGCACCAGGAAGGTGGGGCCGGAGGCGGATACCCGCCCGCGGCCGACACGAAGTGACACCGGAGTTCAACGCACGCCGATAGCGTCGCCCCGCTCCGGGCAGGGCGCCCGGCACGGAGCGGACGAGGTCCCATGGCATACCCCGAGGGCATCGGTGCCGTCGATCTGATGATCGGCTTCCCGATGCGCGACAAGCAGGCCACCTACGAGTACCTGATGCGCGGCATCAAGGATGCCGAGACCAAGGACTCGTTCTCGTTCCCCGCGGAGTACATGTTCAAGGACGTGCCCGAAGGCGCCCGGCCCGATGTCGACCCCATCGATGAGGCGTTCGCCGAGATGGACAATGTCGGCGTCGAGAAGGGCCTCTTCGGGTTGAGCGAGCAGTCGCGTGAGGCGCGCGACCGGCACCCCGGGCGGGTGTACACGTCGCTCGAGGTGGACCCCAACGACGTGATGACGTCGGTCCGCAAGATCCGTTCCGCGGTCGCGAAGCACGACCTGAAGGCCGTGACCGTGTTCCCGTCGGGCTGCCTGCCCCAGGTGCCGGTCGACGACCCGAAGATGTACCCGATCTACGCGACGTGCATCGAGGTCGACATCCCGGTGGTCGTCAACGCAGGGATCGCCGGACCGCGCTTCCCGTCGGCGTGCCAGCACGTCGAGCTCTTCGACCGGGTCTGCTACGACTTCCCCGACCTGCGCATCGTCATGCGCCACGGCGCCGAGCCGTGGGAGGAGCTGGCGGTCAAGCTCATGCTCAAGTGGCCCGGGCTGTACTACATGACATCCGCGTTCGCGCCGAAGTACTACCCGAAGGCGATCATCGACTACGCGAACACGCGCGGAGCCGACAAGATCATGTACGCCGGCTACTACCCGATGGGCCTGAGCCTCGAACGCATCTTCCGCGAGATGCCCGACGTCCCCTTCCGCGACCACGTGTGGCCGATGTTCCTCCGAGACAACGCGATGCGCGTCTTCAAGCTCGATGAGTGACCGATACCTCCTCATCTCCGCCGACACTCATGCCGGCGGGAACCACGAGCAGTACCGCGAGTACCTCGATCCCGAGTTCCGCGACGAGTTCGACGCATGGCGCAACCGGTACAAGAACCCGTTCCGCGACCTCCACGGCAAGAAGCGGGACCAGAACTGGGCCGGAGAGCGGCGCTGGGCCGAGCAGGAGTCGGATGGCACCGCCGCGGAGGTGCTCTTCCCGAACACGGTGCCGCCGTTCTTCCCCACGGGTGCGGTGATCGCACGGCCGCCGAACGCCGAGGAGTTCCGGCTGCGCCTCGCCGGGATCCGCGCCCACAACCGTTGGCTCGCCGACTTCTGCGCCGAGGCGCCCGAGCGGCGCGCCGGGGTGGGCCAGATCTTCCTGAACGACGTCGACGAGGCGATCGCCGACGTCACCTACATCAAGGAGCACGGGCTCCGCGGTGGTGCGCTGCTCCCTGGTCGTCCCGACGACTCCGATCTACCGCCGCTGTTCGACCCCGTCTACGACCCGCTCTGGGGCGCGTGTGTGGACCTCGACGTCCCACTCACCCATCACTCGGGGCAGGGCTCCCCCGACTACGGCAAGCACTCGTTCTCGATGTTCCTGTGGATCGCCGAGACCCAGTGGTTCTCGCACCGTCCGCTCGCACACTTCATCATCGGCGGCGTGTTCGAACGGCACCCGCGGCTGAAGTTCGTGATGACCGAGCAGGGGTGCTCGTGGATCGCGCCGATGCTCAGGGGCCTCGACGCGTTCCACGCACAGATGCAGACCGGACGCATCGGAGAGATCAACTACTCCGAGGACCAGGTCCTCCCGATGCGCCCGTCCGAGTACTTCGCGCGCAACTGCTACGTCGGCGTGAGCTTCCCGAGCCCCGCCGAGGCGAAGGCGATGCGCACGCTCGGGCTCGACCGCGTGATGTGGGGCAGCGACTACCCCCATCACGAGAGCACCTACCCGTACACGACCGAAGGCCTGCGCCACGCGTTCTCGGATTGGGATCCCGACGACGTCCGCCAGGTGACGAGCCGGACGGTCGCCGGTGTCTACGACTTCGACCTGGACGCGCTCGCGCCGATCGCGGCTCGGGTCGGGCCGCTCGTCGACGACGTCGCCCGCCCGCTCGACGAGGTCCCGTCCGACTCGGGCAGCCCGGCGTTCCGCCAGCCTTGACCGACACGGCCCCGAACGGGTCGGCCGCAACGCTCTGGCGCGACGTCGGGGGCGAGGCGGAGCTGCTCGACGGACTCGGCGTCGACCGCGTTCCGCAGCGAACGGCTCAGCCGGAGTCGCGGGCCAGCAGCTCCGTCGCGTGGGTTGCGAAGTGCTTCGGGTCCACCAGCACGAACATCGCGTCAGCGGTGGCGAGCAGCTTCTCCCCGAGCCGCGCCTCCCCAACGACCGTGAGCTTGCGACCGGTCTCTTCCCGCAGGCGGGCGCGGAACTCGATCGTGGTCTCGATCGGCACCGGCGCGCGGTACGTCACCGTGAGGCGACCGGTGAAGCCCGGCTTGCCCCCGAACGCGAGCACGTAGCCGGTCACATCGTCGAACACCGCGCTGATCATCCCGCCGTGCACCCGGCCCGGCGCGCCCTCGAACGCCTTGCCGAACCGCACCGACGCGACCACGTCGTCCCCCTCGCGCGCGCTCGTGATCTCGACCGCCGTCGGGTTCGCCGCGCCCGCGACCGCGCGGTCGGCCATCGCATGACGACGGGCCGCGTCGGCGACCGGGACTCCCGCCGCGATCTCGCCGAACTTCGGAGGGACGCGCTCCCGCCGGGCGCCGGCGGCGACGTCGGGGAGCACGGCGCGCACGCTCGCGTCGAGCCGGGCGAGCGTCGGCTCGTCGACATCGTGCGCGACGAACGCGTTGGCGAGCTCGCGCAGGGCGGCGGCCGCGGCGAGGCGGGCATCGGAGATCTCGGTCACGGCGCGCACCCTACGCGGGCCGCCGGGTACGGTGCGCAACGTGCCCGACGTCGCCCTCGTCACCGCGATCGTCGCGGCGTCGACGGACGCCGACCTCGCCCCGCTCCAAGCGGCGATCACGGCACACGGCGCGCGCGCCGAGGTCGTGAGCTGGGACGACCCGGACGTCGACTGGAGCGCGTTCCGGCTCGCGGTGCTGCGCTCGCCGTGGGACTACGTCCCCCGCTACGACGAGTTCCTCACCTGGCTGGACCGGACCGACCGGTGCACCACGGTCCTGAACCGACCCGAGGTCGTCCGGTGGAGCTCCGACAAGCACTACCTGGCCGACCTCGCCGCCGGGGGCGTCGCGGTCGCGCCGACGCGGTTCTGCGAGCCAGGCGACCCGTTGCCGCTCGCCGACGAGATCCGCGGCGAGGTCGTGGTGAAGCCGGTCGTCTCGGCCGGGTCCAAGGACACGATCCGCCACACGACGGCCGATACCGCCCTGCGTCATGCAGCGGCGCTGCTCGAGGCCGGGCGTTCGGTGATGGTCCAGCCCTACCTCGAGCACATCGACACCGAGGGTGAGACGGGCCTGGTCTACTTCGACGGCCGGTTCAGCCACGCGTTCCGGAAGGGCCCGATCCTGGCGGCCGACGCGCCCGCCACCGACGAGTTCTTCGCGCCCGAGACGATCGAGCCGCGGGTGCCGTCGGACGCCGAGCTCCGGGTCGCCGACGCCGCGCTCGCCGCGTCACCGCCCGACCTGCTCTACGCACGGGTCGATCTCGTGCCCGGACCCGACGGCCGGCCTCTCGTCCTCGAGCTCGAGCTGGCCGAGCCGTCGTTCTTCCTCGAGACGGACCCCGCGAGCGCGGACCGGTTCGCGACCTGCGTCACCGAGCGACTCGGTCGCTCCGGCACACGCTGATCCGGCACTCGCCGATCAGCCGATCGACTGGGCCCTTCGCCGCTCGAGCAGCGCCGTCAGCCGGCTTCGCAGCCAGGGGCTGGCGGCAAGTGCGATGCCGGCGCCGAGGAGGATGATCCCCGAGAGCGAAAGTCGGGCCACGGTCGAGACGCCCGTGAGTGCCAGCGCTCCGGTGGGCGCGACCGGCTCGACCGGCACCAGGTAGCCGAAGTTCTGGTCGAGGTTGGACTCGTCCGCGGCCAGCGAGACCAGCGAGGTGCTGTCGTTGCCGCCATCGGGGTCGACGATGTTCGTCGAGCCGGGCGGGAGCGTGTCGGTCTGCACCTCGACCCGGTAGTCACCCGCGGGGAGGTTGCCCACGAGGTACGACCCGGTGTCGTCGGTGATCCCGGAGTAGGTGTGGTCGTCGTCGGTGTCCAGCGCACCGTCGGGCCCGGCCCAGGTGGCGTGCACGGTGACACCCGCGATCCCTTCCCCGTCGTCCGGGAGCCCGTTGCGGTTGTCGTCACGGAAGATGACTCGTCCGATGGAGCCGGTGCCGAGGAACCCGAAGTCCTGGTTGGGGTCGTTGGCGCCGGGCACGAGGGTGAGCTCGCTGGTGGCGTCGTTGCCGCCGTCGGGGTCGAAGGAGTTGACGAGCCCCGGCGGGACGGTGGCGAGATCGATCGCGACTTGGTAGAGGCCCGGCGGGAGGCCAGACAACGTCCAGGTTCCGGTGGCGTCGGTCGTGACCCGCTGGGTGATGTCGTCGCCGTTCCCGAGCACGCCGTCGAAACCGGCCCAGGTGATGTCGACCTCGACGCCAGGGATGCCCTCGTTGCCGCCGATGAGGCCGTTCCCGTCGAAGTCGACGAACACGGTGTCACCGACGGTCGCGGTGCCCTGGTACCCGAAGTCGACGTCGTTGCGCGTCTCACCCGAGCCCAGGTTCAGGTCGGCGGTGTGGGGGGTGCCGATGCCATCGAGGTCGCCGGTCGGGTCGTCGAGGCCCGTCGGCAACGTCGCCGTGTCGACCGTCACCCGGTAGGGGCCCGGCCCGAGGCCCGTGACGGTCCAGCTCCCCGAGGCGTCGGTGGCGACCGCTGGGAGCGTGACGTCGTCACCGTCGCCGAGCGTGCCGTTCGCGCCGGCCGTGGTGACGATGACGTCGACACCTTGGATCCCGGGGTCCCCGGGATCCTGGGTGCCGTCGCCGTTGACGTCGTAGAACACGGTGTCACCGAGCGTCGCGCCGGTGGTGCTCACCGAGTCGCTGTCCTGGTCGTCCTCGGCCGGGGAGTCGTTGCCCGGCGTGGAGTCGGGGTCGGGCGCGCCGGATGCCGAGACCTCGGCGGTGTTGGTGATCGAGCCCGGTGCGATCACCCGCGCGGTGATCTGGAGCGTCTCGGAGTCACTCGGCTGGACCGCGCCGATCGTCCACACACCGGTGCCCGGCGCGTAGCTGCCCTTCGACGGGGTGTCGGAGACGTGGGTGAGCCCGGCCGGGAGCAGGTCGGAGACCTGCACGCTGGGCGCCACGTCGGGACCGTCGTTCGTGACCGTGATGTCGAACACCGCGTTGTCACCGACGAACGTGGGCGAGGCGGTCTCGACCTTGGTGAGGGACAGGTCGGCCGACGGCGTGACCGTCACCGACGACTCGTCGTCCTCGTTGGGCGGGTTCCCCGGTCCGAAGGGATCCTCGGCCGGCGCGGAGTCCGGGTCGGCCTCGTTCACCGCCGTCACCTGCGCGAAGTTCGTCGCCGGGAACGCCGGGATCGTGTACGTCACCTCGAGCGTCGCGCTGGCGCCGGAGCTCACCGAACCGACGGTCCAGATCCCGGTGTTGCCGTCGAAGCTGCCCTGCGACGGCGTCGATCCGACGAAGACCGCACCGACCGGCGGCGCGTCGGTCACCGCGACTCCGGTCGCCGTGGACGGGCCGTCGTTGGTGAGCGTCAGCAGGAACGTCGTGTCACCGAACTCGTCCGGCCCGGCGATGCGGGTCTTCGCGAGCGACAGGTCGGCAAGCGGCGCGACCGTCACCTGCACGGAGCCCTCGTCGTCCTGGTCCGGCGGGCTCCCCGGTCCGAGTGGACCCTCGGCCGGCTGGGAGTCGGGGTCGAACGCACCCGAGTTCGTGACTTCGGCGTAGTTGGTGACCGAGAGCGCATCGATGCGCGCAGTGACATCGAACGTCGCGTTCGCGCCGTTGGCGATGTCACCCACCGCCCACAGCCCGGTGCTCTCGTCGTAGGTCCCCTGGGTCACGGTGTGGCTCTGATAGATAGCGCCCGCGGGCAGCAGATCGGTGACCTCGACGTCCGGCGCGAGGTCGGGGCCGTCGTTGGTGACGCGCACCCGGAACACCGCGTCCTCACCGACGTAGGTCGGCGTCGTCGTCAGGGTCTTCGAGAGCCGCAGGTCGGCCTCGGCCAACGTGAGCTCGTCGGTGCTGTTGGTCGTCCCCTGGTCCGAGCTCACGTCGATGCGGTTCGTCACCAACGGGCTCGCACCCGGGAACGGGCTGTCGATCGTCACCCGGAACCGCAACGTCGTCGTCGCCCCCGCGGCCAGGTCGGGCAGGCTCAACCCACCTTCGTCGAGGGGGTAGACCGTCGCGGCGGGCGGCACCGCGTCGTCGGCGATCGGGTTGACGACCCCGTCGTCGTAGGTCGTCGAGCCCGGCACGTACGAGAGCCCCGCCATCAACGGGTCCGTCGCGAACACGTTGGTGAGCGTCGTGTCACCGACGTTGGCGATCGTCACCGAGTACTGGATCGTGTCGTTGGGGCCGAAGCGGCTGTCGCCGTTGGCGTCGATCGCGAGCGCGGACGTCTTGTTCACGAGCGGGTTCGAGCTCGGGATCACGGTGTACCCGGCATCGAGCCCGGGGCTCCCCGCAGGCGCGTTGGCGGGGTCCTCGCCCCAGGCGCCGGCGACCAGCGTCCCGTCGCACGTGTAGATGCGGGCACCGGTCATCGAGTTGTCGCTGTTGTCGACGATGCGGGTCGAGACCAGCGCCGCGACCGGGATCTCGGCGTCGTACTGGCCGAGGCAGTCGGGACCGAGGGTGCCCGTGGTCGGGTCGCCGTCGTAGTCGACGCGCAACGTCGTGGGCGCGAAGGTCGTGATCCAGACCGGGTTGAAGTTCGCCGCGGACGGCGGCACGTCAGCGGCCCCCGGCGCCCACCCGATGACCACCTGCGTGGCCAGCAGGTCGGACGGGATCAGCGTGAAGCCCCAGTCGTAGGCAGAGCTCGCGTCGCTGCCGCCGCCGGCCCCGCTCTGGGAGCCGGCCGCGCCGACCGCGATGAAGTCGGGTCCGTCGGAGGTGAACTGCACGGCTTCGCCCAGCGGCACCGTGAAGCTCACGCTGCTCTCAGCAGGGATCGGGAAGGACCCCACGCAGCTCGGGCACGTCGGCGTGATCGTGATCGGTGACGGCTCCGGGTTGTACAGGTAGATGATCGTCTCCTGGTTCGCCACCGACGAACCCACCGGGTTGATGTACGAGTTCGTCAGCAGGTTGTCCGGGAACAACGTGTAGGTGTGGGCCTCGTAGGTGGCACCCACGTCACCGGCGACGAGGTGCACCTGCACCGGCTTGTTCGCGACGATGCGCGCCCCTTCGAGCAGCC
Source organism: Acidimicrobiia bacterium (assembly GCA_046484625.1). GTDB lineage: Bacteria > Actinomycetota > Acidimicrobiia > IMCC26256 > PALSA-555 > DASUAO01. The sequence continues at coordinate 31,770 of JAWOIO010000146.1, forward strand.
CACCGTTCACGAACATCGACTCGCCCGAGCCGATCGTCTGGGTCTGGTCGAAGGTGCCGTTGTTGTCGAGGTCGACCTGGACCTGCGTCGAAGGCTCGGCAGCGATGACGTGCGCGCTCGTGTACTCGAACGGCGGCGTGGTGTTCGCGGGGAACGGCGTGTCCTCTCCGACCGGCACCGTGTAGGCGCGCCCAAAGCGCGTCGTGTCGTACGCCGACACCGCGCTCGCGAGCAGCGGTCCCGTCGCGGTGGTCCAGCCGCCGGCAGTGAGCGCGAACCCTCGCGTCGAGCCGACCTTGTCCCGTCCGTCCCACCGGATCTGCGCCGGGTTCCGTGGCGTGTCGATGTCGTTGCGGAGCACGAACACGTCACCGGCGGTCAGGAGGTCACCGGCGCACGTCGAGCAATAGGCGGCGGCATCGCCGTTGCCGGCGTTGCCGTCGCCCCAGACCTCGGTTGTCGCCTGCACCGGGTTGGCGATGTCGGCCTCGTAGCCGTCCTCCCAGTGGTCGTAGTAGATGACCGCGCTGTTGCCAGCATTGGTGATCCCCACCGTGAAGTCCAGGGTCGTCCCGGCCGCGCCGTTGATTGCCTTGAACGCCGTGACGAGGTCGTTCGAGGGAAGCGGCACGTAGCCGGTCATCGCCGTCGGCGGGCCGGCGAACGCGGGAGCGGCGGTCCCCACGACGAGCGCTGCCGCGGTGAGCAGCTGCACGACGAGCGCGATCGCCAGGCCGCGACGGCGCCGCTCGTGGCCGCCGTGCACTCTTCCCGACCGGTCGGCCGCTGCGCTTCGTGCTCCGGATCCCATGTCGATTCCCTGCGTGCCCCGTGCCCGCACCGTGTGGCGCCTGGCCTCGAGCCCAGGTATCGACCGCGATCCGCGGCTCCTGAAGGTCCGAACCGGACAGCACGAAGAAGCCACTGTGAGTGGTCATCGGGTGGCGGAGGTGGGGGCGGCGGTCGCGGGCCGGAGGCGCCGACCCCGCGGGGATCAGCCGAGGTGCACGTTGGCGAAGGCCTCGACCTGGGCCCTTCCGCCGGCGGGCCAGCCACACACGAGGTACTCGAACCCGGCCGCGGCCCACTCGTCGATCTGGCGAGCCAGCGTGTCGGCGTCCTCCTCGAGCGAGAGCGACGCGGCCCGACGGATCTCACCCGGGTTCCGCCCCGCGGCCTCGGCCATCTCACTCAGACGTTGCGACTTCGGCCCGAGGTGCTCCGCGGGGCCGAAGCAGTGCCAGACGTCGGCGTACCGAGCCGCGATCGGCATCATCCGCCGCTCACCCGACGCCCCGATCCAGATCGGGGGGTGGGGATCCTGCACCGGGCGCGGCCGCAAGGTGGCGTCGGTCGCCGAGTGATGGCGACCCTCGAACGTGAAGCCATCGGTCGTGAGCAGCCCGCGCACGATCTGCACCGCCTCCTCGAACGCGTCGACCCGGTCCTTGAGCGCCGGGAAGGGGATCCCGAGCTCGGTGTGCTCCTTGTCGAACCAGGCCGCGCCGTAGGACAGCTCGAGGCGGCCGCCCGACGCGTGGTCGATCGTGATCGCCTCCGCTGCGAACACCGCCGGGTGCCGGTACGTCATTCCGGCCACGAGCAGCCCGAGCCGCACGCGCTCGGTGATCCCGCTCAGGGCCGCGAGCGTGGTGTGGCCCTCGAAGCACTCCCCCGGGCCCTCGCCGTACATCGGCTGGAAGTGGTCGAAGCCCCAGACGCCGTCGAAGCCGAGTGACTCCGCGAACCGCGCCCGGTCGGCCACCTCCGACCAGGGCATGCGTTGCTGGGCGATGTCGAGTCCGAAACGCATGACCCGTTTCTACCATCCGCACGCCGGCACTAGATTTCGCGCCATGAGCCACGAGGTGGACGGGGTCGTCGCGCGAGCACAGGGCGAGCCGGTCACCGTCGAGCGGATCGTCGTCCCCGACCCTGGGCCCGGGGAGGTGCTCGTGGGCATCCAGGCGTGCGGCGTCTGCCACACCGACCTCCACTACCGCGAGGGCGGGATCGGCGACGAGTTCCCCTACCTGCTCGGGCACGAGGCGGCCGGCGTCGTCGAGACCGTGGGCCCCGACGTCACGAGCGTCGCCCCCGGTGACTTCGTCGTCCTGAACTGGCGCGCGGTGTGCGGCGAGTGCCGGGCCTGTCGCCGCGGTCGGCCGTGGTATTGCTTCGCGACCCACAACGCGACGCAGAGGATGACCCTCACCGACGGGACCGTGCTCTCTCCGGCCCTGGGGATCGGCGCGTTCGCCCAGAAGACGCTCGTCGCCGCGGGTCAGGCCACCAAGGTGAACCCGGCGGCGCGTCCCGAGGCCGTGGGCCTGCTCGGG
>JAWOIO010000005.1:0-8108 GCA_046484625.1 Acidimicrobiia bacterium
GGTGGCCCGGCGTCGGTCACCGCGACCGCGACCGCGGTCGCCGGGGTCGCCGTGACGGCAGTCCCGAGGTTCGCCGGATGATGCATGGCGGGCGAGGCCGCCGCCTGGTCGTGCTCGCGCTCGTCGCACTTGCGTCGGGCACCGTGCTCGACTCGACCGACGCCGTCCGTTCGGCCGGCGCCGCCGGCAGCCGCGCGGTCGTCAATATCGGCGGGTCCAACCAGGTGATCAGCTTCGGGAGCACGGTGACCGGACTCCAGGCGTTGCGGATGGTCGCGAGCGTCACAACGGTCGGCTTCGGCGGGACGGGCGAGGCGGTGTGCTCGATCAACGGCGTCGGGAACCCGGCCACGCCCGGCGAGTGCCTCGTCGGTCCGAACGGCGAGTACTGGTCCTACTGGCGCGCGGCACCGGGTGCCGCCGGATGGCAGTACTCGTCGCGCGGTGCCGGTGGGACCACCGTCACCGACGGCTGGGTCGAGGGCTGGCGCTACGGCACGGGTGGTCCACCTCCGTTCACGTCGTTCTGTGCGGTCGCCGGGTGCGCGCCACCGCCGACCGCGCCGCCGCCGCCGCCGACCGCGCAACCCTCGACGGAGGCGCCCACCGTTGCCGGGTCGAGCGCAACCGCGCCCGGCGCGTCGGGCGACGGGACGACATCGCCGTCCGGGAGCGGTCGAGCCGATCCGGGCGCACCCGGCGAAGATTCATCCGGCGAAGATTCATCCGGCGAAGAGGGCTCGACGAGGACTCGGGCGGCGGGCGCAGGCGATCGCGACGAGACCCTGGCTTCGGGGACGTCGTCCCGAGGTGACGGCGACGGCGGATCGTCGCCGATCGGGGTCATGGCGGCGGGAGCGGTGATCGCGGCGCTCGGGGCCGGTGGAGTCGTGCTCCGCCGACGTCGGCGCGCTCCGGTCGCGCCCGGTTGATCCCCCAACTACCGTGCGGGGATGGCGACGCGGACCAGCTCGTTCGGTGCAGGCAAGCGCGAGAGCCACGACGCCACCGAGTTCTATGCCCGCTTCGTCGCCCCGGAGATCTCCGACGACGAGACCGTGAACCCGTGTCCGGTCGCCGACACGCTCATCTGCGGCGATGCCCGGGACATGCGCGCGGTTCCCGACGACAGCGTCGCCCTCGTCGTCACCTCACCGCCGTACTTCGCCGGGAAGCAGTACGAGCAGGAGCTGGGCGAGGGTCACATCCCCGCGTCGTACGTCGAGTATCTGCAGATGCTGCGCGATGTCTTCGCCGAGTGCCGCCGGGTCCTCGAGCCGGGGGGGCGGATCGCGGTGAACGTCGCCAACCTGGGCCGAAAGCCCTACCGCTCGCTGGCCGGCGACGTGACCCGGATCCTGCAGGACGACCTGGCGCTGCTGTTGCGCGCCGAGATCGTCTGGAAGAAGGCGAAGGGCGCGTCCGGCTCGATCGCGGTGGGTTCGTACCTCTCGGCGTCGAACCCGGTGGTCCGCGACATCAGCGAGCGGGTGGTGATCGCGTGCAAGGGGCGCTTCAACCGGGCCATCGCCCGCAAGGAACGGGAGGCCCGGGGCCTCCCGTTCGAGAACACGATCACCAAGGACGAGTTCTTCGAGGCCACCCTCGACGTGTGGGAGATCCGGCCCGAGTCGGCCCGCCGTATCGGCCACCCGGCGCCGTTCCCGGTCGAGCTGCCCGAACGACTGCTTCGCCTCTACACGTACCGAGGTGACGTGGTCCTCGACCCCTTCATGGGCTCGGGTTCCACGGCGATCGCCGCGATGCGCAACGACCGCCGCTACGTGGGCTACGACACCGATCCGGAGTACGTCGAGCTGGCCCGCCTCCGGATCGAGCAGGAGCGCGCGGTAGCGTCGGAGTGACCATCATCGCGGAGGTGGCCATGCCCGAACGCACGAACTACGCCCCCGGGACACCGTCGTGGATCGACCTGGCGACGCCCGACGTCCCCGACCCGCAAGGTGCGATGTTCAACGTGCTCACGTGGACCGAACCGACCGACTGAATGTTGGCCGTCTGAGTGCTCGCACCGCTGATCGGCGCCGCCCGCGACGCCACGAGTGATCTCTACATCCTCACCGCGTTCGGCGGTGGGGTGATCTCGTTCCTGTCGCCCTGCGTGCTCCCGATCGTGCCCGGCTATCTGAGCCTCGTCTCGGGGCTCACGCTCGGGGAGATCGAGGCGGGAAGCTCCAAGGCGCTGCGGCGCATCGCGGTCAACACCGGCCTGTTCGTCCTCGGGTTCACCGTGGTCTTCGTGCTCCTGGGTCTCGCCACGACGGCGGCCGGCAACGCGCTGTTCGAGAACCAGTCGACGCTCACGCGGATCACCGGCGCGATCGTGCTGCTCATGGCGCTCTACCTCGCCGGGTCGCAGCTGCTCACGGCGCCCGGCCTCTATCGCGAGTTCCGGTTCCAGCCCCATCTCGAGCGGTTGGGTCCGGTGGCAGCCCCCGTCGCCGGCGTGGCGTTCGGGCTCGGCTGGACCCCGTGCATCGGCCCGATCCTCGCGACCGTGCTGAACTTCGCGGCACAGGGTCAGGATCTCGGCCGAGCGGCCGTGCTCCTCAGCGCCTACTCACTCGGGCTCGGTCTCTCGTTCCTCGCGGTCGGGCTCGCCTTTGGTCGCTTCGCAGCTCCGCTCGATTGGGTCAAGCGTCATTCGAAGATGCTCACCCTGGCGTCGGCCGCGGTCCTCGGCGTGTTCGGGATGATCCTCCTCTTCGACCAGCTCCCCTGGCTGACCGGTCGAATCAGCGAGGGGATGGACGCGATCGGGCTCCGCTGGTTGGTCGAGATCGGCTGATCAACCGCCCCCGGCGGGCTTGGCCTTGGGCTTCGCCTTCGCCGGCGCCTTCTTCGCGCCGGCAGCCTTCGCCTTCGTCCCCGCCTTGGCCGGCGCCTTGGTGGTGGTGGTGGCGGTGGCCGTGGTCCCCGCCTCGGCGGGAGCCGCCGGGATGGCGACCGGCGTCGGTGGAGGAGGCTCGGGACTCGCCGGCGTCGGTGTCTCCCCGGCGCGTGACGCACGGGTCGCCGCGATCACGAGCGCGCCGATGCCGAACACGGATGCGCCGATCCACACGATCGCGCCGATGCCGGGGATGAGCGCGGCGGCGCGCAGGATCCCCCATCCCGCGAAGAACGCGCCGAACGCGCTGCGGGGGGCCTTGATGATCGACCGCCCGAGACACAGCGCGGAGATCACGTACCCCACGGACCAGAGGAGGCTTTGTGCCCCGAGGAACCCCAGGCCGAAGGGGAGCCCGACGAGCGTGGTGATCGCGAGGACCGAGACGATCGGGAGCCCGACCGCGACCGCGAGGCCGAGCCCGAGCGACTTCCCGGTGTCGGTTCGTTCGGTGCTCGCGGCTACCTCGAACGCGCGGCGGAAGAGCAGCAGGAGGAGGAGACCGAGCAGCGCCGTCGACACCGTGACCGCGAGCCAGATGTAGCCGAGGAGGGTGAATCCGATCGCGGTGAAGATGCCGGTGACATCGATGTGGTCGACGCTCCCGGTCACCGCTGCGCCGCGCTCGACCCTGGGCTCGTCGGTCGAGGAGACGTCGCCGCGCACCACCGCGCCGTCCACGACGATCGCGCGCCCGTCGAGGACGACCACGTCACCGTCGACCCGTCCCGAGATCCGGCTGTTGCCGTTGATCACGATGACGTCGCCTTCGACCTGTCCGGAGACCACGGCGTTGCCCTTGACGACGAACACGCTCTCGGTCGTGGACCCGGCCACGGTCGCGTTGCCGTCGACGGCGATGACCGCGGTGTCGACGGACTCGCCCTCGCGCACGAACTGGTTGCCGACACCGATGCGGCGCTTGCCGTCGTCGGGCCGGACCTGCGCGGATGCCGGCGCCGCGACGACCGCCGCCAGAACGCCGACGGCGAGCGCGACGGCAGCACACCGTCGGGTGAACCTGCGGACCGTTTCCAGCTTCGTCATGCGGTGAACCCTACGCGAGTCGCATCACGCGTACTGCTGGTACTTCAAGCCGTACTGGTTCATGACGGCGCGACTTTCCTTCATCCGCTGCGTCCACGCGTCGTTGATCGCCTTCCACTCCGGGCCGGTCTTGCCGACCGTCGCACCGCCGGCGGCCCATGCCTCGTCCTCGTCCTTGGCTCCGGCCTTGGCGATCGCCGCCGTGCCCTTGGCGTAGGCATCGAGGTCGACACCGTCGATCGGTGCGAACGCGGGATCGTTCGGGTCGAAGCTGTCGGGCGTGAGCCCGGCCTGCATCGAGGCCGCGAGCGCCTCGGCGCTCTGCTGTTGGGCTGCCGCTCCTGCCGCCAGATCCCCGATGCCACCCATGGCGTCCTTCGCATCCTTGAACCGGCCCATCTCGTGCTCCTCGCGCTCGTCGTCGGTCGTCGGGAGCAGTCTGGCCGACCCGGCCGCGTGCTGCTGGCCCTCGCCGGATGACTATCGTGGAGAACGATGTTCTCCGAGTCGTCTAGCCGCGATCTCCCATGGCGGGAGCGGGCGCTGGCCCGCTCGCTGGGGGCGCCCCGGGCCCGATCCGTGGAGCGGATCGAGCGCCTGGTCGCGGCGGCGCGCGAACTTGCCAACGAGACCGGCACCGCGTGCTTCACCGTGCACCAGGTCGCCGAGCGGTCGGGCTTGTCGCTGAAGAGCTTCTACCGGTGCTTCGAGGGAAAGGACGATCTCCTCGTCGCGTTGCTGGAGGAGGACAGCCGCCTCGGCGCGTCGATCCTCGCCGACATCGTCGATCGCGCATCCGAGCCGGAAGCACGGCTGGAGGCCTATGTCACCGGGGTGTTCGCGTTGCTGACGCACGAGGGGGCGCTCGGCTACGCGGGTGTCCTCGTGCGCGAACACCGGCGTCTGTCGGAGGCGCACCCCGACGAGCTCGCCCGAGCCATCGCGCCCATGATCGACGTGCTCGTCGCCCAGGTCTCGGCTGCCGCGGACGCGGGCGTCGTCTCGAGCGACGACCCGACCCGAGATGCCGCGACGATCTTCGCTCTGGTGCTCGAGGGGATCCACGACGTCGCGCTCGGTCGCGTCGAGGCGCTCGAGCAGGCCGAATACCTCTGGCGCTTCTGCCGAGCCGCGCTGCGCGGCGACCGTTTCGTACCCGACCCGGAGACACGATGACCGACCTCACCACCCTGCTGTTCGACCCCGCGACGGCCGACGCGCCGCACGACGCCTATCGACAGATCCGATCGGAGTGCCCGGTCGCCCGAGTGGACAACCTCGCGGGAGTGCCGACCGTCTACATCTCCCGGTACGCGGATGCGATGTGGGCCCTCCGCCACCCCGAGGTGTTCTCATCGGGTCCGGGCGCGGTGCAGATCGGCCAGGATCAACCGCTGATCCCACTACAGGTCGATCCGCCCGATCACGCGAAGTACCGGCGGATGCTCGACCCCGAGTTCTCGCCGAAGAAGATGGAGGCGCTCGAGCCCGACGTCCGCGCGAGGGTGAACGAGCTCATCGACGGCTTCATCGACGACGGCGAGTGCGACTTCCACGAAGCCCTTGCGACGCCGTTCCCCTCCGCGGTGTTCCTCCGGCTGATGGGGCTCCCGCAGTCGGATCTCGAGACGTTCCTCCAATGGCGCGACGACACGATCCGTCCCGCGACTGACGATCTGGACGAAGCCGCTCGGATGCGCGCCAAAGCCGGACACGCGATCGCGATGTACTTCGAGACCGCGCTCGAGGACCGTCGTGCGAACCCTGACGACGGGCTCCTGTCGCGACTCGCGCATGCCGAGGTCGAGGGGCGTCCCCTCACCAAGGACGAGTCGCTCGGGGTGTGCCATCTGCTCCTGCTCGCCGGCCTCGATACGGTCACCGCGACGCTCGATTGCATGGTCGCCCATCTCGCCCGAAACCCGGAGCTGCGTGACCGCATGGTCGACGAGCCTGGGCTCACGGCCGCCGGGGTCGAGGAGCTGCTCCGCTGGGAGTCCCCGGTGGCGATGGTGGTCCGCGAGGTCATCCAGGACACGACCTTCGCGGGGGTCGACGTCAAGGCGGGTGACGGTTGCGCAGTGCTCATCGGCGCGGCCGACGCCGACGAGGACGAGTTCGTCGACGCGCACGCGGTCGATCTCGACCGCGCCTCGAACCGCCACGTCGCGTTCGGCGCCGGTCCGCATCGTTGCCTCGGCTCGCATCTCGCCCGGATGGAGCTGCGGGTCGCGCTCGAGGAGCTGCACCGCCGGATTCCCGACTACCGCATCGCCGACGGCGCCGAGATCCACCACTCCCCGGGCATCCGCCAGGCCGACCACCTCCCCCTGGTCTGGCCCACCACCCGTTGATGCGTCGCTCACCCGACTCTGGCGGGGTGAGAGACGCAGGTCCGGGTGTGCGAGGATCGCCGGTCCGGTTCGCCGTCGTCGAGGAGTAGCCGCGCCGTGTCCGATGCCCCCGATCGCATGCCGGTGCTCGTCGGGGTCGGCGTCGCCGCTGGCCCGCCGGACACCGCCGACCCGGCCAGCCGGCCCGAGGCTGTCGACCTCATGGCCGACGCGCTCCGGGCCGCCGTCGACGACGCGGGCGCGCGCTCGCTGCTCGGTGCGACGGAGCGCATTGCTGTCACCCTGGGCTCGTGGGGCTATCGCGATCCGGCTCGCCTGGTCGCCGACCGCGTTGGTGCCGATGCTGCACGGACGGCCCTGATCCACGTCGGCATCCCGCAGCAGACGCTCGTCAACGACGCGCTGCGCGACATCGCATCCGGCGCGCTCGACGTCGCGGTCGTCGTCGGTGGCGAGGCGAAGCTGCGCGACGCACTCGCGCGACGGGCAGGAGTCGTGGCCTCGACGGCCGCCGAAGCCGACGACGCCAAGCCCGATGAGCACCGCGTCCCCAGCACCGAGATCATCGCCCCGGCCGAGCTCGACGTGCGACTGGTGGTCCCGGTCCAGCAGTACGCGTTGATCGAGAACGCGCTCGCGCACGCCGAGGGCCAGAGCCAGTCCGAGCACCTCGACGACCTCGCCGCGCTGTGGGCCTCGTTCAACCGGGTGGCCCAGGGCAACCCGAGCGCCGCGTTCCCCACCCCGCGGGACGCCGCGTTCCTGCGAACTCCGAGTGAGGAGAACCGCCGACTCGCGTTCCCGTACAACAAGTGGCACGCGACCCAGTGGACGGTGGACCAGGCCGCAGCGCTGGTGCTCTGCTCGGCCGCGACGGCGCGGGCCCACGGTGTCCCTCGTGATCGGTGGATCTTCCCGCACGTCGGGATCGAGTCGAGCCTGTCGCTGTCGCTCTCCCGACGAACTGAGCTGCACCGGTGGCCGGCCATGCGGGTGCTCGGGGAGGCGGCGGCCCGCCATGTGGGCCGCCCGCTCGCCGAGGTCGAGTACGCCGAGCTCTACAGCTGCTTCCCGGCGGCGGTGCGCGTCCAGCAGCGCGAGCTCGACCTTCCGAACGACAAGGTCCCGACGATCACCGGCGGTATGGCCTTCGCCGGCGGCCCGCTCAACAACTTCGTCTTCCAGGCGACTGCAGCGATGGCCCAGCGGCTGCGCGCCGAACCCGGCGCCCGCGGCCTGGTCACCACGGTGAGCGGCCTGCTCACGAAGCCGGGCCTTGCGATCTGGTCCACCGAGGCGCCCCCGGCCGGCCCGCTCGTCGACGACTTCGAAGCTGAGAGCCGAGCGGCGACCGGCGAGGTCGAGAGCATCGCCGGCTACCGCGGCCCAGCGACGATCGCGACGTACACGGTCATCGACGGCGACGACGGTCCCGAGAAGGTCGCCGTCATCGGCGACACCCCCGACGGCGCCCGCTGCGTCTCCGTGGCGACCGATCCTGAACTGGCCGAGCGGGGCATCAGGGACGACCTCATCGGCCTGCCGGTCGACGTTCGCGGCACGGAGTTCTCGCCGGTCGGCTGACGAGCCACGCCTAGAGAGTGGACGACAGGCGGTGGTACCCTGAGCGTACGCCGCGGGGTGGAGCAGTCTGGTAGCTCGTCGGGCTCATAACCCGATGGTCGTGGGTTCAAATCCCACCCCCGCCACCATCGCACCAGGTCAGAGGCCCCGCTTCGGCGGGGCTTCGCTGGTTGTCAATGCTTCTACCGGGTCTTCTACCGGGTCTTCTACCG
>JAWOIO010000021.1:0-3762 GCA_046484625.1 Acidimicrobiia bacterium
GGCGGGCGCGCGCCCCGTACGTATCTGCTCGTCGTGCAGAACAACGCCGAGCTGCGCGCGACCGGCGGGCTGATCGGCAACTGGGGGCTCCTCACTGCGGTCGACGGGAAGGTGAGCGTCGGGGAGCTCTTCGAGCCCGGAGCGTGGAACTCGGGCGTCCTCGCTGATCCGACGGCGTCGCGGGGCGCACCCGCCGACTTCGAGGCCCTGTTCCCCTTCCGTCCGCTGTATTCGATGCAGGACGCGAACCTCTCGCCGGACTTCCCGACGGCGGCGCGCGTGCTCACGAACCTGGCTCCGAGCGCGGGCGTGCCTCCACTCGACGGGGTGATCGCGGTCGACCCCGTGGGTCTTGCCGCGCTCCTCGAGCTCGCCGGTCCGGTCGTGGTGCCGGGGTGGCCCACCCAGATCTCTGCGGCGACCGTGGTCGACGTGACCCTGCGCGACCAGTACGCCAGGTTCGAGGACCAGACCGCGCGCAGCGACTTCCTCGGCGACGTCGCCAAGGCCGTGGTCGACGCAGCCACCGCGGGGAACCTCGGCCGCCCGGCCCGGATCGCCCAGGTGCTCGGTGGGGCCGCTCACGACGGCCACCTCACCCTGAGCTTCACCCGACCGGCCGAGCAGCGCCTCGCCGAGCAGCTCGACGTCGCCGGCGAGGTTCGTCCTGCCCGCTCCGACACGCTCGGCGTGTACACGCAGAACGGCGCGCAGAACAAGATCGACTACTACCTCGAACGCAGCATCGACTACCGGGTGCGGGTCGAGCCCACCGAAGGCGACCGCTGGGCCCGGGTCGATGCGCGGCTCACGGTGCGGCTCGCGAACACCGCGCCCGACTCCGGCCTGCCCCGGATCGTGATCGGGCCGAACAACCCAGAGTTCACGGCGGGGCTGAACCGGTCGCTGGTCTCGGTCTACACCGGGCTCCGCGTCGGGAGCATCGCGGTCGAGGGCGTGGAGCAGCCGATCCGAGGTGGACCCGATGCGGGGCACACCGCCTACACGCTCTACGTCGAGATCCCGGCCAAGAGCACCCGCACGGTCGAGCTCACCCTCCAGGGACGGGTCCGACTGCGGCGGGGCGGATGGTACGACCTCGACCTCGGGCACCAACCCACGGTCGAGCCCGACCGGGTGCAGATCTCGGTGTCCGGGGCCCCGGGCTGGCAGGTGACCGGCACCCGGGGCCTCGTCCCGATCCTCGACGATCGGGCGGCCGCGGTGCTGCACCCCGAGCGGGCCCGACGGTTCGGGGTGCGCCTGGCCCCGGCTGCCGGCGCGCTCGACCTCTGGAGCCGCCTGGAGCACGGCACCTGAGGGAGGCGACTGCTGACCACTCTCCGCGGTAGACAGGGCTCGGGTGACGTGGCACACTGGACTCGTGCGGGACCGACTCCCGTTCGGGAAGGGGCCTGACCGGTGCGGAGAATCGTCACACTGCTCATGCTCGCCGCGTCCTTGAGCCTTGGTGCCCTGGTCGCAACGGCCGGTGCCCAGACGACCGAGCCGACGTATGCGCCCGAGGTCGGCGGAACCGTGGTGACCCGCGATCCGGGCATCAGGGTACGCGGTGCCTCGGCGAAACGGTTGGCCACTACGGGATCCGACGGCACGAGCACCTACGTGCTCGTCGGTCTGGCGGTCGTGGGCATCGGTGGGGTGCTCGTCGTCGCGGGTCGCCGCCCCAAGGCGGTTCTGCATCGGATCTGACCGGGGCCGATCCGTGGTCGCGGAAGCCGACACCGCGCCGGTCAGGATCCTCGTCGTCTGCACCGCGAATCGCTGCCGGTCTCCCCTGACCGGCGCGTTGTTGCGCGCCGCGATCGAAGCGCGCGACCCGGCGGTCGAGCTCGCCACCGCCGGTCTCCGTGGCACAGGTCGCCGGGTCACCGACGAGGCTGCCACGCTCGGTGCACGGCGGGGTCTCGACCTCGGTCGGCACCGCAGCCGCCCGGTCACGGCCGGGCTGGTGACTGGTGCCGACCTCCTCATCGGGATGGAGCGGGCCCACGTCCGGGAGGTCGTCGCGATCGACCCCTTGGCCTGGCCCCGGTCCTTCACCCTGAAGGAGCTCGTGCGCCGGGGGGAGGCCGTCGGGCCCCGCCGCCGGGAGGAGCCGATCGCCGACTGGCTCGACCGGGTCGGTGAAGGACGGGTCGGCCGTGACCTCCTCGGGTCGTCTCCGGACGACGACGTTCCCGACCCGACGGGCGGGCCGATCGCCGAGCACGAGGACCTGGTCGCCGAGCTCGACGAGCAGCTGGGCCGCCTCGTCGCCCTCGCCTGGCCACCCGGGCCGCTTCCCGCCTAGGGGAGGCAGTGGACGTCGTGGCTCAATCGGGGGCCGACGTCGCGACAGGGCCCGACGGCTCGACGGCGCTCGGTCGGAGCACGGCCGGCAACGCCAGGAGCACGAAGACGAACGGGAGCACCTGGACCCGCTGGCGGGCCAGGATCCCGAAGTTGGAGATGGCCGAGAACGTGTACGCGAACAGCAGCACGTACGCCAGCGCGAGGGCAACGTAGGGTTCACGCCGCAGCCGGCGCGGGATCGTCAGGAGCCGGCGCCACGACGTGAGGAGCAGGGCCGCGAGGAGCAGCCCCTCGGCCGTCGTCGCCCACTGCTCGGACCCCTGGGCCTCGGTGGGGAACGGCCGGACCAGCGTCGTGACGAGGGACTTCGTGTACCCGACGGGGCTGTTCGGGTCGAAGGTCGGGAACTGCGAGCCCCCTTGACCGGTCATGACGCCGGTCCGAGCCCGGGCGCTCTCCAACGAGCTCGGGCTGAGGTCCTCGGTGCCGAGGAGCTCGGCAGTACGCCCCGCCACCAATCCGCCCAACGCGAGCACGACGACCAGCCCGGCCACCTTCCCCACCGACCCGGGTGTGATCACGCCCGGGCGCGCGTCGGCTCGGCGGCCGACGAAGAACGCGACGGCGAAGGCCGCGAGCGCGAGGAACGCGACGTGGGGCCGAACCAGGCTCATGCCGAGCATCCCTGCGACCAGGAGCGAGTACCCGCCCCGCTGGCGCCTGAGCGCACGCGCGGCACCGAGCATGGCGAGGCCGAGGGTCAGCATCATCCACGACTCCTTGCCGATGCTCGACGGCCAGAACACGAGCGCAGGCCAGAGGAAGATCAGCTTCGCGTACCGGCTGCGGTCGGCGTCGGGAAGCGCCGTGGTGAACGCGCGGTAGAAGAGCACACTCCCCCAGAAGGCGAACCAGGTGAAGATGAGGAACGTGAGGAACTCGTCGGAGTTCGCGGGCACGCTCACCAGGCCCGCGATGTAGCGAAGGCCACCCGTGCCCGGTACCGGTCGTCCGGTGTCCACGGCGAAGTCCAGCGAGCGGAAGCTGACCGCGAGCTCGGCGCCCACTCGGTGATAGATGTGGGCGTCGGCCGCGTTCGCCCACCGGAAGTAGGCACCGACGCAGCGCAGGGCCAGGCCGGTGGCCATCAGCCCGGCGAGGTCGAAGGTCGGCTCCGATCGTCGGGCGCCGACCAGCACCGGTGCGGTCACCAGGAACAGCATCGGCATGAGCAGCAGGCCGCCACCGACGGGCTCGCCGGCGGTGACGGCCTGCCATGCGTACAGCGCGAAGCAGGCGACGACGACGAGGATGGCCACGCTCTGCCACGGGGACCGCTCGCGCGCAGGCCGTGGTCGGTGGGCCGGCGTCCCGAGGGGCTGGAACGGCCGGGCCATCAGGAAGCGGGCATCGACGATGGGTCCGGCCCGGTCCCGCGTCGACGCC
>JAWOIO010000052.1:0-2751 GCA_046484625.1 Acidimicrobiia bacterium
TCCGACAGCTCCATGGCCTCGATGGCCCCGCTCTCGTCCTTGGCGAGAATCAGGATGTCGACAATGCGGATCGTTCCGGCATCGACCAGCGCGAGCAACTCCTCCGCCATCTCGCCCGTGAAGTTGGATTGGCCCGCGGGGAACTCGACGATGACGAAATCGATCGGTCCAAGCTCGTCGAGCGACTCATCAGTCATGCTTCATCCCATCAGTTCGTGGTAGCCAGCTTCGATCTCGGAAAGCTCTCGGATGGTACAGCGGGTCCGTACACTCTGGCGCCATGAGCCCCCCGTCTCCCACCGGCGCCTTCCGGCTCGACGGGCGCGTCGCGATCGTCACCGGCGCGAGCAGCGGGCTCGGCGACCGGTTCGCCCGCGTGCTCGATGCCGCCGGCGCCAAGGTCGTGGTCGCCGCCCGCCGCTTCGACCGACTCGAGGCGCTGGCCGCGGATCTCGCCGATGCCCTCCCGGTCGCATGCGACGTCGCCGACACGGATGCGCGGCAGGACCTCGTCGCGCAGGCGATCGAGCATTTCGGGCAGATCGACGTCCTCGTCAACAACGCGGGCGTCGACCACAACGAACCCGCCCTCGACGAGCAGCTCCACGAGTTCACCAGGGAGCTCGAGGTGAACCTCGTCGCCCCCTTCGAGCTGGCGCGGCTGGCGGCCCGCGAGATGATCGCCTCGGAGCGAGGCGGCTCGATCGTCAACATCGCGTCGGTGCTCGGCATGGTCGGGGTCGGGCAGATCCCCGACGCCGGCTACGCGGCGTCGAAGGGCGGGCTCGTCAACATGACCCGCGAGCTCGCGGCCCAGTGGGCCCGCAAGGGCGTGCGGGTCAACACGATCGCCCCAGGCTGGTTCCGCAGCGAGATGACGGAGGAGAGGATGTTCGGCGACGAGCGCTCGATGCAGTGGGTCCGACAGCGGACGCCCATGGGACGCGCCGGCGACGAGCACGAGCTCGACGGAGCCCTGCTGCTCTTCGCGTCGGACGTGAGCACGTTCATCACCGGAACCGTCCTGCCGGTCGACGGCGGTTGGACGGCGATCTGATGGCCGTCCGACCGATCGCTTCCCTTGTGGTGGCACTCGTCCTGGTGGGAGCGGCGTGCACCTCGACGACCACGACCGGATCGGGAACCGGCGACGGGACGAAGAGCGATGCTCCCGTCGACCTGCTGCACCAGCGCGGCGCTGCCGCAGAGGCCATCTCGGCGATCGAGCGCTCGGTGGGCGCGTCGCCGGCGCGCGTCACCGAAGTCGACATCTATCCCGAATACGTCTTCGCTGAGGCCCAGGACCCCGAGATCCCCGACCACATCGACCGGTATGAGTGGCGCGACGACGACGTTCCTGCACCTGAGCCGGTCCAGCTCACCGGACCGCAGGAGGACGTCGACGCGGCGCTGTTCCCCACGTCGTCGGTGCGCTGGCAACGGCTCGGCACCATGGTGCGGGCCGCCGAGCGCGCGGCCCTCAGGAACGAGCCGCTCCGGATCGAGAGCCCCCGTGCGAGCTACGTCACCGTCGACCGGTCGGCGAGCTCGGACGACGACGCAACGGTGATCGTGCGGGTCTACATCTCGGGTCCGCGCCGCAGCGGCTACGTCGAGATGACGGCAACCGGCGCCATCCGCGCCGTCAACGTGAACTGACGGAGATCCGCGGGACCAGGATCAGCCCTGGAGCCCGCGCAGATCCGCGAGCGCCTCGGCGGCGAACCCGGCGGTGTCGCTCACCTCGTACGACGTGCGGATCACACCCTCCGGGTCGATCAGGTAGGCAAGCCGCTTCGCGAAGCTCACCTTCTCGGTGCCCGGATCGCGGGTCTCGTACGCGACCCCGACCTGCTCGTCGAAGTCGGACAGCAACCGGTACGGGAAGTCGAACTTGTCGTGGAACGCCTTGTTGGCGTCGACGGCGTCGAAGCTGATCCCGAGCACGACGCACCCTGCGTCGTCGTAGTCCTGGGCCTGATCACGCAGGCCCTTGCCCTGGATCGTTCACCCAGGGGTGTCGGCCATCGGGTACCACCACAGCAGCACCCAGTGACCGCGCTCGTCGGTCAGCGACGTCGGCGTCCCGTCGTGGTCGGGGACGGTGAAGTCCGGAGCGACGGTTCCTTCGGTCAGCACCCCGACATCGTAGGCACGGGCACGCTCGCACGCGTGCGACACTTGAGGGACGCGAGCGTGGCGCAACGGCAGACGCGCCGGGTTTAGGTCCCGGTGCCCTTCGGGGTATGAGGGTTCGACTCCCTCCGCTCGCACGAACGATCGGGCTACCGCTTCTTCTTCCGTCGCTTCGCGCCCGTCTTCTTCCGTCCGAAGCGCTTCCTCCCCCGCCCGTCGAGATCGGCGAGGATGTCCGGCGCGGCCGTGTTGACGATGTCCTCGGCGGCATCGAGCAGTGCCGCGATGTCCTCGCCCTCGGGCTCCCGGGTGGGGTCGGTGGCCGGCGCATCGGTCTTCCCGACCTGCCAGCCGACGTCGATGCGACGGACGTCGAAGCTCGGGCAGTCGTCGGGGCACCGCCAGGGGGCCTCAGGGGCCAGGTCGAGTCGGCACTTCCGCACGACCTCACCGGCCGCGTACGTCCGGCTCTCGTAGAAGCGACAGTTGGTCCGCATGGGCACACGGCATTCTGGCCCACCCGCCCACCCGATGAGCTGCGGGGGGCCGGCGCCGCTCCTGGTGATTTCGCGCTACAGGTGATGTCCCTTTCGTACCGACACAACCGGGGAGGCG
>JAWOIO010000155.1:0-31138 GCA_046484625.1 Acidimicrobiia bacterium
CTTGCGCTTCGCGGGCTTGCGCTTTGCGGGCTTGCGCGCGGTCGCCTTGCGCTTCGTGGCCTTCTTCTTCGTGGCCTTGCGCTTCGCGGGCTTGCGCGCGGTCGCCTTGCGCTTCGCGGGCTTGCGCGCGGTCGCCTTGCGCTTCGTGGCCTTCTTCTTCGTGGCCTTCTTCTTCGTGGCCTTGCGCTTCGCGGGCTTGCGCGCGGTCGCCTTGCGCTTCGTGGCCTTCTTCTTGACCGCCTTCTTCTTGACCGCCTTCTTCGGGGCAGCCGGCGTGGGCGCGGGTGCGCTCGGGGTCGGTGGCGTCGGCGGCGCAGGCCGCGGCGCGGGCTCCCATGCCGGCGGTGCCGGCGGCGGGGTGGGGGGCGCGACCGGCGGCCGCGGTTCCCAGGCCGGTGGCGAGGGGGCCGGTGCAGGCGGTGGCGGGGACCCGCCTCCGGGCGGTGGGTTCGGGGGCCAGGTGGACATGAGTGTCGCTCCCTTCTCCGGCACGACGCCTGCTCGAAGGCTCGAGGCCGGCGCGCGGATGATCACGCGGGTCTCCGTGGAGCGTAATGCTTCCCCGAGCGCGAGTGGAAGATGCCTGACCGTCAGCTGAAGGACTGACCGCAGCCGCAGCTGCGCTGCGCGTTGGGGTTGTTGATCGCGAACCCGGCCCCCTGGAGGCCGTCCTTGTAGTCGAGGGTCGCGCCGCCGAGCATCTGCTGACTCGCCGGGTCGATCACGACCTGGACGCCGTCGCGCTCGACCCGGAGGTCGTCGTCGGCGACGTCGGTGTCGAAGAACATCTCGTAGCTGAACCCGGAGCACCCACCGGGGCGCACCGCCACCCGGAGGAAGAGCTCGGCTTCGCTGGCCTCGGCTTCGATGAGGCTCTTGACCTTCGCCGCGGCCGGTTCGCTCACGTGGAAGACCTGGTTGGCGTCGGTGACGGTGAACATCGACATGGTGGTGCTTCTCCTGTTGGTGTGGTCGGGATCAGACCCCGGCGCCGACGGCCACGGTCACATGGCACGGCTCGGGGTCGTACAACGTCGCGAACTCCTCGACTCTTCCCCCGCCCACCTGCTCCACGAGACCCTCGCACAGGCCGCGGTGCAGGTTGCAGACGAGCTCGGGATAGGCCTCTGCGAGCTCCTTGAAGGGGCAGTGCAGGAACTCGATCCGGGCGCCCCCCTCCGACGTCCCGTCGCCGGGAGCCGCGACCGGCTCGAACCCCAGTCCGTGGAGCTCGGCCTCGAGCGCGTCGACACACGATCGGGCACTGGTCCGCCGGCCCGCGGCGCGGCCCCACGAGTTCCCCGTCTGTGCTGCCTCCTCGGGGCTCGCTCCCACCCGCTCCGAGAGCGCCCCGAGCAGGCCGGCCAGGAGCGCGTGTGCGGGGGGATCGAACCCCAGGCCGGGCGCCCCATCGGCCAGGAAGTAGAGGTGCTGGGGCCGACCGACCGTCCCCCGGTGCACCGCCTCGACGTCGATGAGCCCCACGTCGCGCAGCCTCTCGAGGTGGAGGCGGATCGTGTTGGGGTGGACGCCGAGGCGGTCGGCGAGGTCCTGCGCCGCGAGCGCGCTCGTCGAGGTCGAGAGCTCGCGGTAGATCGCGTACCGCGTGTCGTCGGCGAGGGCCTTGAGGACGGGGAGCTCCATCGCTCGTCGACGGTAGCCCGCGACGGGCATATTTTCAAGGTTGGTATTGTTTTTACCTGTACGACCCGGCGCTGTACGACCGGGCGCTGCCCGATCGATCCGCCGCTCCCTCCTGTCAGGAATCGCCCCCATGAGCCGAGCAACCCCCACTGTCGACCAGGTGCGTCGCGTGCTCGCAGGGGTCATGGACCCCGAGCTCAAGGCGAGCATCACCGACCTCGGAATGGTCGGCGAGATCTCGATCGACGCCCATGGCGTGGTGACGGTGCCGGTGGTGCTCACCACCGCGGGATGCCCGCTCCGCCACCAGATCAAGGTCGACGTCGAGTCGAAGGTGCTCGGCCTCCCCGGGGTCGAGTCGGTCCGGGTCGAGTACGGGGAGATGACCGGCGAGCAGAAGGCCGCCGCCATGTCGCGCGCCCGGTTCCAGGCCCGCGACCACGCGGCGCCGACCGAGGTCGCGGCGACGACCCGGGTCCTCGCCGTCGCCAGCGGCAAGGGCGGCGTCGGCAAGTCGTCGATCACGGTGAACCTCGCGGCCGCGCTCGCCGCGCGCGGCTTGTCCGTCGGTGTCCTCGATGCCGACATCTGGGGCTTCAGCGTCCCGCGCATGTTGGGGATCGACGAGCGGCTCGGTGGGAGCGACGGGAAGATCGAGCCGATCGACGTCCCGGTCGAGGCGAGCGACGGAGGACCCACCGGGCGTCTCGCCGTGGTGTCGATGGGGTTCCTCGTGGACGACGAGCGCAGCGCCTTGATGTGGCGTGGCCTCGTGCTGACCCGAGCCCTCGAGCAGTTCCTGACCGACGTTCGGTGGGGCGAGCTTGACTACCTCCTCATCGACATGCCCCCGGGCACCGGCGACATCCAGATGGGACTCGCTCGGATGCTGCCACAGGCCGAGATGCTGGTCGTCACGACCCCGGCGCGGGCGGCCCAGAACGTCGCGTCGCGCGTCGCCGACATGGCTCGTCGATCGCACATGAAGGTCGCGGGTGTGGTCGAGAACATGACCGCGTTCGTCGCGCCGTCTGGCGAGCGCTACCCGCTCTTCGGCGAGGGCGGCGGTGAGGCCCTCGCCCACGACATCGACGCGCCCCTGCTCGCGCAGATCCCGATCGAGCCCGACGTCGCGACCGGCGGCGACCGCGGCCTACCGGCAGTGCTCGCCGCGCCCCACGCTGCAGCAGCACTGGCGTTCCGCGACCTGGCCACGGCGATCGTCGAGGACGTGCTCCCTCCGATCGAGATGGCCGGGTGCACGGCCCGGATGATGGAGCTGATCGGACAGGTCGACGCGACCTGAGCTACGTCGCGCGCCACACCGATCGGGCCGAGGTCCCCTCGACCTTCCCGTCGGCCCTCAGCTTCACGAGATGCGCGTGCACCTGCCACCCCGCGGCCTCGACCAGCTCGGTCGGCAGGTCCTGATCGCCGTAGATCTCGCGCACGAGGTCGCGCACCTTGACGTCGCCGAGCTTCGCCACGAGCCGCAGGACCTGGCGCTCACGCTGCTTGCGGTGCGCGACGTACTCGTCGATCCGCGCCTTGGGCTCCTCGATCACATCCCCGTGACCGGGCGCCAGCCGGCTGAGCCGGAGCTTCCGGAGGCGTTCGAGCGAGGCGAGATAGACCGCCATGTCGCCACCGCGCGCCGGGTTCACCACGGACCACGTCCCGTCGAGCACGGTGTCGCCCGTGAAGAGCAGCCGCTCCTCCTCGAGTCGGAAGCACACGTGGTTCGGAGCGTGGCCCGGGGTGTGGAGCACCTCGAGCGCGAACTCGGTGCCGTCGATCGTGTCACCGTCGGCGATGGTGCGATCGGGCACGATCCCGCTGCCGTCCTTGTCGCGCTTCGCGAACCCGAGGACCTCCGCACCGGTCGCCTTCACCACCCGCGCCGTCGCCGGCGCGTGGTCGGGGTGGGTATGGGTGAGCAGGACCCAGCGAACCCGCTCCCGCATCGACGCGCCCACGATCGCGTCGACGTGCGCCTTGTCGTCGGGGCCAGGGTCGATCACCGCGACCTCGTCGATGCCGACGAGGTAGGTGTTGGTCCCGGGACCGGTGAACGGACCCGGGTTGGGCGCGACGATCCGCCGCACGAGCGGGGACAGCGCGCTCGGGACCCCGGGGGTGAGATCGGGCATCAGCCGGCTCCCGCAGCTCGTCGGTGCGTGGTCGAGTGCACCAGCGCATCGTCCTCGGCGTCGGCGTCGTCGCCGGGGAGCCGCACCTGCCATCCCTGGTCGGGGTTCATCACCCGGAGCGCCGTGGCCGGCTCCTCCCACGCCCGATCGACCGCGGCGAGCAGCGCCGCGGTGTCGTCGAACCGGGCCAACGCCTGGAGACTCCGGAACGTCGGGTAGATGAGCTCGATCTCGCGCCGCGCCGCCCGCGCCAGGGCGTCGCCCGGGCGCATCCACTCCGAGGCCACCGTCTCGTCGGCATCGTGCGCATACGCGTGATCGGCGGGAGCGAGCGCCACGAAGAACCACGTGTCGTACCGGCGGGGCGCCGGCGACGGTGTGATCCATCGGCCGAACGGTCGGAGCCGTCCGGCGTCGAGCACGAGCGCCTCGGACTCGAGCATCTCGGCGAACGAACGCTCGCGGGACGCGATCGACGGGCGCTCGGGTGCCAGGCGCTCGCTGACCCTCGGATCGACCGGATGTCCGGTGGCGCAATCGCGCGCGAGCAGCACGCCACCTTCTTCGAAGGACTCCCGGATCGCGGCGGCCCAGAACCCGAGCGCACCCGGCACGCCGAGCTGGTCGTCGGCCACGGCGCCGTCGGTCCCGTGCACCAGATCGAGCATCTCGGGGGCGCGGTCCTCCGGGTCGAGCGCGCCACCAGGAAACACGTAGGCGCCCGCGACGAACGCCGAGTGAAGGTTCCGGCGCAGGAGGAACACCTCGAGCCCGGGAGTTCCGGGGACATCCCCGACCACGGCCGGGCTCGGGCTCGGGCTCGGGCTCGGGCTCGGGCTCGCGTAGGAGTCACCTTCGTGCGGGCCACCGCTCCTGGCGTCCCGCACCAACATGACGGTCGCCGCCTCGCGGGGCTCCACCGGACCATCCTACGCCCGCCTCCCGAGTCGTCGGTCCGGGACCGATGGGCGGAACCGGAGCCTCGAACCCTGAGACTCGGTCCGGTGCCCGGTGAGTCGAGCGCATGCGGGGCGTACGATCGCGCGTCGTGGATCCCCGTCGCGCGCTCCCTGCGATCGAGCGTGTCATCGCCGCGCTGTCCGACGAGCGGGACCCGCTGCCGCAGGCCGTGCTCGCACGATGCGCCCGAGACGCCGTCGACGCGGCCAGGGCGCGGGTTGCAGAGGGTGGCGAGGTCGCACCGGACGACGTGATCGCGGACGCGCGCGCACGCGCCGGACTCCTCGAGCATCGGATGCTGAGGCCGGTGCTGAACGCGACCGGGGTGATCGTGCACACGAACCTCGGACGGGTTCCGTTGGGTGCCGCGGACCTCGAGGCAGCCGCCCGCATCGCTTCGGGCTACTCGAACCTGGAGTACCGCCTCGACGAGGGCCGCCGCGGCTCTCGCCACGAGCATGCAGGGAGTCTCCTCGCGCTCGCCTGCGGTGCCGAGTCCGGCATCGTCGTGAACAACAATGCGGCGGCCGTGCTCCTCGCACTCGGCGCCGTCGCTCGGGACCACGAGGTGATCGTCTCCCGGGGTGAGCTCGTGGAGATCGGAGGCGGGTTCCGCGTCCCGGAGATCATGGCCGAGTCGGGATGCCGCCTCATCGAGGTCGGGACCACGAACCGGACCCGCCGCGACGACTACGCGAACGCGATCACGTCGGAGACCGCGCTCGTCCTCAAGGTGCATGCGTCGAACTACCGGATGGTCGGCTTCACCGAGACGACGCCGGTCTCCGCGCTCGCCGGCTTGGGCCCTCCGGTCATGGTCGACGCCGGGTCGGGGCTGCTCGACGACCGCACGCCGTGGCTCCTGCACCGCCCGTCGTGGCTGGCCGACGAGCCGGGGATCCGCCAGGCCGTCGACGACGGCGCCGACCTCGTCACCTTCTCCGGCGACAAGCTCCTCGGCGGGCCCCAGGCGGGGATCATCCTCGGACGGGCCGACCTCGTCGACCGCATCTCGAGCCACCCTCTGGCGCGGGCGGTGCGCGCCGACAAGCTCACGCTCGCCGCGCTCCAACACGTGGCGCTCGCCTACCTCAGGGGGGACGCGGCGCGGCTGCCGTTGTGGCGCATGGCGACCGCGCCGCTCGACGGTCTCCGATCCCGCGCCGAGACGATCGCCGCCGACGTGCCGAACGCGAAGGTGGTCGAATCCGAGGCCGTGGCGGGCGGAGGCTCGCTCCCCGGCCTCACCATCCCGTCGATCGGCGTCAGCGTCGAGGTCGACGATCCCGACCGCGTCCTCGCGGGACTCCACGAGCGCGACGTCGTCGCACGGATCGTCGAGGACGCGGTCCTCGCAGACGTCCGAACCGTGGACCCGGCCGACGACCCGGCCCTTGCGGAGGCGCTCCGGGACGCGGTTGCGTCCGCTGCTTCGCCCGCGTGATGCGAACGGTCGCGACGGCGGGCCACGTCGATCACGGGAAGTCCTCGTTGGTCATCGCCCTCACCGGGACCGACCCGGACCGATTCCCGGAGGAGAAGGCGCGTGGCCTGACCATCGACCTCGGGTTCGCCTTCTGCACGCTCGCGTCCGGAATCGAGGTCGGCTTCGTCGACGTCCCCGGCCACGTGCGGTTCATCAAGAACATGCTGGCGGGGGTCGGCGCGGTCGACGTCGCGCTCATCGTCGTCGCGGCGCCCGAAGGTTGGATGCCCCAGAGCGAGGAGCACCTCCGCGTCCTGGAGCTCCTCGGGGTCACCCGCGGCCTCGTCGTCATCACCAAGGCCGACCTCGTCGACGAGGAGACCCTGGACATCGCGCAGCTCGAGATCGAGGACCGGCTCGCCGACTCACCGCTGCGCGGGGCACCGATCGTTCGCTGCGACTCGATCTCGGGGCGCGGCATCGACGAGGTGCGCGCCGCGCTCGACGGACTCCTCGCTGACGCGCCGCCACCTGCCGACACCGGGTGCGCGCGACTTTGGGTCGACCGCGTGTTCGCGGCGAAGGGAGCCGGGACGGTCGTGACCGGAACCCTCACCAGGGGGCCGCTCTCCGTCGACGAAGACGTCGAGGTGGGATCGCCGCCGCACCGGGCACGGGTGCGGTCGATCGAGACGGCCGGTCGACGCGTGGCGAGCGTGGCACCGGGTGCCCGGGTCGCGCTGAACCTCGTCGGCGTCGACCACCACGAGATCAGCCGCGGTGACGCAGTCGTGACGGTCGGCGGCTGGACCCGAGCGCGGGTCGCCGACGTGGCAGTGGAATGGGTCCCGGGGGCGAAGCGTCGCAAGCGCGGCCGACTGCAGGCGTACGTCGGGTCGGGCGAGCACCGCGTGTGGTTCCGCGAGCTCGACGACGCGGGTCGATTCGCCCGACTCCGGTTCTCCGACCGGATATCGCTCGCGATCGACGACCGCGTGGTGCTCAGAGACGCCGGTTCGAGCAGCACCATCGCCGGCGCGACGGTGCTCGACCTGGATCCGTCGTCCAAGGTCCGCGACGCCGCCGACGCGCTCGACCTGCCGCGCCACGCGCGCCTGCTCCGGTCCCGTCCCTGGGCGTCGGTCGGCGACCTGGCCCTCCTGGGCGGCTGGTCGGAGGAACACGCCCGGGTCGTCGCCTCGGCGATGGTCGAGGAGGCGGTGGCGGTCCGGGTCGACACCTGGCTCGTGGACCCTGACGCGCTCGAGCGCGTGCGATCCGATGCCGCGACACTCGTGGTCGCGCACCATCGCGCGCACCCTCACGAAGCAGGGATGGACCTCGCAGCCGTTGCCGGCGCGGTCGGGTTGGAGCCCGAGAAGCTGCGCGCCGCGCTCGCAGGAAGCGCCGACCTGGTCGTCAGTCGGGGCACGGTCCGCCACGCCTCCCACGCGAAGGCATCGGACTCACCGGAGGCGATCGCACTCGTCACTGCGCTCGGCGCGAACCCGTTCTCCCCCCCCAGTCCGTCGTCCGTCGGCGCTCAGGACGCGCTCGTCCGGCCACTCGTTCGGGAGGGGGTGCTCGTCGATCTCGACGGCGTGGTGTTCACCGGCGCAGCGCTCGACGCAGCCCGCACCCGCATCGTCGACGTGCTGCGCACCCAGGGCACAGTGACCGTGGCCGACGTGCGCGACGCCCTCGGCTCGACCCGCAAGTACGTGCTGCCGATCCTGGGGTGGCTGGACCGGACCGGAGTGACGCGCCGCCGCGGCGACGATCGGATCCCGGGGCCCACAAGCGGCCTCGAACCGGCGAACAGCGACGTCAGCGAGTGATCGTGCCGGCGCATGAGGCTCGGGATGTGCCCGGACTCAGCCCTCGATCGACTGGCCCGAGAATGCCCGGCGTTCGACTTCGTTGAGGCCACCCCAGATGCCGTGCGGCTCCCGGATCCGGACCGCATAGTCGAGGCACGGATCGATCACCGGGCAGTCGCTGCAGATCGACTTCGCCCGTGCCTCGCGCTCGTCGCGTTCGGCGCGGGTCTCGGCGGCGGCAGGCGGGAAGAACAGCACCGCCTCCGGGCCACGGCACGAAGCGTCTCGCTGCCAGAGCTCCTCTTCGGTTCGAACGGCCACCGGCCCCCCTTGCGTGGCTCGTCCCGTAGGTCGCGCGGGAACATACCGCCGAAGGGCCGCATCCGACAAGGCCGCGCCGAGTGCGGGTGCACACGGGTCAGTCGTCGTCGGACCCGGATCGGCGCCGTTTGCGGGACCGCTCGCGGTAGTCCTGCGCCCCACCCTCTTCCGGCTCGACCTCGAGCTCGAGGCCCTGCACCGAGACGACCCGGATCGGCGCCCCCGCTTCGATGGGCGTCGCCCGGTTGACCCTCGCCCGCCACTGGGCGCCGCGGACGCTCACCACGCCGACCGGGTCGATCGGGGTGTCGGCGGTGCCCATCTCGGCGATCATCCCTTCGCGGCCGAGCGTCGGCGTCGAGAAGCGCGCTCGAAGGAAGGGTGGGATCGCGAACATGTAGAACACGGTCGCGCCCGCGCCGACGAGGACGAGCAGCCACCACTGCGGCGCCAGTCCCGACGCCCCCCCGTAGAGGAAGAACGAGCCTGCGAACATCGAGACGACACCGATCCCGGTCCAGAGTCCGAGCCCGCCGGCCTGGGCATCGACGGAGAACCCGAGGCTCGCAACGACGAGCAGCACGAGCGCCCACCAGCGCACCGGGAGGCCACCGAACCCGTACCCCGCCGCGACGACCGAGAGCGCCCCGACCGCGGTCGCGAACCCGACGCTCGCGGCGAAGAACTCGAAGACGATCAGCGCGAGCCCGGCGACGAACAGGAAGTAGGCGAGCGACGGTCCGAGCAAGGCGTGACGGACCTCACCGCCGACGTCGAGTCCGGCGAACACCACCTCCTGGTTCGGCTCCCGTCGCCGGTCGCGACCGACACCGGTGACCGTCGCGGTGGAGAGCTCGACCGGGCCCGCCTCGGTCTGCACCGTCTCGCCGTCGAGCGTGACGACGACCTCGCCGACGGTGGGGCGAACGCCGTCCGTCGCGCCGATCGCGGCGGCTTCGCCGGGTCCGAACGAACGGCCCGCAAGCCGCGCCGTTCCGGCCGGATCGCGACCGGTGGCGTCGGCGAGCCGGACGAGCTCCCGACGAACGTCGGCCATGGAGGACGCGTCCGGATCATCGAGCCGCACGGGGTCCGCGGTGCCGATCTCCGACGACGGTGCCGCGAACGCGACGTGTGCGGCCGCGACGATCAGCGCGGCCCCGCCCTCAGCCCGAGCGCCAGTCGGGCCGGCCCACGCCACGACGGGCACGGCCGACCCTCGGATCGCGTCCACGACGTCGTCGACCGGCGTGCCCAGCGCTCCCTTCGAGTCGATCTGCAGGATCACGAGCGTCAACGCATCGTCGTTCGCACGCCGGATCGCGTCGCGGATCAGCTCGGAATTCGCTGGATCGATCGATCCCTCGACCTGCACGACGAGCACACCGCGCTCGCCCTCCGGCGCGGCGTTCGCCCCAGCCGACGATCCGAGCGCGAGGACCCCGCCACCGCAGAGGAGCAGGAGCGCGGCAGCGACGCGGCGATGACGGCGGAGGCGTTGCACAGGGGCTCCCGTACGATGAGTTCGATGGAGATGGAGCACTTCTGCGCCGCCTCTCGGGTGATGATCGTCGCGGGCAAGGGCGGCGTCGGCAAGACCACGGTGACGGCCGTGATCGCCGTCGCCGCGGCCCGCGCCGGCGCGAGCGTGCTGATCGTCGAGGTCGAAGGCAAATCGGGGCTCGCGACGTGCTTCGCGGCGCCGCCGCTCGAGTACGGCGAGGCCCAGCTACGCCCCCTGATCCGGGCCCGGACGCTCACTCCCGACGAGGCGCTGCTCGAGTACCTGGAGGACCGGGGGCTGCGTCGGGTCTCGAAGCGCCTCGTGCGGTCGGGCGCGCTCGACGTGGTCGCGACCGCCGTCCCCGGGATGAAGGACATCCTGGTTCTCGGCAAGGTGAAGCAGCTCGAACAAGGCCCGGCTGCCGACCTGATCCTCATCGACGCGCCGGCCGCCGGGCATGCGGTGTCGTTCCTCACGTCGCCGCAGGGACTGCTCGACGCCGTCCGTGTCGGTCCCGTGCACGCACAAGCGAGCGATGTGACCGCGATGCTCGCGGACCCGAGCCGGTGCCGCGTGGTGCTCGTCACCCATGCCGAGGAGACCCCGGTCAACGAGCTGGTCGACACGGCGTTCGCGTTGGAGGAACGAGTCGGGATCCATCTCGGACCGGTCGTCGTGAACGCGTTCCCTACCGACCCCGGTCCGGTGGCGCCGATCGCTGCCGACGCGGAGCTGCTCGGGATCGACATCCCCGGGACGGATGTGGTTGCACTCGAAGCCGCGGTCGCGTTCCGTCGGGAGCGCCACGAGCTCGCGCGCGGCCACGCGGATCGGCTCGCTCGCTCGCTCCCGCTCCCCCAGATCCGGCTGCCCTTCGTCTACCCCGAGATCGGGCCGACCGAGGTGGACCTGCTCGCGGACGCGTTGACCGACGGCGTCGCACAGCTTGCCGAGCCCCGGACATGACCGAGGATCTGCGGCGCATCGTGACGGAACGCCACGTCGTGGTCTGCTGCGGGACCGGAGGGGTGGGGAAGACCACCGTGTCCGCGGCGCTCGCGCTCGCGGCCGCGCGCTCGGGCCGGGACGCGCTCGTGGTGACGATCGACCCGGCCAAGCGACTCGCCGACACGTTGGGGCTCCGCGGCATCGGCAACGTCGCGCACGAGGTCCCGAGCGCGCGTTGGGACCCCGAGTCGCGCTGCCCCGCGGGCGGCCGGCTCTCGGCCCTGATGCTCGACACGCGCTCGACGTTCGATGCGCTCGTCGCCAAGCACGGCGCCGGCGAGGACCAGGCGCAGCAGATCCTCGAGAACCGCTTCTACCGCAACATCGCCGGCGCCCTCTCGGGCACGCAGGAGTACATGGCGATGGAGAAGCTGCACGAGGTGCACTCCGAGGGTGGGTACGACCTCATCGTCGTCGACACACCACCGACGCGCCATGCACTCGACTTCCTCGATGCACCGGCTCGTCTGCTGCGACTGCTCGACAACCGCATCTTCCGGTTCCTGATGCTCCCGACGCGCACCTCGCTCCGGGTCGCCGGCGTCGCGGTCCAGGGCTTCCTCCGAAGCGTCGGGAAGGTGCTCGGGACGGAGCCGATCAACGACATCGTGGCGTTCTTCCGGGCCTTCGAAGGGATGGAAGCCGGCTTCCGGAGTCGGGCCGCCGAGGTCACCACATTGCTCGGGGATCCCAGCACGGCATTCGTGCTCGTCACCTCCCCCCGTCGCGACGCGGTCCAGGAGGCCGAGTACTTCGCCGAGCGCCTCCGAGACTCCGAGTACACGATCGCCGCGCTCGTCGTGAACCGCGTGCACCCGACGTTCGACACCACCGGCGCGCCCACCCCAGCTTCGAGCCTGCGGACCCGAGCATCGGACCTCGCGGCGCTCGCGCCGGGTGCCGAGCACGAGGTTGCAGCCGCGGCACGACGGCTCGCCGCGCGGTACCGGGATCTCGCCGATGACGTGGACCTCGGTGAGCGGGAGCGCACCCACTTGGCCCACCTGGCGCTGCGCATCGGCGCCCACGGGGTCGCCTATGTGCCCGCGCTGACGCACGACGTCGTGGACTTCGCGGCGCTCGCGCGCGTTGCCGACCACCTGCTCGGCGACGATGTGGCCGGGGACGACGGCGCGTCCGGTGTCGGGGCGCGAGGGAGCACCGGCTAGCCTGCCGGGCCGTGACCATCCTCGTCGCAGCCGACGGTGTCTGGATCCGCGATCAGGTGCGGGCCGCGCTCGTGAGCCCCGGCCAGCAGGTCGTCGAGGCGACACGCGGTCAGGATGTCCGCGCCGCGGTGCTCGACCACGCGCCCGACCTCGTGATCCTCGATCTGCAGATCGCGAACATGGGAGGCATCGCGACGGCGATCGACCTCCGCCTCGAAGCCTCGGCCGCGCGCCTGCCGGACACGAAGATCCTCCTCCTGCTCGATCGCGAGCACGACCGCTTCCTCGCCAAGCGGGCCGACGCCGACGCCGTGCTCGTCAAGCCGTTCGACCCCGGCACGCTGCGGCGGACCGTCAAGGCACTGCTCGGCACACCGAGCACGGTCCCCGCACGCTCGGGGCCCTAGAACACGTCCCGAGTACACTCGCGGTTCCCCAGCGGGCTGTGGCGCAGTTTGGTAGCGCGCTTCGTTCGGGACGAAGAGGTCCGGGGTTCAAGTCCCCGCAGCCCGACCACACTCCTGCACCGCCCGCGCGGCATCGTCCGCCACACCGGCGGCTCAGGCGATGAGCAGCTCGGCGAGCTGGACAGCGTTGAGCGCCGCGCCCTTGCGCAGGTTGTCGCCGGTCACGAACAGGTCCAGCGTCTGCGCCTGGGACGGGTCCTCGCGCAGACGACCGACGAGCACCGGGTCCACCCCGGCGGCCTCGAGCGGCGTCGGCGCTCCGTCGCCGTCGTCGACGAGGCGCACGCCGGGCGCCGCGGTGAGCAGCTCGGCGGCGTCGTTGCGGCTCAGCCGGCGTCGGAACTGCACGTTGGCGCTCATCGCGTGTCCGACGTAGACCGGCACGCGAACGCAGGTGGCGCTCACGCGCAGCTCCGGCGCGTGGAGGATCTTGCGGCTCTCGTGGGTGAGCTTCCACTCCTCCGACGTGTACCCCGCCTCACGGCGC
This sequence comes from Acidimicrobiia bacterium, assembly GCA_046484625.1. Lineage (GTDB taxonomy): Bacteria > Actinomycetota > Acidimicrobiia > IMCC26256 > PALSA-555 > DASUAO01. Next base: position 12,957 of record JAWOIO010000155.1, read on the forward strand.
GAGCCGGCGAGCGGGATCACGTTGCCGGCGATCGGCCGGTCCCAGCACTCCCCCGGTTCGATCGCGCCCGGCGTCGCCCCGGCGCGGCGCAGGACGTCCTCGCGGCCGGCGCCTTTCGTCCACTGCTCGGCGAGCTCGTTGAGGCCGGCCTGGCCGGCACCCGAGACCGACTGGTACGTGGAGATCACCATCCGCTCGATGCCCGCCGCCCGATGGAGCGGCGCGAGCGCGGTGACCAGCACCATCGTCGTGCAGTTGGGGCACGAGACGATTCCTCGGCCCATCTCGTGGACGTCGCCGGGGTTGATCTCGGCGACCACGAGTGGGACGTCGGGCTCCATGCGGAACGCAGCCGAGTTGTCGACGACCCGGGCCCCCGCAGCAACAGCCTTGGGCGCCCACTCGGTCGCGAGGTCGTCCTCGACGTCGACGACGACGAGGTCGAGACCATCGAAGCACCCGTCCTCGAGCACCCGGCACTCCACCTCGCTGCCGTTGAACGGGAGGAGTCGGCCCTTCGATCGCTGCGACGCGAACGGTCGGAGCTCATCGACCGGGAACGCTCGCTCCTCGAGGACGCGGAGCATCTCCGTCCCGACGAGTCCGGTGGCACCCATGAGCCCGACGCGCTGACCCATCACGGGCTCCCGAGGTCGAACGCCTCGTGGAGCACCCGGACCGCGCGCTCGACGTCGGTCTGCGCGACCACGCACGAGATGCGGATGGACGATGTGGAGATCATCTCGATGTTGACTCCTTCTCCTGCCAAGGACTCGAACATCGTGGCCGCGACGCCGGGGTGGGTCTTCATCCCCGCGCCGACCACGGAGACCCGACCGATGTTCTCGTCGGTGCTGTAGCCGTCGGCCTCGACCTCCTCCACCACGCCGCCCACGACCTTCTGGGTGCGGGGCACCTCGTCCTTGGGGACGGTGAACGAGATGTCCGTGAACCCGGCCGTCGAGACGTTCTGCACGATCATGTCGACGTTGACGGCCTCGTCGGCGAGCGAGCGGAACAGCTGCGCGGCGACGCCGGGACGGTCAGGGACGTGCGCGATCGTGATCTTCGCCTCGGAGGTGTCGTGCGTGACACCGGAGATGATCGCCTGCTCCATCGGGTCTCCCTCCTCGACGACCCACGTGCCCGGTTCGAGCGTGAAGCTCGAACGGACGTGGATCGGTACTCCGTAGTTGCGCGCGAACTCGACCGAACGGAGCGCGAGCACGCGGCCTCCGGTCGCGGCCATGTCGAGCATCTCCTCGTACGAGATGCGCTCGAGCTTGCGGGCGTCGGGAACGATGCGCGGGTCCGCAGTGAACACGCCGGCGACGTCCGTGTAGATCTCGCACACCTCGGCATCGAGGGCGGCCGCGAGCGCGACCGCCGTCGTGTCGGAGCCCCCTCGCCCGAGGGTCGTGATCGCGGACTCGGTCGAGACGCCCTGGAAGCCGGCGACGACCGCGATCGAGCCCTCGCCGACCGCGAGCCGGATCCGGTCTGCTTTCACCTCGAGGATCTTCGCCTTCCGGTGCGCGGTGTCGGTGAGGATCCCCGCCTGGGAGCCGGTGAAGCTGAGCGCCTGCTCGCCGCGGTCGATGATCGCCATGCAGAGCAGGGCGATCGAGACCCGCTCACCCGCGGTGAGCAGCATGTCCATCTCACGAGCGGACGGCGTCGCGGCGACCTCGTGGGCCAGACGCTCGAGGTCATCCGTCGTCTTGCCCATGGCCGAGACCACGACGACGACGTCGTGGCCTGCCCGGCGGGTCGCGACGATGTGGTCGGCCACGGCCTTGACGCGGTCGGGATCGGCCACGGACGTGCCGCCGTACTTCTGCACGACGAGGCTCACGATCTCGAGCGTACCGGTGCCCACGCGCGATCCGGCGATCGATTCCCCCTTCCTCGAGCGGGACTCGCGACCCCGGTTCGGGACCGGCAAACGGCCGAGGCCATAGACTCCCGAGCCGTGTCCAAGGCCAACAAGCGTGAACGCCAGCGCCAGAACCGCGAGCAACGCCGCGAGTACGAGGCGCAGCTCGCCAAGCGGCGCAAGGCCTGGAAGACGGCCCGCACCTTCGCGCTCATCGCGCTACCCGTGATCGCGATCGGCGTCGTGCTGAACCTCACCGGGGGCGACGACAGCACCGACGTTGCGTCCGGGAACGGGTCGGCATGCACGAAGGTCGACCTCCCGGCGCCCGGGGAGGACGGGACCCTCGAGGCACCGCCACTCACGATCGACCCCGCGCTCACGTACGTCGCCGACGTCGAGACCAGCTGCGGGGCGTTCACCATCACGCTCGACGCCGCGCAGGCGCCGCAGACCGTCAACAGCTTCGTGACCCTGGCCCGCGCGGGCTTCTACGACGGGCTCCCCTTCCACCGTGTCGTCGAGGACTTCGTCGTGCAGGGCGGCGACCCCAAGGGCGACGGCACGGGCGGGCCCGGCTACACACTCCCGGACGAACCGCCGGCCAACGGGTACGAGAAGGGGTCGGTGGCGATGGCCAACTCGGGCCCCGGGACCAGCGGATCGCAGTTCTTCGTCGTGAGCAGCGCCGACGGCGCGGACACCCTGGGCGGGCCTCCCTACCTGTACTCGATCCTCGGTGAGGTCACGAGCGGCATCCGGACGATCGATGCGATGAACCAGCTCGCGAGCACGCAGGCCGACGGTCAGGATCAGTCCCCGAAGCGACCGATCGTGATCACGAGCATCACGATCGTCGAGAGCGCCCCCGCCACACCCTGACCCCGGGAACGCTACGGGAGGCCGTCGATGGTCGACGGCGCGCGGTGCTCGGTCGAGGTGCGCCCGTCGTACACGGACACCGAACCCGACCCCGCCACCCGCCACGTCCCGTCCGGCGAGCGGATGAGTGCCGTCTCGTCGTCGATCCCGACGAGCTTCGCGCTGGAGGGGAGCAGGTCGATCGACCGCTCGCGGAGATGGGCAGCGGCCGTGCCGTGGTACGGGAACACCGCCAGCCCCTCGACGACACCCAACCCGACGGTGAACGCACCGCCCCTCGGATCGACCATCGGGTCGCACACGAGGGTCGCGACCGCTCCCGCCGCGACGAGCAGCCCACCGCCGTGGAACACCGAGAGGATCGCCTCCCAGAGGTCCGAACCCTTCAGCACCGACCGGAGGTGGAGCGGCGATCCGTCGGCGAGGTACACCGCGCGGGCCTTGCGAACCCTCTCGACCAGCTTCGGGTCGTCGGCGTCGGCCCGCCGAAGGACCATCGGACACTTCGTCTTCACGTCGAGGGTGTCGAAGTACTCCTGGGCGCGGGTCGCGACGCGCTCGGGGTGCTCGAACGCCGCGGCCGACGGAAGGACCAGGACCTCCTTGGCGCCGACGGCCGCGAGCATCTCGGCGTCGAGGTCGCGGAACACGTCCTGCCACGCCCCGCCGCCGATCAGCGCGAGGATCCCCGACCCGCGTCCTGCGCTCACGAGGAAGCTCCCACCATCCGGCGAGCCTACCGATCGGCATGGGCCGGGATTCCGCTGGATCGTGGATCCCCGGGCTCCCGACGCGCCGACCCGGGGCTCCCGGGCTACCCGGCGGTAACCTCGGCGCAGGACGCGTCCGCACACGAGGAGCACGCGAGACCATGACGAGCGCGATCAAGCGGGTAGGGGTGGTCGGATCCGGGATCATGGGGTCCGGGGTCGCCGAGGTTGCGGCAAAGGCGGGCTTCGAGGTGGTGCTGCGCAGCCGCGCCCAGGCCACCGCCGACGCCATGGTCGCGGGGCTCGAGAAGTCCCTCGCCAAGCAGGTCGACCGCGGCAAGCTCGAGGACACCGAACGGACCGCGGTCCTCGGACGGGTGCAGGCCGTCAGCGACCTCGGCGAGCTGGCCGAGTGCGATCTCGTCCTCGAGTCGATCGTCGAGGACCTCGCCGCCAAGAAGCATCTCTTCAACGAGCTCGACCGGATCTGTGGCGACGCGGCGATCCTCGCCACCAACACGTCGACGCTGCCGGTCGTGGAGATGGCCATGGAGACCGGGCGCCCGGACCGGGTGTGCGGCGTCCATTTCTTCAACCCGGCGCCGATGATGGCGCTCGTCGAGATCGTGCGTGCGATCACCACCTCCGACGAGACCGCGGCGGCGGCCCGGTCGTTCGCGGAGACGTGCGGGAAGACCGTCGTCGACGTCCGCGACCAGGCCGGGTTCATCGTCAACGCCCTGTTGTTCCCCTACCTCAACAACGCCGTCGCGCTCCTCGACGCCGGGGTCGCCTCGCGCAACGACATCGACGCAGCGATGAAGGGCGGCTGCAACTTCCCGATGGGGCCGCTCGAGCTCCTCGACCTCGTGGGCCTCGACACCAGCCTCGCGATCCTCGACGCCCTGTACGAGGAGTTCAAGGACCCGAACTACGCGCCGGCACCGCTGCTCAAGCGGATGGTGAGCGCCGAGCGCTATGGCCGCAAGTCCGGTCACGGCTTCTACGACTACACGAAGAAGTAGCGGGACCCGAGGAGCAGCCATGGCCGAGCGGGACCGCCCCTGGCTGATGCGCACCTACTCGGGCCACTCCTCGGCCCGGGCGTCGAACGCGCTGTACCGCACCAACCTCGCGAAGGGCCAGACCGGCCTGTCGGTCGCGTTCGACCTACCGACGCAGACCGGGTACGACCCCGACCACCCGCTCGCACGCGGCGAGGTGGGCAAAGTCGGCGTCCCGGTACCCCACCTCGGTGAGATGCGGATCCTCTTCGACGGGATCCCCCTCGACGAGATGAACACGTCGATGACGATCAACGCGACGGCGATGTGGCTGTTCGGGATGTACGCCGCGCTCGCCGAGGAGCAGGGCGTCGACCCCGGAAAGCTGAGCGGGACGACACAGAACGACATCGTCAAAGAGTTCCTCAGCCGCGGCACATACATCTTCCCGCCCGACGCGTCGCGGCGGCTGACCGTCGACCTGATCTGCCACACGGTGCTGCACGTCCCGAGCTGGAACCCGATCAACGTCTGCCCGTACCACTACCAGGAGGCTGGCGCGACGCCGGTGCAGGAGATCGCCTACGGGCTCGCGACGGCGTGCAGCATCCTCGACGCGATCCGTGACTCGGGTCAGATCGAGGCCGCGCGGTTCCCCGAGGTGGTCGGCCGGATCTCCTACTTCGTCGACGCCGGGACTCGGTTCGTCGAGGAGATGTGCAAGATGCGGGCGTTCACCCGCCTCTGGGACGAGATCTGCCGGGATCGCTACGGCGTGACCGATCCGAAGCTGCGGCGCTTCCGCTACGGGATGCAGGTGAACTCGCTCGGGCTCACCGAGGCCCAGCCCGAGAACAACGTGCAGCGCGTCGTGCTCGAGATGCTGGGAGTGACGCTCTCGAAGGACGCGCGGGCACGCGCCATCCAGCTGCCGTGCTGGAACGAGGCCATCGGGCTCCCCACCCCGTGGGACCAGCAGTGGTCGTTGCGGATGCAGCAGGTGCTCGCGTACGAGACCGACCTCCTGGAGTACGACGACCTGTTCGAGGGCTCGGTCGTGGTCGAGGCGAAGACCGCCGAGCTCGTCGACGCGGCGCGGACCGAGCTCGACTGGGTGCTCGACGGCGGCGGCGCGTTCGAGATGATCGACGAGATGAAGGGCCGGCTCGTCCAGAGCAACGCGGAGCGAGTCCGCAGGATCGAGTCGGGCAACCTCGAGGTCGTCGGCGTGAACTGCTTCACCGAGTCCGAGCCGTCGCCCCTCGCCGACCTCGACACCGAGCGCTCGATCGTGACCGTCGACCCGGCCGCCGAACGCGAGCAGGTGGAGCATCTCGCCCGGTGGCGCGACGAGCGGGACGCGGACGCGGTCGCCGCCGCGATCGAAGCGCTACGCGCGGTCGCGGCCACCGAAGAGAACCTCGTCCCCGCGACCGTTGCGCTTGCCCGGGCCGGCGGAACCGTCGGCGAGTGGGCCCAAGCGTTGCGGGAAGTGTTCGGTGAGTACCGCGGACCAACCGGCGTCGGTGGGGTTGCCGCGCCGGTCGGCGGGCTCGCCGAGGTGCGCAAGCGGGTGCAGGCCGCGACCGCCTCGCTCGGCGGCCAGCTGCGGCTGCTCGTGGGCAAGCCCGGGCTCGACGGGCACTCCAATGGTGCCGAGCAGATCGCGGTGGCCGCCCGAGACGCCGGGTTCGAGGTGGTCTACCAGGGGATCCGACTCACGCCCGAGCAGATCGCTGCGGCCGCGCGCGACGAGGACGTCGACGTCGTGGGGCTGTCAGTGCTCTCCGGCTCCCACCGCGAGCTGGTACCCGAGACCGTGCGTCTGATCCGCGATGCGGGCGTGGATGCGCCGGTCGTCGTGGGAGGGATCATCCCCGAGGCCGACCAGCCGGCGCTCGTCGCGGCCGGCGTCGCCCGGGTGTACACCCCGAAGGACTACAAGATCGCCGGCATCGTCGACGACATCGTCACCCTCGCGATCGAGCACCGCGAGCAGGTGCGCGCCTGATCCTTCCCCCACCCTCTGTTTCGGCGTCAGAAACTGCTGCATTGCAGCAGTTTCTGACGCAAGAACGCCGGGTGGTCAGGTGTACATCGACTCGATCTGGTCGGCGTACTTGGCGTGGACCCCTCGACGCTTGAGCTTCGACGTGGGGGTCAGCTCGTCGGAGTCGGGCATCCACTCCTCCCCGAGCACCACGAACCGCTTGACCTGCTCGACGCGGGCGAACTTTGCGTTGGCAGCATCGACGTTGCGTTGGAGCTCGGCCAGCACCTCGGGGTGCTCGGTGAGCGCCGGGAGTGCCGTGTCGGTGATGCCGTGGTTGGCCGCCCACGCCGGTGCCACCTCGGGGTCGAGGACGAGCAACGCCGAGATGAAGGGTCGCTGATCGCCGATCACGCATACCTGCCCGATGAGCGGGGAGGACTTCAGCGCCGCCTCCAGGTTCGCCGGCGAGATGTTCTTGCCCCCGGCGGTGATGATGAGCTCCTTCTTGCGGTCGACGATCTTGAGGTAGCCGTCGGCGTCGATCTCGCCGATGTCGCCGGTGTGCAGCCAGCCGTCGTCGTCGAGCGCCTCGCTCGTGCGCCCCGGGTCGTTGAGGTAGCCACGGAAGATGTTGCCGCCCCTCGCGAGCACCTCGCCGTCGTCGGCGAGCCGCACCTCGCAGCCGGGGATCGCCTGCCCGACGGTTCCGACGCGCACCCGGAACGGGGTCCACGTCATCGGCCCCGAGGTCTCCGAGAGGCCGTAGATCTCCGACATCTCCAGCCCGAGCGCGCGGAAGAACCGGTGCACGTCCTGGGGGATGGGCGCGGCGCCGCTGATCGCCGACTTCACCTGGTCGAGACCGAGCAGGCCGGTGACGAAGTCGAGGACGGGCTGCACGGCCTCGAGCTCGGCTGCGAGGTCGGCCGGGAGCGGCTGGCGCGTCGCTCGCACGTCGGCCGCCCGGTTCCCGACCTCGATGCCGGCCTCGAGTGCGGCCTGCTGCTCGGGGTTCGCCCGGGCCACCGCCAACACCCCGGCGTGGAGCTTCTCCCAGACCCTCGGGACCCCGAAGACGATCTCGGGCCGCACCTCGGCGAAGTACCCGCCGATCTGCGACGGCTCGGGACACGAGGTGACCTCGAGGGCCGCGACGATCCCCTGGTAGTGCGACACCATCCGCTCTGCGATGTGGGCCATCGGAAGGTACGAGACGATGCGACTGAAGAACGGGTCGTACTCGTCCCAGCACGCGAGCAGGCTCTCGACCGTCCACACGACGTTGTCGTGGTCGAGCATCACACCCTTGGGCGGGCCCGTCGTCCCCGACGTGTAGATGATCGTGGCCAGGTCGGCGGGCTGGGCGACGGTGGACGCGGCGTCGAGGTCGACCGGGTCGTGCTCGAGGAGCCCGTCCCAATGCTCGATGTCGTCGGGTGCGCGCCCGTCGGGATCGTCGATGACCACGACGGTCGAGAGGGTGGGGATCTCGTCACGCACCTTGAGCAGGCGCTCGAGGTAGTCGATGTCCTCGACGATCGCGGCGACCGCACCGCAGTGCGACGCGAGGTACTGCACCTGCTCCGGTGCCGACGAGTTGTAGATCGAGACCGGCGTCGCACCCACGAGCACCGCCGCGGTGTCGGCGATGTGGAACTCGGGTCGGTTGCGCATCATCAGCACCACGCGCTCGCCGTGCACGACCCCGGCCGCCGTGAGCGCCGCCGCGAGTCGACAGGAGCGCTCGGCATACTCGGCCCAGGTCAGCTCCTTCCACGCGTCGCCGTCCTTCCACCGCAGCGCGACGCGGTCGGGGTGGCTGCGCACGGTCTCCCGGAACCGTGTCGCCACCGTCTGACCCGCCACCTTGGCAGCAACCTCGTCGCTCGTGACCATCACTGTCCCCTTCGCCGGAGCACCCGCGGGGTGGCCGTCGGTCCGCGTCCTCGTGTCGGGCAGTCTCGCGCGCGGCCCGGCCCCGCTCCATGCCCGCTCGGGCGGCGAGCCCGGAACCGGGCCTGTCCACCGGCCCCTGTGGAGAACCTCCGCATCCCGGTGGAGAACCGCCGGACTGCGGTGGAGAACGGGGTGGAAAACCTGGGGATGATGGGGGACAATGGCACCGTCGCGTCCTGAGGAGGACGTTGGGGCACCGGATCGCCCACGAACGCGCGGCCGGCGCGGGGCGCCGGTTCTTCTCTACGCCGTTCCTCCTCGGGACGCGACGTCTGGTGCCGGGTCCGGGAGCCACGGTCCCTCCGGGTCGTCCAGGCCCCCCAGCACGGCCTCGGTGTCGGCACCCAGCGGACGGCCGGCGTGGCGGATCCGTCCGGGGGTCCCCTCCAGCCGGGCGACCGGTCCCGGCATCGTGACGCCGTCGACCTCGACCAACGCCCCGCGCTCGCGCACGTGGGGGTCGGCGAGCACGTCGGCCATGGTGTACACGGGCGCGATCGCAGCTTGGGCGGACTCGAACTCGGCCAGCACCTGCGCCGAGGGCCGGGCACCGATCCATTCGGAGCAGGCTCGGTCCAGCTCGGCGCGATGTGCGACGCGCCCCTCGAACGACGCGAACCGCTCGTCGGCACCGATCCCGAGGAGCTCGAGCACCCGGCGGGCGACCGACTCGGTCGACGTCGACACCGCGACCCACACGCCGTCGGCGCACCGGTACGTCCCGCGCGGGACCGTGTACGGGATGCCCGAGCCGAGGCGGGGCTGGAGCTCGCCGAGCTCGGCGGCGACGCTCGGCAACGGGCCCATGATCTGAAGCATCGACTCGAGCAAGTTCACGTCGACGACCTGGCCCTCCCCGGTCCGGTCGCGGTGGCGGATCGCAGCGAGGACGGCGAACGCGCCGACGATGGCTGCCAGCTCATCGGTGAGCGCGATCGGCGGGAGCAAGGGTGCGCCGTCGGGCTCCCCGTTGATCGCCGCGAACCCGCCCATCGCCTCGGCGAGCGTGGCGAACCCGGGGCGCCTCGCGTACGGGCCCGTCTGTCCGAAGCCCGTGACCCGGAGGATGACCAGCCGGGGGTTCGCCTCGAGGAGGTCGGCGGGAGCGAGGCCGAGGCGCTCCAGCCCTCCCGGGCGGAGGTTCTCGATCAGCACATCGGCGCCGGCCGCGAGCCGTCGGATCGCGGCGAGTCCGTCGTCGGACTTGAGGTCGAGCACGATGGCTCGCTTGCCGCGCGAGAGCACCTTCCACATCAAGGTCTCGCCGTCGCGCGGGTCCCTCCACCCGAGGTTGCGGGTGCCGTCGCCGTCGGGTGGCTCGACCTTGATGACGTCGGCCCCGAAGTCGGCCAGGTACTTCGCAGCGCCGGGACCGGCGATCACCAACGCCATGTCGACGACCCGGAGCCCGGAGAGTGCCTGGGCCACGCCTCAGAAGACCTGCGTGAAGCAGCGGTGCTCGAGCCCGCCGAGCACCAGCTCCGTGTACACACCCTGGATCAGCGCCCGGGTCTTCTGCGCCCACGCGAACGCGTGAGGCTCGGTGACGCGGCGCACGACCTGGGTGAAGCCACCCTCGTAGACGACGTACTCGGCCCAGGATCCCGGGAACTCCTTGGTGCTCGAGATCTCCGCGAACGGACGGACGCCGGTCGCCGCGAAGCGACGCACCCGGGTCGAGTGCGTGTGGCCCGCCCAGTAGCCGACGAGGTTCTCGTGGCGCGCGAACGTCGCGACGAGCGCGTCACTGTCGTCGGGCTGGATCCCGAAGTAGACCCCGTCCCGTGAGCCACCGTCGACGTTCCAGCAGTGGTGGTGGCCGAACACCAGGACCGGCCCCGCGCGCTCGGCCGCGAGGTCGTCGAGCCACCGAACCTGCTCCGCGTCCAGACGACCGGCGTCCGTGCCGGGGTTCACCGTGTCGAGCACCGCGAGCGTCACGCCTTCGAGGTCGACCGTGTACGGCGCGTCCTCGATCGCCATCGTCGGGTCGATCATCGCGTCATGGTTCCCCCGGACATGGGACATACGGTCGCCGAGCACCCCGTACGCAGCAAGGAACGCGGCGTACTCCTCCTCGGACCCGCGATCGGTGAGATCGCCCTTCACGACCACGGCGTCGGGGGCGAGCGCGTCGATCTCGGCCACGACGGCCCGGTTCATGACCTCGGGGTACGGGTCGTCACCCGGCTCGGCCATCAGGATCGGTCCGGCCGCGTCGACCTCGGCGAACCCGGTGATCCCGCAACGGGTCTCGCCGAAGTGGACGTCGTTCGCCGTGGCGACCGTTGCGACGTGGCGTCCCGGCGGGAGCTCGAGCGTCCGCGTCGACGGCGGGAGCCAGGTCCCCGGCTCGGCGCCCTCCACCGCGATGCCGTACTCGGTTGCCGGCTCGAGACCGGTCGCGCGCACGACGTGGACCGGCCCGCAGGTCGTGTGCTCCGCGTCGCCGATCCGGGTCACGACGGGCTCGTCGGCATCGGTCGAGAACGTGACGACGATCTCGTGGGGACCGACGCTCGTCAGCTCGGCGTGGCGGGGGACAGCCATCGGGCGGCGGCCTACGGCCCGATCCGGGGTCCCACGCGCGGCGCGAGTCGCCACGGGCCCCGCTGGAGCCCGGCCCGGCGGGCGGCCAGCCGGGACGCGCGCACCCACTCCGACACTGGTGCCGCAGGGGCATCGGTCGCGATCGCGGACGCTCGGGTGAGCTCGCTGATCGCCGCGATGATCGCCGCGACCACCTCGGGCGGCGCGGGAGGCGTGATGGCCCCGACGCGCGCGCGTCCGTCGCCGCTCACAGTGGGACGTTGCCGTGCTTGCGTGACGGCGTCTGCTCACGCTTGGTGCGCAGCATCTCGAGCGAGCGGATCAACACCCGACGGGTGTCGCGTGGATCGATGACGTCGTCGACGTAGCCCCGCTCGGCGGCGATGTACGGGTTCGCGAACCGTTCGGTGTACTCCTCGATGAGCTCCGAGCGCTTCACCTCGGCATCGGGGGCCGCGTCGAGCTCCTTGCGGAAGATGATGTTCACCGCACCCTGAGGACCCATCACCGCGACCTCGGCGGAGGGCCACGCGAACGCGAGATCGGCGCCGATCGACTTGGAGTTCATCACGACGTACGCCCCGCCGTAGGCCTTTCTGGTGATGATCTGGATCCGCGGAACGGTCGCCTCGCAGTACGCGTACAGGAGCTTGGCGCCGTGGCGGATGATGCCGCCGTACTCCTGGTCGGTGCCGGGGAGGAACCCGGGCACGTCGACGAAGGTGACGAGCGGGACGTTGAACGCGTCGCAGGTCCGAACGAATCGGGCGGCCTTCTCGGACGCGTCGATGTCGAGCGTCCCGGCCAGGTTCGCGGGCTGGTTGCCGACGATCCCGACGACATGGCCGCCGAGTCGGGCGAACCCGCAGACGATGTTCATCGCCCAGAACTGGTGCACCTCGAAGAAGTCACCGTCGTCCACCACCTGGTGGATGACGGCCTTGATGTCGTAGGGCTTGTTCGGCGCGTCAGGGATGAGCGCGACGATGTCGTCGCAGCGACGCTCGGGGTCGTCCTCAGGATCGAAGTACGGCGGGTCCTCGAGGTTGTTCTGCGGGAGGAACGACAGCAGGTATCGGACCGACTCGATGCAGGAATCCTCGTCGTCGGCGACGAACCCGGCGACCCCCGACTTGGACGCATGCGTCATCGCGCCGCCGAGCTCCTCCTGGGTGACGTCCTCGCCGGTGACCGTCTTCACGACGTCGGGGCCGGTGATGAACATGTGCGATGTGCCCTTGACCATGAACACGAAGTCGGTCATGGCCGGGGAGTAGACGGCGCCACCGGCACACGGTCCCATGACCACGCTGATCTGCGGGATCACCCCGGACGCCTTCACGTTGCGATGGAAGATCCCGCCGTAGGCGTCGAGGCTGACCACGCCCTCCTGGATTCGGGCGCCGGCGCCGTCGTTGATACCGATCATCGGTGCGCCGACCGACTCAGCGAGGTCCATGACCTTGTGGATCTTCTCGGCGAACACCTCGCCGAGGGCACCGCCGAAGACCGTGAAGTCCTGGGAGAACACGAACACCTTGCGGCCGCCGACCATGCCCCAGCCGGTGACCACGCCGTCGGTCAACGGTCGCGAGTTCTCGATCCCGAAGCCGTGCGCCCGATGCCGGGCGAGCATGTCGAGCTCGACGAACGACCCGGGGTCGAGCAAACGCTCGAGGCGCTCTCGTGCCGTGAGCTTCCCGCGTTCGTGCTGACGGGCGACCGCCGCGTCGCTGCCGGCGTGCAGCGCCTGCTCCCGGAGCTCGGCGAGCTGCTCGAGACGCTCCTCGATCGGGTGCGGAACGGGCGCGACCGGGGTGCCGGCGCCGTCGTCGCCGTGGAGCGCCTCGGCCTCGGCCTGGGCCTGGAGCTCGGGCTCACCGACGTCCTGCTCATCCACCGGGGACTGCTCGACCGCCATGGCGCCCGAGCGTAGTGGTCGCCCTCCGTTGCCTGTCCGGTCGCGCCGACCCGGACGCACACCGACCCCGCCCCCACGACGGGCGCCGCGGGAACGGGGTCGGGATTCGACCGTCGTGCAGATGTCGGTCAGGCGGCGCCACCGACCTCCAGGGCCTCGGGCTCGCCGATCTTGATCTCGACCTTGCGGGGCTTGGCCTGCTCGGCCGTCGGGATGACGACGGTGAGGACGCCGTGGTCGTAGCGGGCGTCGAGCGCGTCGACGTCGAGCGCCTCGCCGAGGAACACCTGACGGACGAACGCGCCGTGCGCCCGCTCCTTGGCCAGCGACTCCTCGCCCTCGCCGAGGAACCAGGTCCGCTCGGCCCTCACGGTGAGCACGTTGCGCTCCACGCTGAGGTCGATCGAGTCGGGGGCCACGCCGGGCAGGTCGAAGCGCAGCTCGACGCCGTCGGCCTTGCGGACCGCGTCCATCGGCATCCAGGCCTTGCGGCCCTGCTGGGAGAACAGCTGCTCGGTGAAGCGGTCCATGTCGCGGAAGGGGTCGTGTCGCAACAGCATCTCGGTACCTCCACTGGGTCAGGGGGAGCGCCTGCTCCCGTTCCTCTGAGGCCGGAGAACGCTCTCCGGGCCTGACCTATTCCTCGGGATATGAGAAACCTTGAGTGTGTCGCTGTCAAGTCTGAGGGGGGCCCGTCACTCCTCGACGAGCTCGATGAGGGTCCCGAAGGCCTCCTTGGGATGCACGAAGGCCACCGTGGTGCCCCGGCTCCCAGGGCGCGGGACCTCGTCGATCACCCGGTGACCCTGGGCCTGCACCTGCGCGAGCGCCGCCGCGCAGTCGTCGACGCGGTACCCGACGTGGTGGATGCCCTCACCCTTCTTCTCGAGGTACTTCGCGACGGGCGAGTCGTCTCGAACCGGGGTGATCAGCTGCACGTAGGAGTCGGCCACCTTGAGCAGTGCCTCCTCGACGCCGTCGGACTCGACCCGCTCGCGGTGCTCGACGTCGCATCCGAACGTGTCGCGGTAGTAGGCGATCGCAGCCTCGAGGTCGCGCACCGCGATCGCGACGTGGTCGATCTCCGTGAGGGTGCTCATGTCAGCCTCCGTGGCGGCGGAACCGGGTGATCTCCGGCAGGAGCCGCTCGCGCATCTCGGGATCGGTCACGCCGAGCCCTTCCTCGGGCGCGAGCGCGAGGATGCCGATCTTGCCCTCGTGCACGTTGTGGTGGACCTGGTTGGCCGCCTCTGCCGTCTCGTCGAGGGTGAACACCTGCGACAACGTGGGGTGGACCTTCCCTTCGCAGATGAGCCGGTTCGCCTCGTAGGCCTCGCGGTAGTTGGCGAAGTGACAGCCCTTGAGTGTCTTCAGGTTCATCCAGAGGTACCGGTTGTCGTACTCGATCATGAACCCGCTCGTCGCGGCGCACGTGATGATCATGCCGCCGCGCTTCGCGACGAAGACCGACGCGCCCATCGTCTGACGCCCGGGATGCTCGAAGACGATGTCGGGGTCCCGTCCCACGAGCTCGCGGATCTTCTTCCCGAGGCGACGCCACTCGGACGGGTCCTGGGTGTGCTCATCGGACCAGAAGCGGTATCCCTCGGCCTTCCGGTCGATGACGTGCTCGCAGCCCATCTCGCGGAGCAGCGCGGCTCGCTCGGGTGACGACACGACCCCGATCGGCGTGCCCCCGCCGTTGAGCACGTACTGCACCGCGTAGGCGCCGATGCCCCCGCTCGCGCCCCAGATCAAGACGGTCTGGCCCTGGGTCATCTGCGAGCCGTTCGGGCTCACGAGCATGCGGTAGCTCGTGGAGTTCGTGAGCGCGTTGACCGCGGCCTCCTCCCACGTGAGGTGCGCGGGCTTCGGCATGAGCTGATTGGCCTTCACAAGGCTGATCTCGGCGAGCCCGCCGTAGTTCGTCTCGTATCCCCAGATCCGCTGGTTCACCGCCATCATCGAGTCGTCGTGCGCGGTGGGGTCCTGGTCGTCGACCGAGTTGCAGTGCACGGTCACCGCATCCCCGACCTTCCAGTTGCGCACGGCTGAGCCGACCCGGAGCACGACACCTGCCGCGTCACTCCCCATCACGTGGAAGGGCTGGTCGTGGCGGGCCCCCCAGACGCTCTCCTTGCCGAGACGCTTCAGGAAGGCGAAGGTCGACACCGGCTCGAAGATGGAGCTCCAAACCGTGTTGAAGTTGATCGAGCTCGCCATCACCGCGACGTACGCCTCGTCGGGAGCGAGCTCGGGGAGCTCGACGTCGTCGACGTGCACCGACTGCCGTGGGTCCTTGTCCTCCGACGCGACACCCTCGAACATGTCCTGCTCGTCGGCGCGCACGAGTGCGCCTCGGAACGTGGCCGGGAGCGGTACCGCCGCGAGGTCGTCACCCGAGGCGCCGCTCAGGATCGCCGACCGGATCTCGTCCATGGTTCCGCTCTCGGGCGTCCCATTCGTCGCTGTGCTCATGGGCCACGAGGTTAGGCGGGAGCGCGACGGCCCTCGCAGCCGGGAGTCAGCCGAACAGCGGGCCGGCAGCCGTGACCGCGTGCCCGACCGCGCCTGGCTGGCGACTTCGGCGCGTGGCTTCGCTACCATCCGATCCACCACGAGGTGCAACGTCGAAGAGGGAGCGCACCGCATGTCCGGATCAGTGATCGTCTCGTCGGCCCGTACGCCCATCGGAAAGCTCTCGGGGGTGTTCGCGTCGCTCAGCGCGATGGACCTCGGAGGTGTCGCGATCCAGGGCGCGCTGGAGCGCGGCGGCGTGGGTCCCGAGCAGGTCGACTACGTGATCATGGGACACGTGCTGCAGGCAGGTCAGGGCCAGATCACCGCGCGCCAGGCAGCCGCGAAGGCCGGGATCCCGATGACAGTTCCCGCGGTCACACTGAACAAGGTGTGCCTCTCGGGGATCAACGCGATCTACCTCGCCGACCAGATGATCCAGTCCGGTGACGCCGAGGTCGTCGTAGCCGGCGGCATGGAGTCGATGACTGCTGCGCCGTACGTCCTCCCCGGCGCGCGTGCCGGGCTCCGCATGGGTCACGCCGAGATCACCGACTCGATGATCCACGACGGCCTCTGGTGCGCGTTCGACGTGGAGCACATGGGTACCGGCACCCAGCGCTACGCCAACGAGCGCGAGATCGCGCGCGAGGCGCAGGACGAGCTGGCCGCCAAGAGTCACGAGCGCGCCGCGAACGCGATCAAGGAAGGGCGCCTCGCCGAAGAGATCGCGCCGGTCGAGATCCCCCAGCGCAAGGGCGACCCGCTCCTCGTCGACACCGACGAGGGGGTTCGCCCGGAGACCACGATGGAGTCCCTCGCGAAGCTCCGGCCGGCGTTCCACAAGGAAGGGACGATCACCGCCGGGAACGCGTCACAGATCTCCGATGGCGCCGCGGCACTCGTGATGACGAGCCGCGCCAAGGCCGAGGAGCTCGGTCTCACCCCCATCGCCGAGCTGCTCAGCTACGGCATGGTGGCGGGGCCCGACCCGTCACTGCTGCACCAGCCGTCGCGAGCGATCAAGCGAGCCCTCGAGGCCATCGACACGAAGGTCTCCGATCTCAATCTCCTGGAGATCAACGAGGCGTTCGCCGCGGTCGGTGTCGCGTCGATGCGCGACCTCGGCGTCGACGACGAGATCGTCAACGTGAACGGCGGCGCGATCGCCCTCGGTCACCCGGTCGGCATGTCGGGCGCACGGGTCGTGCTGACGCTCGTCAACGAGCTGCGGCGTCGCGGTGGTGGCGTGGGCGCGGCGGCGCTGTGCGGCGGCGGAGGGCAGGGCGACGCGGCGGTCGTCCGGACGCTCTAGGCATCCCCGCACCACTCGCTACGCTGCTGCGCGATGGCCATCCCCGTCGCGGTGTCACGACAGCTGGGTGGGTCCACCTCGGTTGACCTCCGGGGCGCCCGCATCGGCGCTGCCGCGATGGTGGCGATCGCTGCCGTCCGGCCGTCGATCCCCTTCGAGTTCGTCCCGCCATGTCCGCTGCGGACCATCACGGGGATCCCGTGCCCGATGTGCGGGATGACCCGCGGCGTCACGTCGTTGGTCAACGGCGACTTCGCCCATGCATTGCTCATGAACCCGGCTTCGTTCCTCGCCGTTGCGCTCGCGCTCCTGCTGTTCGCACAGTGGCGGACGCGGCGGGTCGTGATCCCGGTCTGGGTGATCGTGACGGTCCTCGCGACGATGTGGACCTGGCAGCTGTTCAAGTACGCATCCGGCCGGCCGCTCTGACCCCGCTACCGCCGGACGGGGGGCGGCCGACGCCCAGCGCATCGTTCCGGGTGTCCGACGCGCTCGCCTACGGCTGGACCGCGTACTGGCGCAACGCGGGGCCGATGGTGCTCATCACGCTCGTCGTGGTGGGGGTGAACCTCGTCCTCGGCCAGCTCGGGAGCGTCGACGCCAGCCTCGGGAGTCAGATCGCGCTCCAGAGCCTGAGCTTCGTCGTCGGGATCGTGCTGGCCATGGGGCTGGTGCGCGCGTCGCTCGCGGTCTGCCGCGGGGAGCGCCCCGAGCCCGGGATGCTCCTCGAGACCGACAACTTCGGTGCCTACTTTCGCGCGTCGCTGCTCTTCGGCCTCGCAGTCGCGGTCACGGTGCTCGTCCCTACGCTCGCGCTCGACTCCGTCGGGGCCGGCGGCGTCGGACTCGGGATCGGGTCGATCGCCGCGGTCGTCGTGGTCCTGTCGCTGCAGCTCTACGGGTACGTCGTCATCGCCGAGCCGGGGACCGGCGCGATCCATGCGCTCCTCCGGTCGGCGGCCCTCACCCGTGGGCACCGCTGGCAGCTCCTCGGACTCGTGCTGCTGCTCGGGCTGGTGCTGCTCGCGGGCCTCGCGCTCTGCTTCGTCGGGGTGGTCTTCAGCTACGGGATCGTCGCCGTGACACTCGCGTACACCTACCGCGCCCTCAGCGACGAGTGGGTCGCCGAGCTCTGAGGCCGCGCGCGGACGCGACGAGGGGCGGCCTCCCGGCCGCCCCTCGGACGCACGTCGGATCGGGCACTCAGCTGGTGGCGCCCTTCGACTCCCAGAAGTCGTTGAGGCGGCCCTGCACCTTCCAGAGCCAGATGAAGGACCCGAGGATCGGGAGGAGGACCCAGAACCCCGTCAGCCCGCTGATCGGCTTCTCGCGCCCCTCGCGTTCGTAGAGGTTCCCGACCTCGGCCGGCATCAGGAACACCGTGACGATCCCACAGAAGATCGAGAGGAGGAGGCCGACGACGCCTCCGACACCTTGCCCGCTGTACTCCTTCATCTC
>JAWOIO010000158.1:0-3706 GCA_046484625.1 Acidimicrobiia bacterium
GCGGCGGCGGCTCACCTGGCGACGCCGCGATTCGTCGGCGATGCTCTCCTCGCCCGCGACGCTTGCGTCGGGAGGGGCAATCACCCCGTCAGAGGCCGCGTGCTGTCTCATGCTTTCGTTGGCTCCTCAACGCAGTCTGCCGGCGACGTCAGGCTCCCGACGATGATAGGGGCCGTCCAGGCGGCGACCCCTATCACGGTGGCGTGCTTGATGAGCGTCCGCCGGTCGATTCCTCGCCGCTCGGGATCCGTCACGACTGCGTGCTCCCAACCCGCGAAAAAACCACCGCCAGTGGCTCCATCAATCACTCAGTGTGGTGAAAGTAGTCCTTCCCCAGGGCACTATACAATCCGCAGAACTCCCCATAGGCCGTGAAGAGGTGGTGAGGCCATGAGCCTCTTGAAGCGACGTGAGGGCAGAGTGTCGGCGAACGTGGCGATCTCGGCGCTGATCGAGTGCCCGGCCCCGTGGCAGCCGATCCCCCGTGACCGCGACGAGCTGAATCGGCGCGTCGTGCGCGCGCACGGCGATGAGCTGCTCGAGTTTGCCCAGGCCCGACCCGCCGTTCCGGTGTGGCTCCTGGTGCGATACCTGCCGAGTGTGCCGGTCGAGCTGGTCGAGCGGTCGTTGGAGGCGTTCCGGCGCGAGATCGCCGAGTTCTGCGATCTGGTCGGTGACACCCCCGATCTCGCCGCGGCCGAGGCGTGGGAGGACCGCTGGCGAGCGTCGCTCGTCGACGACGGCGCCTCCCGGCGCGGCGCCGACTGACCGTCCCGGTCCCCGGGTGCGCAACCGGTTCCGATCGCGACGGGGGCCGTACGCTGCGCCGTCAGATCGCTCACGTTGTCGCGTTGCGGTAGCGGCCACGGTTCAGGACCCGGCGGAGCCGGTCCTCGAGCTCCAAGCCCCCGCGCGCCTTGCGGGTGAACCATCGCATGCCATCGCGCACCTGGACGGGCGACCGGGCGAGCCGATAGGGGTCGGTGGCACCGAAGCGGTTCGGTCGAGTGCCGGCGACCGCGGCGGAGCGGAACCGCGCGCGGACGGCGGCCTGCGCGTCGGGGCAGCCGAGCACCGCCTTCGGGTAGGCGAAATGCGCCGGCGACACCCCCAGTCGGTCTCCGATCAAGCTGATGGACCGGTCGAGGTCGTCGGCAGCGACGGTGCCCGAGACCCGGTCGAGCAGCACGTGGGAATGGGTGTGGGAGCCGATCGCGACGATGCCGCTGGAGAGAGCGTCGCGCAGCGCCGCCCACGAGGCCGGGCGGCCGTCGTCGGGGAACGGCTGGTGCTCCTCGACGTACCTGGTCGCGACATACAGGGTGGCCGGCACCCGGTGCTTCGCGAGCACGGGGACGGCGACCTCGGCGAAGTCGGCCGTGCCGTCGTCGAACGTGACGGCCACCACGGTCTCGGCCTCGGTCTCGTCGGCGGGTGGCGATGCGGCGAGCCGGAGCCCCTCCTCGAGGGTGACCACCCGGCAGGCGTCGGCGAGGAAGACGATCTGCTCCTCGAACAGCTCGACCGGGAGGTCGACTTCCACCGCCGTGCGCCGTCCGACCCGGTGGTAGATGAGGACCACGAGGCCCGGGGGCGGGCGGCGCAGCAGGTCGACCGACGCCGCGGCCGCCTTGACGACAGACGACGCCCGCGAGGCCACGCTGCTCACCTTAGGGCTGTTCTGTCGTCGTCGAGCCCCATCACCCGGAGACCGCAGCGCGCGCGAGCATCGGGCCGAGGCTGGAGTACCATTCTGCGGAGTCGAAGGGGGAGGGGCAGGACGGATACAGCGGGTCATCGTCCCCTGCCGTCTCGCTGATGGACCTTCTCGCATACCTCCGCATCCTCCGTCGCCGCTGGACGATCGTCCTCGCCGTGGCGGTGGCGGGCGCCGCGATCGGAGTAGGCAGCGCGCTGCTCGACTCCAAGACGACCAGCACCGAGGGTCGCACGTACTACAGGGCGAGCAACGTGCTCTTCTTCGATCCGTCGGTCGCTTCGGGCACCGGTTCGTCCTTCTCCAACCTCAGCCAGCTGGCCCTGCTCACCGTGGCGGGCGATGTGCCGAAGCGCGTCGGGACCCAGCTCGGCGAAGACAGCCGGACCTTGACCGGTCAGGTGCTCGTCACTCCCAACACGGGCAGCGGCACCCTCGAGATCACTGCTGCAGCGTCGACCGAGCGTGAGAGCGAGCAGATTGCGGACGCGTTCGCCGACGCGCTGATCGCCAGCATCACCGCACGTGAGCAGGCTTCCTTCGAGCAGCAGCGCGACCGGACCGTCGCGCTGCTCGATGAAGTCCAGGCGGAGATCAACGAGCTCGACGGCGAGATCGCGTCTGCTCCCCTCGGATCCCCGCCACCGGTCCTCAAGGCCCAGCGCGACTCGTTGGTGAACGTGTATCGGCTGACCTACGAGCAGTTCCAGGATCTCGCCCGCAGTGGGCCACCGACGCCGTCGCTCTCCACGTTGGAGGCCGCTGAGGCCGTCCCGATCAGCTCGTCGGAGTATCGGGCGCGCCTCCGGCGGGGCCAGATCGGCGAGAACGTGGTCGAGCCCGCGAGCGGCTCCGAGTCGACGACCGACGACGTGGCGTTCGCCTCCTCGAGCACGGCCTTCGACGGACCGGTCTCGCGAGGCATCCTCGGTGGCGTGTTCGGGTTCCTCGGGGGAATCGGGTTGGCGCTGGTCGCCGAGCGGCTCGACCGGCGGCTGCGGACCCGAGAGGAGATCGAGGACGCCTACGGCCTTCCGGTGCTCGCCGGGGTGCCGCTCCTGACCAGTTCCGAGGCCCTCGCCGAGATCGTGGTGTCCTACGCCGAGCCTTTGTCCCGCACGGCCGAGGCCCACCGGACCGTGCGCTCGTCGCTGCTCCTCCAGCAGGCCGCCGACCAGCCTGTGCGCACCCCCGGCGACGGGCACCCCGGTCCCGTCCCGGACCTCTCCGACGCCGAGTCCGCCGTGCCGAAGCTGCCCCTCGTCGTGCTGGTCACCTCGGCGATCCCCGGTGAGGGCAAGTCCACGACGACGGCGAACCTCGCAGCCGTCTTCGCCGAAGCGGGCGCCTCGGTGCTCGCGGTCAACTGCGACTTCCGCCGCCCTTCGCTGCACCATCTCCTCGGCGCACCTCCCGAGGCGCGCCGCATGCTCAAGACCAGGATCCCCGGGGTGAAGCTCATATGGGGGGCCACGGCCGACCCGCACGCGAACCCGGCCAAGGTCATCGCCTCGCAACGGCAAGCCATCGCAGCCGCCCGCGAGCAGTTCGACGTCGTCGTGCTCGACACCGCACCAGTGACGACCACGAACGACGCCATCGAGGTGATGGGGTCGGCCGATCTCGCCGTGCTCGTCGCTCGCCCAGGGCTGACCACGAGTGACGCCGCGGCGCGCGTGCGCACACTCCTGGAGCGGATCCATGCCCCGGTGGCCGGGATCGTGCTCATCGGCGACGAGTCGGTGGCGAGCGATCCCTACTACTACTACTCGCGCGAGTCGGGACAGGAGCCGCTCGCGCGCGCGCCGGTCGACGGCACCGACGTGACCCACGACGCCGAAGACATGGCGACGGACGCTGCGCTCGAGGGTGACGGCGCGGGCGTGGGAGCGGAGCCCATCGACCGCGTTGACGGCGGGAAGGTGTCGAAGAAGGACCGGCGACGCGCGAAGAAGGAGGCGCGGCGCCGACGCGGGTCCGGGCCGGACC
>JAWOIO010000076.1:0-13088 GCA_046484625.1 Acidimicrobiia bacterium
AAGAGTTATTTCACTATTTTTTATGGTCAGGGCAAGACGGCTTTTTGCGGTGGTGGTGTAGAGGACATTGGGCCGGGTTACCGTGGCGACAAGCTCATTAATATCGAGCTGTATGTAGACCGGGGCATCGCTCTGAAACGATAGTCCCTGTTTCTGAAGACCATCCGCCAGTCTCTCGGCGACCAGGATATGCGGTGCCACCTCGTTTGGTATCTCTATTTTAGGTTTGTCCTTTATTTGGTAAATGACCACTGCACTCTCTTTACGGGCATCATGTCCCTTGAGGGCGGCAGAGAGAGAGTTACCGTAAATCCCCATGGGTTGACTTCGAGGCGGCAGATTGAGGTTGGTAGTAAGGGGGTATTGAGCACCGCATCCGGTGAGGAGGATGGTCAGGGCGAGAAGAAAGATTTTTTTCATTGTAAACTCCTGTTTGATTCAAAGTGTGATGATGAGACATTACGTAGCAATATGGCCGGTATTTATGGCCGGTATTTTCACTGGTGTACGTTCTGGGTCAAATATACTCCCCCGACGATAAAGACTCCAGCAAAGAGCTGCCAGGCGGTAAAAGTTTCTCCAAGAATTAACCAGCCCATGATCGCTGCAAAAATAGGAATAAGATTGATATAGGACACCGCAACATTTGCCGGCAGATGCTTGACGCCGTAATTGTAAAGGCCGTAGGCACCAAGAGTAATCACCGCGCCGAGGTAAATGACAGCGAGTCCAGGGCCGACATGCCACTGATCGGGGAGCCTGGTTGATGGCAGAAAAAGCAGGGGGAAATAGAAAATACAGCCGATGAATGCCTGCATGGCGGTGAGGAAAAAAGGGGAATATCGCTCCGTCAAGGACTTAACAGAGATAGTATAGCCTGCGGCGCAGACCATGGCGAGAAATTCTAAGAAGTTGCCGAGTAATGGATTAGGCGCATCCGTGCTTGGGCTGCTTTCAAGGGTAAGCCAGCAGACCCCGGCTAGGGCGATAACCGATCCGAGCCATGATTTGGCCTTGATGCGTTCCTTGAGTATGACGGTGGCGGCCACCATGACCAGTATCGGCAGGATTGCGGTAATCATGCCGGCTTGGGACGCGGTAGTGTTTTCTACCGCTTTCGCCTCAAAAATAAAATAGAGGCAGGGTTCACAGAAGGCCATCAAAAGAATCAGTTTGTAGTCGCCCGACGACCTCGCGCTGCTCGTCCATCAGGTCGATCACGGGGTGCGGGGTGCGGGCGTCGAACTCGCTCGAGTTCGCGCCGGAGAGTCCACACACACCGCGCGCGAACTCGATGACCGCGCACTGCATCCCCAGGCACAGTCCGAGGAACGGGATGTCGTGCTCCCGCGCGTAGCCCGCAGCGGTGATCTTGCCTTCGATGCCGCGGAAGCCGAAGCCGCCGGGGATGACGATGCCGTCGAGCTCGCGCAGGCGCCCGTCGGCGAGCAGCCCCTCGGCATCGTCGGACGCGATCCAGTCGATCTCGACCTTCGCCCCACACGAGTACCCGCCGTGGCTGAGGGCTTCCACCACCGAGAGATAGGCATCGGGGAGGTTCACGTACTTTCCCACGAGCCCGATGCGGACGACGCTCGTGGCCGCACGGACGCGGGCCACGAGCCGACGCCACTCGGTGAGGTCGGGGGCGATCTCGGGGAGCTGCAGGACCCGGCCCACGTAGGCGTCGAGCCCCTCGTCGTGGAGGACGAGCGGGATCTCGTAGAGGCTGTCGGCATCGACCGCGGAGACGATCCCTTCCTCGGGGACGTCGCACAGCTCCGAGATCTTCTCCTTGAGCCGGGTCGGGATCGGGCGGTCCGATCGACACACGATCGCGTCGGGCTGGATCCCGCGGCTTCGCAGCTCGGTGACCGAGTGCTGCGTGGGCTTGGTCTTCTGCTCACCGGACGGCCCGATGAACGGCACGAGCGTGACATGGACGTAGAAGACGTTCTCGCGACCGACGTCCTTGCGGAACTGCCGGATGGCCTCGAGGAACGGGAGGATCTCGATGTCGCCGACCGTGCCGCCCACCTCGGTGATGACGAGGTCGACGTCGTCGTCGGCGAGTCGGAGGATCCTGTCCTTGATCTCATCGGTGATGTGGGGGATCACCTGCACGGTCTGTCCGAGGTACGCGCCGCGTCGCTCCTTCGCGAGCACCTCCTGGTAGATCGACCCGGTCGTCGCGTTCGACTACTTCGACAACGGGACGTCGACGAACCGCTCGTAGTGCCCGAGGTCGAGGTCCGTCTCACCCCCGTCGTCGGTGACGAAGACCTCCCCGTGCTGGAACGGGTTCATCGTCCCCGGGTCGACGTTGATGTACGGGTCGAGTTTCTGGAGGGTGACGCGCAGGCCTCGGGCCTTGAAGAGGCGACCGAGCGAGGATGCGGTGAGACCTTTCCCGAGGCTCGACGCTACGCCCCCGGTCACGAAGATGTGTTTGGCCACCGGGGGCGACGGTACCACCTCCCCACCGCCCGACCGGTCATCGTGCCGGCAGCACGGCGGTCGCGAGCGGGGCGACACGATGGTGACCGCATCCGATCGCTAGCGTCGACCCGTGCCTGCTTCCCGCGCGGTGGACGGTCCCGCGCCCGCGCCGACGACGTCGACCGATGCCGTCGCTCGCACGGGCCGCCGGACCTGGCGCATCGACGCGGTCCTCCTGGCCCTGGTGGCCGTCGTGCTCCGCCTCCCGGCGCTCCTCGCACCCCGCCACCTGACCTTCGACGACGGCCAGTACGGCGTCGTCGTCCTCGGGCTACGTGCGGGCGAGCTCCCGTTCCGCGACCTCTTCTCGTCACAGGGGCCGCTGTACTACCCGTTGCTCGCGGTCGCCGACGTCGTCGGCCTCCGCACGCTCGACGGGCCCCGGCTGCTGCCCGTCGCCGCAGGTGTGGTCGCCACGGTCGCGACCTACGCGATCGCCCGGCGCCTCGGGACGCGGTCCGCCGCGATCCTCGCGGCCGCGCTCGTCGCCACCAGCGGATCGTTGCTCTACGTCACCGGGCCGCTCAGTGGGGACGGTCCCGCGCTCGCACTCGCGCTCGTCGCCGTCGCGCTCGCGCTGCGTCATCGCGCGCGGCCATCGCTCGGCCGCGCGGTCGCAGTGGGGCTCGCGATGGGTGCCGCGATCTGCGTGAAGCTGATCGTCGTTCCCGCTGCCGTCCCCGTCGGGATCGCACTGGTCGGGATCGGTCCGGGTCGATGGACCCCGACCCGTGCCGGGCTCCGCGCACTGGGGAGCGCCGTCGCCGCGGCGGTCGTCGTGCTCGTCGCGACCGTGCTGCCCTGGGGTCCCGCGCGGGTCTGGGACCAGTCGGTCGCCTACCACCAGGACTCCGAACGCCTGCGGGGCTTCGGCGGGAACTTCACCACGCTGGTGCAGACGCTCGCCGAACGGGACCCGTTCCTCGTCCTGGCCCTGCTCGCCGGGGTGGGCGCGCTCGTCTGGCGCTCGGTCCGGCGTCGCACTCCGACGGCGGACGACACCGGGCCCGGGAGCCCGGACCCGGGCGACATCTCGCCCGCGCTCGCACGGTGGATCGTGCTCCCGTGGCTGGGACTCCAGGTCGTCTTCCTCGTGATCGAGCCCACGATGTGGCGACCGCACATCGCCCAGGTGATCGCACCCCTTGCGCTCGCCACGGTGCTGCTCCGAGTCCCGGCCTGGCGGTTCGTCGCGGCGGCGTGCATCGTGCTCACCCCGTGGTGGTTCAGCAACACGTCCGACATCGTGTGGCCCGACGCGTACTCCGGCCCCGAGGCGGCGATCGTCGAACGGTTCCGGGCCCTGCCGGCCGACGCGATGGTGATCAGCGATGATCCAGGGTTCGCCTGGCGGGCCGAACGCCGCGTGCCTGCGAACTTCGTCGACGTCTCGATGAAGCGGTTCCAGCAGGGCCAGCTCACGGCCGCGGTCGTGGGGCGCGCGGCCGCCGATGCGGACGTGTGCGCAGTGGTCGTCCTCTCCCCTGACCGGCTGGGCAGCCTCCCGGGCCTGCCACGTCGGCTCCGCGACGCCGGCTACGAGGTCGCGCTCCGTCTCCAAGGGACCCCAGAGCGGGTCCTCTACGAACGGTCGGAGTGCGAGCCACCGGGATCCTGACGCCGCCGACCCAGGTGGTCGAGCCAGCGCAGGGGCGCGACCCGCTCGATGATCGCGCTGAACGAGACGAACTCGGCCGCCACGTTCGCGACGATCAGCACCACGAGCGCGGTCACGCGGGTCGCCTCGCCGCGGCCGAGCACGACGCCCAGACCGAGCGTCGCGCCGATCACGTTCGCGCCCGCGTCGCCCAGCATGAGTCGCTCGCCCAGATCGTCGGGGAGGAGTGCGAACGCAGCACCCATCGCGGGTGCGATCGCGATGCCGACCGCACCGTCGCCGAGCAGGATCGCGAGCGGGACGTAGGCGATCATCGCGGCCTTGATCGTGCGCCCCGGCGCCCGGTCGAGCAGGTTTCCGAGGTTCGCCGCCAGCGCGATCAGCACGGCATCGACGAGGAGCCGTCGACCGGTGGCGAACCCCGGCGTCGCGACCAGCACGACGGCCACCCCCGCACCACCGAAGAGCTTGAGGAAGCCGGTGGTGATCTCGCCGTGGAACAGCGCGCGTACGTGGCCGCGGAACCCCCGGGTGCTGCCGTCGCCGAGGAGATCGTCGAGCAAGCCGAGCAACCCGAAGGCGAACACGGCGAACAGGACCTCGCTGCGCTCGACCGTCAGGCCGGGCTCGTTGCCGACGCCGAGAGAACCGAGGACGGCGCGCCCCGCCTCGACGACCAGGACCGCCAGCACGACGAGCACGCCAGCGCTGGTCGGGAGCCGGACTCCCCGAAAGTTCGCGCGCGACAGAACAGGCGACGTGAGCATCGGTCGCGCGCCGACCTTGAGGAGCAGCACCGTGAGCGCGCCGACCGCGAGGCCGAGGACCACGATCACCGCCGGGCTGCACCCACAGCTCGTGCCCGCGGCGCGCGTTCGGCACCAGCAGGCGTCGCGTCGGGGTCGAACCGGCAGAGCAGCCAGACGAGCGACGCCAGCCCGACCACCAGCATCACACCTGGGATCGCGACCCCCGAGTCGTTCAGCAGGTACCCGAGCGCGGCGACGATCCCGAGTCCGATCGCCGAGACCCGGATCGCCGGGAGTCGGCGGAGGAGGTCCGGGACCCGTTCCGGGGCGCGTCGGTACAGCCACACGGCGAGGACGAGCGCGATGAGGAGCATGAGCCCCCAGATCGAGTGCCGGAGTGACCCGAGGTTGTCGGTGAGCTTGCGCTGGACGACCACGATGAAGTCGCCGATCCCCCGCTCGTCGATCCGTTCGACGAGCCGACCCAGGTGGGTCCGGCGCTGGGCGGGTCGCGACAGGTCGAGCGTGGCGAAGCCGGCGAGCGCCACCGCGAGGCCGACGACGCACCAGAGGACGGTCCGCAGCCGCACGCGTATCCCAAGGATGAGGAGCGCGGTGATCGCGAACGCCGGGACCATCGAGAGGATCCCGCCGACGTCGGAGCCCCAGAACGGTGCGCCGTCGACGACGATCACGACCGCGAGCAGCCCGATCGGGATCCATGCGGCCGAACCCTCGGCCAGGCCCGCGTCGGGCGTCCGCCCGCGTCGTTCCTGGAGGCGCACGGCCAGGAGCGGAGCGGCGATGACAGCACACGCGGCGACGGCCGCGTACGCCGAGTTGCTGAAGCCGGTGAACCTCCCCGCGACGGTCGGCGAGTACCCGAGCGGGCTGTTGAACTGCAGCGGGGTCCCGAGGACCACGTCCACCAGGAGCACGCCGGCCGGTACGAGGAGCGCTGCGATGAGGCCGTCGATCGGGCGTGCTCGGCCGATGTGGCGGTAGACGAGGCCGAGCGCGACCGCGACCACGACGAGGAAGGCCCAGAAGCCGCCGATACCGATCTCGTGGAGCGGCACGAGGCGGCCGAGGAACACCGCGGCGACGAAGCCGAGCACGCACAGCGCGACCGTGCCGAGATGCATGCGCCACGCGCGTCGGCGGTCCGGGCTCGGGACCCGCCCCTCGCCGAACAGCAGCATGACCCCCACGACGAGCGCGGCCGAGAAGATGACCGACGCAGCCTGGACCGGACCGACGAACCGGTCGCGGAACATCGCGGCCTCGGACGCCTGGACGATCGTGTCGCGGCGGTCGCGCGCGGTCCCGCCGGCCGATCCGACCTCGACCGCCCGGCCCTCCATGGACGACGGGCGTTCCACCCCGAGGAGATCGAGGATGGTGGGTGCGACGTCGATCAGCTGCACGAATCCCGAGCGTCGTGTGGTGGCCGACCGGAGCAGACCGGGATGGATGCTCGGGGCCTGCACGCCGAGGACGGTGAGGTTGATCTCTCGTGCCGCGTGCGCCGGACCGACGACGACGACGGCGTCCGTGCGGGGATCCACCTCGGCCAGAAGGCGGGTGAGCAGCGCGTCGCTCCTCGTCAGCGCGCGCCGGAGGAGCACCTCGCGGTGGAACGGAGTCGCGTAGCTCCGGTAGAGGTCCTCGCGCACCAGGTCGGAAGCCTCGACCAACACGACCGCTCGCGGCGATGCCCACGCCGACTCGAAAGCTGCGCTCATCGCGTCGAGGTCGGTGCGGAGGCCGAAGGGTGCGTTGGGGTCGGCTTCGAGCAGACCGGCATCGACCCGACCGCCGGGGATCCGTCCCTTCGGGTCCACGAGCGCGAGCCCCGCCTGGCGGCGCAGCACCGAGACGGTCGGGCTCGGTGGGGAGTCGGGCTGTCGGCCGTCACCGTTGGCGACGACACTGCGATCGATGCCCGCCTCCCGCAGCGCGACCGCGAGGGCGCCCGGCTCGGAGTCGTACAGCAACGAGTCGTTCGTCTCGACGACCCGGGGCATCGCGAGCGCGACGATCCCGGTCGACACGTTGCGTCCCGTGCGCTGCGCGAAGACCTCGGCCGCCGTGTTGTCGCCGAACTCCTCGTCGACGCCGAGCACGTCGCCGTCCGTCCGGGGATCGCCGACCGTCCGGGTGCCGGCCCCGAGGGTGAGATAGCCGTCGGCCAGCTTCGTCGAGCGACTGTCGACCCGGGTCGTGAGACCGGCAACAGCCGCGTCGTCGAGGAAGCGGTTGAGCGTCGGGAGGTCGTACCGGTCGAGGTCGGCCCAGGTCGCGTGGGGCAGCGAGAACACCAGGACCCGCCGGACGGGCCGCTCGGCATCGGCGGCGTGCGCGGCGGAGCTTCCCGACGGCCCCGCGAAGGCGTCACCGAGGAAGGACGCGAGCGAGAGCGCGACGACCACCACGACGAGCAGCAGCGCACGGGCTCGGCGTACTCGGGATTCGAGGATCATGCGAACGGCTCCACACCGGGGACTTCGGGACCGGTCGGGTGCGGCCTGGTCGATTCGGGGTTGACGGGCCACGGCAGGGCCGGGTGCAGACTCGGCACGCCCCCGAGCGCGCGGAGCACCACGACGTAGATGCTCCCGGCGACGAGGGTGGTCGCAACCAGCGCGCCGAGGGTAGCCATCCGGCCGGCGGGTTCCAGGACGCGGAACAGGAGCCATGCGCAGGTCGCGAGCGGCGCGGCCACCAGTGCCGAACGGAGGAGGGACCGGGGCACGATCAGGTGCCCCGTGCGGCGCGTGAGCCCCACCCACAGCACGATCGCGCCGAACGCGTACGCCGCGGTGTGCCCGAAGCCCAGCACGGCGACCGTCGCCCGACCCGAGGTGACCGCCCCCCCGACGGCCATCACGGTGATGCCGACCCCAGCCGACGCGAGCGCCGTCAGCGCAGGGGTCCGGCTGTTCCCCAACGCGTAGTAGGCCCGGGCGAACAGAAGGAACGCGCTGTACGTGTACAGGCCGACTGCGAGCGACGCCAGACCCGCAGCCAGCAGCCCGACGCCGCCGGCGCGAGTTGCCTGGCCGAACGCGGCGACCCGCATGATCGGGACGGCGAGCGCGACGAGAAACGCGGCGACGGGAACGACGAGGACGGCCATGCCGTCGAGTGCCCAGTGCACCGACGACGCGAAGTGGTCGGGATCGGTCGCCTGGCGGGCGAGGTCCGGGAGGATCGCGGTGTGGATCGGCTGCGCGAGCACGGCGTACGGCGCGAGGAAGAACACCCACGCAACTTGGTACGCGAGCGTCCCGCCCTCGACGGTGTTCCCGACCACGATGGCCCCGAGCAACAGCAGGCCGATCATCGAGTGTTGGAAGACCGCCCAGGCCGACAGCCGCAGGACCCGACCGATCGCAGGGTCACGCACCCCGAGGCGAGGCACGAGCCGGAACCCGGATCGGCGCAGTGCGATCGTCGGGATCCCGACGAACGCGGCGACCCCGAGGGTCGCGCCCAGCGCGAGGATCAGCTTCTCGCCCAGCGCCAGGTCGAGACCCGGGTCAGGTCCGGCGACCGCGCGGAACACGCCCATGGCAGTCACGACGACGACCGTGAGCCCGATGGGGGCCATCGCCGTCACCGCGAGGCGTCGCTTCGCGTAGAGGACCGCGACCGACACCGCACCGACCGCATAGAGCAGCACCTGGGGGACCACGAAGCGGAGCAGGAAGGTGGAGAGCGATTGCTGCGCCTCCGCGACGGCGGGGTCCGTGACCCCCGCCGTCAGCAGCTTCGCGATCCACGGCGCGGCGAGGATCCCGATCAGCGCGACGGCACCGAGTGCGATGAGCGCGACCCCGAGGATGCGCCCCGCGAGCCGTTCGGCCCCGGCGACGTCGCCACGGTCCAGGTGCTCGACGAACGTCGGGACCAACACGGCCGAGAGCGCACCGGCGGCGAGCAGCTCGAACAGGATGTTCCCGACCGCGTTCGATGACTGATAGGTGTTGCCGAGGAACGTGGTGCCCAGCACCGCGGCGATGACGAGGATCCGGACGAACCCGATGCCTCGTGAGACCGCCGTGGCGACGCCCATGCCCGCCGCCGCTCGTGCGACCGACGCGGGCTCGGTCATGGCCCGGACCACACCGGGAGGAGCCGCTCCGCTCCCCCCGCGACCCCGTAATGACCGACGATGCCGCGACCCAGGTCGCTGAGCGCGAGCACTGTCGCGACCGCGCCTACCTCGGCCTCGAGGTTGTCGACCGTCGCGACCTGCGTGCTCAGCGAGTCGTTCTCACGCACCGGCGCGAGCACCGCGTCCCGGTCGGCGTCGCCCGACTCGACCAGTCCGACGACCAGCGCCAGACGTTGTTCCACTGCCGCGGTCGCGAAGCCCTCGACCACTCCGCGCGCCCCGAGCACCGCGCCGCGGGCGACCGCGAGCACCACGCTGGTCGCGGCGACGTCATCGACCGCGGGACCGTCCTCGTCGACGCCCTCGAGCGATACGAACCCCGCGTCGACGAGCGCAGCGAGAGGGTCTTCGATCTCGTCGCCGTTCGTCACGACCGAACCCGTTGCGAGCCGTGCCGCGAGCACCCGCCAGAACGCGTCGCGCAGGTTCGTGGCTCTGGTGTTGGAGGGAACGCCGAGCAGCGATGCCAACGCGAGCGCGTCCTCTCGTGCCGGGAGAGCGAGCCGGGGCTCGAGCCACACGATCCCCGGAACCTCGGCGCCGGCGGTCCGCGCGAGCTTGACGGCCCTGTCGACGGCATCGGAGTCGACGTCGCGGATCGCCACGACGACAGCAGGGACGTCGGTCAGCCGGCCAGTGACCGCGAACGGCGCCATCTCGTCGATCGCGGCGTTGGCCTGATCGAGCTCGGAGGTCAAGGATTGGTTCTCATCGCGCTGCTCGTTCGCCTTGGCCTCCACGGTGTCGATCCGGTTCTGGAGGCCCTCGATCGTCGGTTGACCGAGGACGCCGTATCCCATGACGATCCCGACCGCGAGCGCGAGGAACACCGCGACGAGAGAGACGAGGTGGAAGCGGAAGTTGATCATGAAAGCGGGTTCAACCGGTGATCGACAGCCAGAGGTCGCGCAGCGTCAGGCGCAGCCCGTCGAGCAGCGTGCGGATGGGCTCGGAGACGGCGACGACGACGGCGATGACCACGAGCGCCGAGCCTACGAGGAGCAACCAGTCCCTCCGCCGCACCCGTCCCTCGTAGAGGCGGTTGACACCCTTCGCGTCGACCAGCATGGGGCCGAGGCGCAGGCGGGTGAGGAAGGTCGACGCCATTCCCTTCCGACCTTTGTCGAGGAACTCGACCATCGTCGCGTGGGTGCCGACGGCGACGATCAGCGTGGCGCCGGCTTCGTACGCGAGGAGCATCGCGACATCCTCGCTCGTCCCCTCGGCGACGAACTCGCGGTACTCCACACCGAAGGCGTGCAGCTCCTCGCGTCCCGGGGCCCGCCCGTCGGGGTGGACGTGATGCACGAGGTCGGGTGCGACCTCGAGCGCGCGAGCCGAGACCGAGTCGAAGTCACCGATGATGACGTCGGGCTTCAACCCGAACTCCAGCAGGGCATCCGCGCCGCCGTCGACGCCGATGAGCACCGGCTCGTACTGACGGACGTATGGGCGGAGCGCGGCGAGATCGCTCTTGTAGTCGTGGCCGCGCACGACTACGAGCGCGTGTCGTCCCGCGAACTTCGTGTGCAGCTCCGGGAGCACGAGCGGGTCGAAGGTGATCTTCGCCTCCTCGCGCATGTACTCGAGGGTGTTCTCGGCGAAGCGCTCCAGCTCGGCGCCGATGTTCGCCCGGGCGACCTCCATCGACTGCTCGACGGCATCCGGCTCGAGTTGGTCGCCGCGTGCGACCACGGCGTCGTCACGCCGGATCTCGCCGCCGACGATGCGGACGGTGTCGCCGTCGCGGATGGTGTCGAGCACTTCGGGACCCACCCGGTCGATCAACGGGATCCCCGCGCGGAGGATCCTGATCGGCCCGAGGTTCGGGTACCGCCCCGACACCGAGGCGCCGGCGTTCACCACGGCGGCGACCTCTGCCTCGACGAGCCCGTCGCCCGCGACCCGGTCGATGTCCTCGTGGTCGATGACCGCGATCTCGCCCGCCTCGATCCGCTTCACGAGGTCCTTGGTGCGCCGATCGACCCGCGCGACCCCGACGATCTCCTCGGTGTCGGCGCTCCCCTTGCGACGGGCGCGCATACGGATCATCGGGAGGCCCGCTCCAGCAGCTCTTCGGCATGGCGCCGGGCGCGCTCGGAGTCGACGCCGGCGAGCATGCGGGAGAGCTCGGCCAGGCGCGTGCTTCCCTGGACTGTCGTCGCCGTCGCCACCGTCCGTCCCGCCTCCTCCCGCTTCTCGACCACCACCTGTGCATCCGCATGCGCGGCAACCTGGGCGAGGTGCGTGACGCAGAGCACCTGGTGGCGGGCTCCCAGATCGGCGAGCAGCCGACCGACCGCGCTACCGGCCTCGCCGCCGATCCCCGCGTCGACCTCGTCGAAGACCAGCGTCGGCGGCGCCTCGCTCAGGACCAGCCGCAGCGCGAGCATGGCGCGCGCCAGCTCGCCCCCGGATGCCGCCTTCGAGAGCGGCTTCGGCGCCTCCCCCACGTTCGCAGCGAGCAGGTAGGTGACGGCGTCGGCCCCGTCCTCGCCGGGCGGGCCCGACCGGACGTCGACGGTGAGGGTCGCCCCGGCCATCGCCAGGTCGGCGAAGTGCCGGCCCACCGCGTCGGCCAGGCGAGGCGCGGCCTCGGCGCGCGCCCTCGAGAGGGCGGCTGCGCTCTGATCGACCCGGGCCTGAGCGCCCGTCCGGGTGGCCTCGAGCTCGGCCGCCCGGGCTTCGTACCCGTCGAGCTCGGCGAGACGCCTGCGAGCCTCGGCGGCGAACGCCAGGACCTCGGTAAGCGTCTCGCCGTACTTCCGGCACAGCTCGCGCAGCAGACGACGCCGGGCCCGCACCGCTTCGACCCGATCGGGGTCCTCCACGATCTGCTCGGCCAGCAGCCGTAGCTCGCGTTCGAGGTCGGCGACCTCGTCCTGGGCGGCCCGCAGCCGCGCCTCGATCGGTGCCAGCGGTGCTCGACCGGCGAGCGCGGTCACCGCCGTCCCCAGCCCGTCGAGCGCCGCGCCGTCGAGCGCCGCGAAGGCCGCGGCGATCGAGTCGCGATGCGCGGTCGCGTCGGCCAGGAGCGCCTCCTCGGCCTCGAGGGTGACGTCCTCCCCGGCATCCTCGATGCCGGCGTCGTCGATCTCGCCGATCTGGAACCGGAGCAGGTCGATCTCCCGGGCGCGCGCACGCGCGTCCCCACCGAGCGACGCGAGCTCGAGGTCGAGGTCGGCGACCTCCTCACGTGCGGCCCGCAGCGCAGCGAGGGGCTCGAGCGCGGCCGGGCCCGCGAAGCGGTCGAGGGCGGATCGCTGCACCGCCGGTGCGAGGAGCGACTGGTGGGCATGCTGCCCGTGGAGGTCCACCAGGCGCGTCCCGACCGTCGCGAGCTCGCCCACCGTCACGAGCCGACCATCGAGGTACGCCCGGCTGCGCCCGTCGGTCGGGATCACCCGCGACAGCACGATCTCGCGACCCTCGAGGTCCTCGAACCGACCCTCGACCCGAGCCTCGCTCGCGCCGGCCCGCACGAAGCCCGCGTCGGCCCGGCCCCCGAGGAGCAGGTCGACGGCCTCGACGAGCAGCGTCTTGCCCGCGCCGGTCTCACCGGTGATCGCGGTGAGCCCCGGCCCGAGGAGCACGGTGAGGTCGTCGACGATCCCGAGATCGGTGACGTGCAGCTCGTGCAGCATGGTCAGCGGTCCCTGATAACCCGCCGGCCGATAGTCAGTGCCTCGGCGACATCAATGTCCCAGTCCGTGACGCTGTTCACACAATCGAGCACCGTCAACGGCTCGGTCGAGCAAAACCGGCAGATGCCCAGACAATCCTCAAATTGCCGCCAACCGCCGGTCACCGCGTTCACCGTCGCAACTTGCTCCGGTGAAAAGGGATCCGTCAGCCTGGGCGCATCCGGCAGCGCCGGGGGTTGGCCAAAGCTCGCCTCAATGGTGCCGGTGTTGGACAGGCACGTATCCAGCAGCTCATACCACCGGGCGCGGTGGTCATGACCACGCGGGCTCGCCCCTTTCAGCGTGTACACGCCCAGCTCGGGCGCCTCCCCACCGACCCGCGCGGAAGCACGCATCAC
>JAWOIO010000077.1:0-31871 GCA_046484625.1 Acidimicrobiia bacterium
CAAGAAGCGCACACCCGAGAAGAAGCGCAAGGCCCCGGCCAAGAAGAAGAAGCCCCCCGCCAAGCGCAAGGCCCCGGCCAAGCGCAAGGCCCCGGCCAAGAAGGTGGCGCCGGCCCGGATGACCGCCGCCCCGGCCGCTCCGGCTGCTCCGGGGCCGAGCCCGGCGTCTCCGGCCCCGGCCCCGGCCGTGCCGGCGAGTGCCGGTGCAGGGGCGGGCACCAAGCGCTCCTGGTGGGACCGCGTCACCGGACGCTGAGTCCTCGTCGTTCCTGCGCGGCCCTCGCTCACCGGGGGTCGCGCAGGGCGATCAGGCGAACGCGCCCCGCAGGAGCTCCACCCGCTCGGGGACGACCGACCACCAGACCCACCGTCCGCGCTTCTCGCCGACGATGAGGCCGGAGTCGGCGAGCACCTTCGTGTGGTGGCTCACCGTCGGCTGACTGCGACCGACGGGCCCGAGCAGGTCGCAGGCGCAGACCTCACCGGCGTTCGCGATGAGGCTGAAGAGCCGCAGCCGGACGGGATCGGCGAGCGCCGAGAACACCTGCGCGAGCTCGTCGGCGTCGGCCTCGGCAACCGGCTCGTCGAGCACGGATCCGCAGCAGGGCTTCGACGGCATGGTTGCTCCTCCTCGAACAGCTGCACGATCTCGAACCGATCGACCACGACAGATTGACAACTATCGATGGATCTGCCACCATCGACAGATCGACATATCGATAATCGTCAATGTATCAGACTCCTACGAATCCGACCGCCACGAATCAGACCGGAGCGTCCCCCATGGCCCGAGTGCAGCTCGCCCTCAACGTCGCCGACCTCGACACCGCGATCGACTTCTACTCCCGCCTCTTCGACACGGCCCCGGCGAAGGTGCAGCCGGGGTACGCGAACTTCGCGATCGCCGACCCCCCGCTCAAGTTGGTCCTCTTCGAGGGCGCCGCACCTGGGACCATCAACCACCTCGGCGTCGAGGTGACGACGAGCGAAGAGGTCACAGCCACCAACGCGCGGCTCAACGAGCAGGGCGTCGACACTGCGACCGAGGACCAGGTCGACTGCTGCTTCGCACTCCAGGACAAGACCTGGATCGAGGCTCCGGACGCGGTGCGCTGGGAGATCTACACGGTCCTCGAGGACACCCAGCCGACCGCCGATGCAGCCCCGTGCTGCACCTGAGCGCCCGCACGTGCGGGCGCCCCTCACGGGTCTCGGCGCGCCCCCGGACTGAAGACGCTCAGGCCACGCGCACACGAGTCACATGCGCGTCGGGATCGAGTGAGTGGCGGCCCACGATCAGCTCGTAGTCGGTCGCCTCGACCACGAAGTCGTGCACGGTCTCGTCGTAGTGCGCGAGCCGCTCCACCGGGATCTCGATCCCTACGTCGGCGCTCTGGCCCGGGTCGAGGCGGACCTTGTCGAACGCCACCAACCAGCGTGGCGGGCGTTCGACAGCCGACCCGATCGCTCGCGCGTAGCACTGCACGACCTCGGACCCCGGTCGATCGCCGGTGTTCGTCACACGAAGCCGGACCGAGATCACGCCGTCGGACGGCACGTCGATCGGCGCCACCCGGACGTCGGTACGGTCGAACGTGGTCGTCGAGCGACCGAAGCCGAACGGGAAGGCCGGAGCGATCCCCGACGCCTCGAGCAGACGGTGCCCGTGGAGCAGCTCGTAGGTGACCGCGGTCGCGTCGGGGTCGAACTCGGGGAGACCCCGTTCGTCGTGGGGGAACACGCACGGCAGGCGTCCGCCGGGGTCGGCCCGACCGAGCAGCACGTCGGCGAGCGCGTGGCCTCCCTCCATCCCCGGGTACCAGAGCATCAGGAGGCCGGGCACGAGGTCGTGCCACCGGCTGGTGACCACGGCGCTGCCGGCCATGACGACCACGACCGTGCGCGGCTGCGCCGCCGCGACCGCCAGGACGAGGTCCTCGTCCTCGGGCCGCAGCGTGAGCGATCGCCGGTCACCGCCGGTGGGCCCGGCCACATCCGTCGCGGGAGCCTGCTCGGCGCGCCGTTCGGCAGCACGAGCGAGCGCCACTCCGTCGGCTTCCGTGATCGGGGGGACGCCGAACTGACCGAAGAACGCCGGGTTCATCGGCGGGAGGTACTCACCCTCGTCCCGCTCGGTGTAGCCGACGACCACGATCGCCACGTCGGCGGCTCCGGCACCGACCGCCGCCGCCGACGGGTCGGACCCGTCGTCGTGCGCGACCTCGACGTCGGGCCCGAGCGCCGCCCGGAGACCCTCGAGCGGCGTCACGACCGACGGCGGATGCACGTTGCTCGACATCACGTCGCCGAGGTTCGGGACCGACGCGAGCGCGCCGACCACGGCGACCGAGCGCAGCGACGACGCGTCGAGCGGGACGACGGGCGCGCCACCGACCGGCTCGTTGCGGAGGAGGACCATCGACTCGACCGCCACCTCGCGCGCGAGCGCACGATGGGGATCGGACGCGACGACGTCGATCGATCGGCGGTCGGGATCACCCGCACCTGCGTACCGGACCTGCTGGCGCACCAGGCGCAGCGCGGCGTCGTCGATCCGGGCCTCGGGGACGTCGCCCGCCGCCACCAGCTCCGGGAGCGCGTGCGCGTAGATCTGACGGAACGGCATCTCGACGTCGAGCCCGCCGAGCGCACCCCGGCGGGCATCCCGGAGTCCGAAGACCCAGTCCGAGATGACCGCGCCGTCGAACCCCCACCGCTCCTTCAGGATCGTGGTGAGGAGCTCGTGGTGCTGGCCACACCACTCGCCGTTCACCGCGTTGTAGGCGCTCATCACGACCGCGACGCCCGCGTCGACGACCCGCTTGAAGTGCGGCAGGTAGACCTCGTGGAGGACGCGCTCGGAGACGGTGACGTCGACCTGGAAGCGGGCGTTGTCGATGCTGTTGCAGGCGAAGTGCTTCACGCACGCCATGACGTGGCGCTGCACGCCGCGAGTCACCGCGGCGCCCATGAGACCGACGTGCAGCGGGTCCTCGCCGAAGGTCTCCTGGGCCCGACCCCACGCCGGATGGCGGAGCAGGTTCACGCAGACGCCGCCGAAGAGGTTCGCCCCCTGCGCGCGGGCCTCGGCGCCGATGGCGTCGCCGACCCGTTCCTCGAGCTCGGGGTCCCAGGTGGCGCCCCGTGCCATCGCGACGGGGAAGCAGGTGCTGTGCCCGAGCGAGACGCCCCGCGGGCCGTCGGTGAAGCGGAGCCCGGGGATGCCGAGCTCGGGGACCTCCCCGGCGACGTACGGGCGGCGGTTGTACCCGCCCTCGAGCATCTCGGCGAGCCCCGACCAGAAGTCCGCGTCGCCCCACATCAGGTCGAGCCGCTGTGCGGGCGTGAGCGCGTCGACGAGGTCGCGGGCGACCTGCTCGGGGTCGGCGCCGTCGACGAGCCGCTCGGGAAGTGTTCCGAACGGTGCCTCGTGGCCTGCTGAGGATGACGGTGGCTGTGACGGCTCCATGGGTCGCGCACGCTAGCCCCGGCAGGCGGGGGCCTCTCCCGGCTCGGTGTGACGCATGCCGGGAGGTCGACGCGAGCTGTAACCGATGGGGGACGAGGCACACTGGAGAGGGTCGGCGAACAGCGGACGTCGGCGACGAGGAAGAGGGAGCGGGATGGGTCTGTTCACGAAGCACAGCGAGATGGTCACGGCCGAGTCGGCCCTGCCCGGTCGCGACGAGGCCATGGCGGTGCCTGCCCAGCACTTCGTGCTGGGCACGCCGCTGCTGCCTCCGTTCCCGGACGGCTTCGGTGAGGCCCAGTTCGGGCTCGGTTGCTTCTGGGGCGCCGAGCGGGTGTTCTGGGAGGCGCCGGGGGTCTTCACGACCGCGGTCGGGTACTCGGGCGGCTACACCCCGAACCCCACCTACCAGGAGGTCTGCTCCGGGCGCACGGGCCACACCGAGGCGGTGCTGGTGGTCTTCGACCCGGCCGCGACGTCGTACGACGCGCTGCTGCGCCTCTTCTGGGAGGCCCACGACCCGACGCAGGGCATGCGCCAGGGCAACGACCTGGGCACGCAGTACCGATCGGCGATCTACACCTACGACGACGCCCAGCGCGCCGGCGCCGATCGTTCGGCCGCCGAGTTCCAGGTCGTGCTGAGCGGCGCCGGCTACGGGGCGATCACCACCGAGATCGCACCCGCGGGACCGTTCTTCTACGCCGAGGACTACCACCAGCAGTACCTGGCCAAGATGCCCGGCGGCTACTGCGGGCTCGGCGGGACGGGGCTCTCCTGCACGACGGGCCTCGCGACCGATCGATGACCGACTACGCGACCGCGTACCGCGACCTGCGCACGCGGGTCCTCGACCTGCTCCGGGCTCGCGACGCGGCCGAGCTCGATGCGGTCGCGCCGGCCACCCCGGAGTGGCGGGTCCGCGACGTCGTCGCGCACCTGGCCGGGGTCTGCGACGACATCGCCCACGGGAACCTCGAGGGCGTCGCCACCGACGACTGGACGGACGCCCAGGTCGCCAAGCGTCGGGACTGGGATTCCGCCGTGCTGTTCGCGGACTGGGAGACCAACGGACCGGTCGTCGAGGCCATGATGAACGACTTTCCGGAGACCGCCGTCGGGCAGATGACCTTCGACGCGACGACCCACGAGCACGACATCCGGGGTGCACTCGCGACACCCGGCGGCCGGGAGTCCGACTCCCTGGCGATCGCGTTCGACTGGGCCCTCGACCGGCTCGGGGAGCGACTCGACGCCAACGGCGCGCCCGCGATGCAGTTCGACACCGACGGCGGGTCACGGATCGCGGGCACCGGCGCCGCGGGCACCGTCCTGCGAGCGTCCCGGTTCGACGTGCTGCGGTCGATGTCGGGACGGAGGAGCGTGGCCCAGGTCGAGGCACTCGACTGGGACGGCCCGCCGCGGGTGCACGACCTGCTCCTCGCCGACTTCTTCGTCCCACCGGCCGACGACCTGCTCGAGTAGCGGGCCGGCACCGGTCGAGACGGCAGTACCGTCACTGCCGTGCAGCTCCCCCGGGCCCTCGCCCCGCTCCGTCATCGCCGCTACGCCGCCCTGTGGACCGGGGCGTTCGCGTCGAACATCGGCACGTGGATGGAGTCGGTCGCGGTCGGGGTCCTCGTCACCACGACGACGGGTCAGGCCGGGTGGGCGGGGCTCGTGGCCGCGGCCGCGTTCGTGCCGAACGCGTTCCTCGGACCGCTCGGCGGTGCACTCGCCGACCGCGTCCCGCGGCGGGCATTGCTGCTCGGGACGACCGCGGTGCAGGCGATGCTCGCCGCCGGGCTCACCGCACTCGCTGCGTTCGATGCCGCCGAGCCGTGGGCGGTCACCCTGATCGTGCTCGCGTCGGGTTGCGCCGGCGCGCTCGGTTTCCCCGCCTACCAGTCGATGATGCCCGACCTCGTCCCGCGGGAGGACCTCACCGGCGCCGTCGCGCTCGGTGCCGCGCAGTGGAACCTCGGGCGCGTCATCGGCCCGGTGCTCGCCGGGGTCGTCATCGCGCTCGGGGGGTTCGAGTGGGCGTTCGCGGTCAACACGGTGAGCTTCCTCGCCGTGATCGCGGCGATCGCGCCGATCCGTCTCCCTGCGCCGTCGCTCACGGCAGGCGAGTCGATCGCGACCGCGATCCGCGACGGGGCGCGCTACGCGCGTCGGGAGGCGGGGATCCGCGCCGTCATGACGTATCTCGCCATCAACTCGCTGTTCGCCGCCCCGTTCATCGCGCTCATCCCGGCCGTCGCGCTCAAGGTGTTCGACAACGAGGACGCGGGGACCGCGGCGCTGGTCACCGCACAGGGAGTGGGCGCGGTGCTGATGGCGCTGAGCCTCGGGACCCTCAGCGCGCGCTGGGGCCACCGACATGTGCTCCTCGGCCTCATCACCGTGCTCCCCGCGAGCCTGATCCTCTACGCAGTCGCGCCGACCCTCGAGCTCGCGGTCGTGGCGATCGGGCTCGTCGGCGCCATCTACCTCGGCTGTCTCTCGAGCTTCATGACGATCGCGCAGCTGCGGGCGCCCAACGAGCTCCGCGGCCGGGTGATGAGCGCGATCATGGTGCTACTCGGGACGCTGTACCCGATCGGGAGCGTCCTCCAGGGTGCGATCGCCGACGAGATCGGCTTGCGCGCGACGACCGTCGGCGCCGCACTCATCCTCGCGGGTGCGTTCTTCGCCATCCGCGTGCTCCGGCCGGGGTTCGACCATGCCCTCGGCGACCAGGAAGAGGCCGGCCCACCCGAGCTCGCACCCGAGCCCGCCGCGGGCTGACCGTCATGACGAGCAGGAGACGACCATGAGTGTGCTGGCACGCGAGCGACACGGGCGCGTCGAGATCCTCCGGCTCGACCGGCCGGAGTCCCGCAACGCGATGAGCCCCGAGCTGTCGAGGGCGATCGAGGACGCGCTCGACGACATCGAGACCGACCCGGAGGTCTGGGCCGCGGTCCTCACGGGGACCGGTCCGGTCTTCTGTGCGGGCGCCGACCTCAAGGTCATCGCGAGCGGGGGTGGCAGCGAGATCGAGACCGAGCGGGGCGGCTTCGGCGGGTTCGTCCAGCGCGACTTCCCGAAGCCGGTGATCGCCGCGGTCAACGGTCACGCACTCGCCGGTGGCTTCGAGCTGGTGCTCGCCTGCGACCTGGTGGTCGCGGCCGAGGAGGCGACGTTCGGGTTGCCGGAGGTGAAACGCGGCCTCCTCGCGGCGGCGGGCGGCCCGATCCGCCTGGCGAAGCGGGTCCCGCTCGCGACCGCGCTCGAGATCGTCATGACCGGCGATCCGATCACCGCCGCCCGGGCGCATGACCTCGGCCTGGTGAACCGGGTCGTCCCCGCCGATCAAGTCGTAGACGAGGCCCTCGCGCTTGCCGTCCGCATCGGCGAGGCGTCGCCGGCCGCGGTCCGTGGGGCCCGTCGCCTCGTGCGCCGATCGGTGGACCTCACCGAACCGGAGGCGTGGGAGCTGAACCGCACGATCATGGGCGAGGTCTTCGCCTCCGGGGACTCCCTGGAGGGAGCCCGGGCGTTCGTGGAGAAGCGCACCCCGACCTGGAACCCGCCGGCGTCCTGACCCCGGCGTCCTGACCCCGGCGTCCTGACCCCGGCGTCCTGACCCCGGCGTCCTGGGGCGGGTCCGCGCGGGCTCCTGAGGCGGGGCGCGATGCGACCGTGGGAGTGATCACTCCTAGAATCACCCCGTGGCGTCGCCCGTGTCCGAGACCGATCGAGAGCTCCGGGTGGAGGAGCTCGCCGACCGCGCCGGCTGCTCGGTCGACACGATCCGCTTCTACCAGAAGCGCCGGCTCCTCCCGTCGCCCCGGCGCGACGGCCGCATCGCCTGGTACGGGCCCGCGCACGTCGAGCGGCTCACCCAGATCCGGGACCTGCAGTCGCGGGGGCTGTCCCTCGCCCTGATCCGTCGCCTCCTCGACGGCGAGCTCGACGCGGCCGATGCACCGCTCGCCGCGGCCGTCGCCGACGAGTCACGGGGCGAGCTGCTCACGCTGCCCGAGCTCGCGACCCGCGCGGGCGTGCCGCTCGAGCTCCTCGAATCCGTCGCGGAGCAGGGGCTGCTCGTTGCCCGCCGACGCGACGGCATCGAGGGCTACGCCGCCGGGGACGCCGACATCGTGTCGGCCGGCCTCGAGCTGCTCGGCGCCGGTCTCCCCCTCGACGGGCTGCTCGCGCTCGCCGGCCGGCACCACGACGCTACCCGTGAGATCGCGGAGGAAGCAGTGGCGATGTTCGACACGCACGTGCGGGCTCCGCTGCGTGACTCGGAACTCCCCGACGACGAGCGCGCCGCGCGCCTCGTCACCGCGTTCCGGACGCTCCTCCCGAACGTCACCACCCTCGTCGCGCACCACTTCCGCGACGTCCTCCTCGACGTCGCCCAGGAGCACCTCGAGTCGGTCGGCGAGCCGGCCGAGCTCCTCGCGGCCGCCGCGGAGCCCGGCTGGGGACGGGGGGCACCGGCATGACGCGGACCAGCGTGGTCGGACCGCGCGGCGAGCTCCCGCAGGGCACCGAGAAGCGGCGGGCCGTGGAAGCCATGTTCGACCGCGTGGCGCCCGGCTACGACCGGATGAACCGGATCATCTCGCTCGGCCTCGACACCCGGTGGCGCCGGCGCACCATCGCGGCGCTCGACCTCGCTCCCGGCGCGCGGGTGCTCGACCTCGCGTGCGGCACCGGCGACTTCAGCGCCGACCTGCGCGCGGCCGGTCACCGACCCGTCGGCGTCGACCTCTCGGCGGGGATGCTGAGCGCCGCGCGTGGCACCACGCCGCTCGCCCGTGCCGATGCCGCGGTGCTGCCGTTCCCCGACACGGCCTTCGATGCGGTCGTCTGCGGGTTCGCCCTCCGGAACTTCGTCGACCTCGGTGCGGTGCTGCGCGACTGCGCCCGGGTGCTCCGCCCCGGCGGGGCCGTCGGCGCACTCGACGCCGCCGTCCCCGAGCGCGCGTTGCTCAGAGCCGGGAACGCGGTCTGGTTTCGCGGCGCGGTGCCCCTGCTCGGTCGCCTCCTCTCGCGTGACCCGGAGGCGTACCGCTACCTCCCCGCGTCTACGGCCTATCTCCCCGAACCGGAGGACCTCGTCGAGCTGTTCGGCCAGGCGGGCTTCGACGGGGTAAAGCGCACGACGATGACCGGCGGATCGGTCCAGCTCCTGGTGGGGACGCGCCGATGACCACCGCACCCGCCGCGCTCCGCGGGCTCCGCGCGGTGACCCGCCCGATCGACGCCCCGGCCGACCTCCTCGACGAGCTCGGCCCCGACGGGTTCGCCTGGCTGCAGGGTGACGTCGGATTCGTGACGTCGGGCGTGGCGACCCGCGTCCATCCCGACGACGTGGCCGCGGTCCTGGCGGAGGTCGACCACGACGACCAGGTCGGCACCAGCGGGTCCGGACCGCTCGCGGTGGGCGCACTCCCGTTCACCCCCTCCACCACCTCCACGCTGGTCGTCCCGGCTCGCATCGTCGGCCGGCACGCCGACGGGCGGGGCTGGGTCACCGAGCTCGACGCAGCGACGACCGTCACCACCGCGCTGGGCCGGGCCCCTGCGCACTTCGAGGTCACGGAGAGGACCACCCCGGAGGCCTGGGCGACCGCAGTCGAGGCCGCGCTCGAGGCGATCCGCCGGGGCGAGCTCGAGAAGGTGGTCCTGGCCCGCGCGATCGAGATCGTCGCGGACCGCCCGTTCCTCCGGCGGGAGATCCTCGCCCGGCTCCGGGCCCAGCAGCCGGGGTGCTGTGTCTACGCCGACGGCGGCTTCCTCGGCGCGACGCCCGAGCTCCTCGTCCGTCGTGTCGGCGACCGGGTCACCTCACGCCCGATGGCCGGCTCCGCGAGCGCCGACGATCCGGTGGGGCTCGAGCGTCTCGCGGCGTCGACGAAGGACGCCCGTGAGCACCGCCTCGTCGTCGACGCGATCGTGGACACCCTGGCGCCGTGGTGCCGAGAGCTCCAT
This sequence comes from Acidimicrobiia bacterium, assembly GCA_046484625.1. Lineage (GTDB taxonomy): Bacteria > Actinomycetota > Acidimicrobiia > IMCC26256 > PALSA-555 > DASUAO01. Next base: position 9,461 of record JAWOIO010000077.1, read on the forward strand.
GCCGAGGACATGCCCGTCGTGGCGTCGTTCGCGACCATCGCCCACCTCGCCACCGAGGTCGAGGGGACCCTGCAGGAGCCGGCGCCCGACGCGCTGACCCTCGCGCGCGCCCTGCACCCCACGCCCGCGGTGGGAGGCGCCCCGAGGCTGCCCGCACTCGCGGCGATCGCCACGCTCGAGGCCACCCCGCGCGGGAGCTACGCGGGTCCCGTCGGCTGGGTCGACACCCGCGGCGACGGCTCGTGGGGCGTGGCGCTGCGCGGCGCGGCCGTCGATGGCGCGACCGCGACCCTGCACGCGGGTGCCGGCATCGTCGACGGCTCGGTCGCCTCGGCCGAGTGGCGCGAGACCGAGGCGAAGCTCGCCCCGATGCGGCGCGCCCTCACGGGCGACTGAGCCGCGTCAGCCGTTCGACGCGAGCAGCGCGACCGCCGCCGCGGTCGCGCGCCACGCGGCTTCGTGACGGGCCACGTTCGTCGCCCGGTCCGTGCGCGCCAGCACCATGCGCACTCCCCCGGCGCCGACCGCTGCCGCCACGGCCGGACCGACGTCGCCCGGCTCGGTCACCTCGGTGCACGGGATCCCGTGCACCGCCGCGAGCGCGGTCAGGTCGAGGCCGTGCGGGGTCCCGAACAGCCGCTCGAAATCACCGGGCGGGACCGCGGGACTGGACGCCTGCGGCAGGAACGAGAAGATCCCTCCGCCGTCGTTGTCGACGACGACGAACGTGACGTCCAGCTCGCGCGCCCGGGCGCCGAGCAGGCCGTTGCTGTCGTGGAGGAAGCACAGGTCGCCGAGCAGGCCGACGGTCGGACCGGCCCACCCGGCGCCGACCCCGAGCACCGTCGAGACCACGCCGTCGATCCCGTTCACGCCACGGTTCGCGAAGAGGCGAACGCCGTCGCGCGGGGCCGCGAAGCTCTCCACGTCGCGCACGGGCATGCTCGACGCCACGACGAGTGCTGCACCCGCGGGGACGGAGGCGACGACGTCGCGGGCGATCCGGCCCTCGAAGAGCACCGGCTCGGCGTCACAGTGTGTGTCGAGCGCGACGCGGCCCGCGCGCTCGACCTCGGCCCATCGACGCGACCACTCCGAGACCGAGGCCGGGGGGTCGAGGCGCCGGGCCACCAGCCGGAGCAGCGCGTCCGGATCGCACACGAGCCGATCGGTCGCGGCCCGTGTCGGGTCGAGCCACCGGTCGTCGGGATCGATCAGCCAGGTGGTCGACGCAACGTCGAGCGCACGTCGGGCGGCCGCGCCGGTGAGCGGTGCTCCGACCCGGACGGTCGCCTCGGGCGCGAGCGACCGAGCCACGTCGGCATCGCGGAGGAGCGCGTCGTACGTGGAGACGACCACGCCGCCACCCGGCAGTGTGGTCCGCAGGTTCGAGAGCGGATCCGCGAAGAGGACCCACCCCGTCGCGGCGAGGAACGCACCCGCGACCGCGGGCGACACGCCGGCACCCCACCCGGCTGCGAGCACGCCGCGCGGCGCCGCACGGACGGCGTCGACGAGCGCGTCGACCTGGGCGTCGGTGGGCAGGCGGGATCCGGCGTGCGATCTCACCGAGGGCACCTCGCCCGGACGGGAGTCGGCCGAGTCGACGGTCGCCTCGGGCGGGACGAGCGGCTCGCGGAAGGGCAGGTTGAGGTGGACGGGTCCCGCGGGAGGACCGAGCGCGCTCGCCACCGACCGGGCCCCGAGGTGCCGCCACGTCCCCAGGACGTCGGGACCGTCGAACGCCACGCCGGGGTCGTGGAACCAGCGCACCGCCTCGCCGAAGAGGTGGTGCTGTGAGACGGTCTGACCAGCCCCGACGTCGTGCAGCTCGGGGGGCCGGTCGGCGGTGCAGACGACGAGCGGCACCCGTCCGTGGTGGGCCTCCAACACGGCGCCGTGGAAGTGCGCGCCCGCGGTGCCCGAGGTGCAGCACAGGACCGCGGGACACCCGGTCGCCTGGCCGAGCCCCAGCGCGAACCCCGCGGCGGAGCGCTCGTCGAGCAGCACGTGCACCCGGACCCGGGGCTCGCCCGCAAGGGCCAGGGCCAAGGGCGTCGAGCGGGAGCCCGGCGCGACGACCGCGTCGGTGACCCCGGAGCGCACCCACTCGTCGACGAGGACGCGGACCGCCGCTGACCCCGGATCCGACCTCATGGCCTCACCTGGCTCATGGGGCGCCGGGCGCGACCGATCGCATCGCCCGACGTCGGGGATGGGAGGATGCACGGATGCGCGTCCGTCTCGTCCACGGGTTCACCCTGACCCCACAGACCTGGAACCCGGTCGAGGCGCGCCTGCCACCGGACTGGGACGTGCAGGCGCTGGAGGTCCCCGACGGGCTCGACTTCGTCGCGACCGCCGACGCGCTCGCCCATCGGGGCGGGGTCGGGACCTGGGTCGGGTACTCGATGGGGGCCCGCCTGTGCCTGCGGCTCGCGCTCGACCACCCGGCGCGCGTGGATCGGCTGGTGCTCATGAGCGGGACGGCGGGCATCGCGTCGGCCGCCGAGCGCCGGACCCGTCGCGCCGCCGACGCGCAGCTCGCCCACGAGATCGAGCGCGACGGCCATGCGCCGTTCCTCGAGCGCTGGCTCGAGCAGCGCCTCTTCGAGACGCTGCCCCGCCGGTCGGCCATGCTCGACGAGCGGATCCGCGGCAACACGGCCCCCCGGCTCGTGCACCAGCTGCGGGCACTCGGGGTGGGCAGCCAGGAGCCGCTCTGGGACCGGCTCCCGTCGCTCGACATGCCCGTCCTCCTCGTCACCGGACAGTGGGACCGGGCCTACACCGAACTGGCCCAACAGATGGCGGCCGCCATCGGCGAGCGCGCCACGCACGTGGTGATCGAGAAGGCGGGCCACGCGCTGCACCTCGAGCGTCCCGACGAGGTCGCTCATGCGCTCACCACCTGGCTCGACGGGACGACCGCGTAGCGCGCAAGGAGCGCGGGGTCCGGTGTCACCGTGCGCCACGTCAGCCAGCCGTGCTCGGCGACCAGTGGGCGGGCCGTGACGTCCGGAGCCGTTGCCGAGGAAGTCGCGAGGCCGGCCCCGAGCGGGAGGTCCGGCAGGGCGCAGGCGAGCGCGAGGCCGGCGAGCACTCCGACGGACGTCTCCATCATCGAGGTCGGGAGCACCGGAAGCCCCGAAGCGTCCGCGACATCGAGCGCGGCGCGCACGCCGCCGAGCGGCTGCACCTTCAGGACGATCACGTCGGCCGCATCCAGCGCGCGTGCGCGACGCGCGTCCTCGATGTCGCGGATCGACTCGTCGGCGGCGACGGGGATCGAACAGGACCGCCGGAGGACCGCCAGCTCGTCCAGCGTCGCGACCGGCTGCTCGAAGAGCTCGACCTCGAGCCGTGCGAGGTCACGTCCGACCGCGATGGCGGTGTCGACGTCCCACGCCGCGTTCGCGTCGACCCGGAGCCCGATCCCGGGGCCGACGACATCGCGCACGCGGGCCACGAGATCGCGGTCGGCGGGCACGCGCATCTTGACCTTCACGGCCGGGAACCCGGCGAGGGCATCGGCGTCGAAGTCGGCGGACCGCACGAGCGCGTTGACCGCGACGCGCTCGCGGACGCGCGGCGGATACCCCCGGGCCGCCGCCTCGACCGCGGCTCGGTGCGCCTTCGCCGGGTCGCACGGGTATCCGGGGATCGGCGAGGCCTCGCCCCACCCTCCCGGACCTTCGAGCAGGAGGACGTCGCGCGTCCCCACCCGCAGCCGGTGCTCGGTCAGCACGGTCACGCCGAGAGCCAGAGCCCGACGGCCAGCAACACCCCGACCACGACCTCGAGGCGGGCCGTGGCCACCAGCGCACCCACGAGCGCCGGGGCATCGCGGGATCGGAGCACCGCGCGGGTGGGCGCCACCGCCAGGGGGATCGCCAGCAGGGCGAGCAGGGCCCAGGGAGCGTCGAGCGCCACGGGGATCACGGCGAGGAACGCCCCGCCGACGCAGACGACGTACAACACCCGGGTCCGGGCGGGACCGAGGCGGACGGCCAGGGTCCGCTTCCCGCTAGCGGCGTCGGTGTCGAGGTCGCGGACGTTGTTCGCGACGAGAATCGCCGTCGCGAGCAGCCCGACGGTCAGCGATCCCCACCACGCGGTTCCGGGAACCCGCTCGAGCTGGACGAACGCCGACCCGGCCGTCGCGACGAAGCCGAAGAACGTGAGCACCATGACCTCGCCGAGGCCGTGGTACCCGTAGGGCCTCGGCCCGCCCGTGTACCCGAGCGCGGCGACGATCGCCGCCGCACCGACCGCGACGAGCCACCACGAGACGATCGCCGCGAGCGCGAGTCCGGCCGCGGCGGCGACCAGCAGCGCGAGCCCCGCCGCGGTCGCGACCGCGCGGGGGGTCGCGAGCCCGGTCGCGGTCAGCCGTACCGGCCCCTTCCGGTGACGGTCGGTGCCGCGCACGCCGTCGGAGTAGTCGTTCGCGTAGTTCACGCCGACCTGCATCCCGACGGCCACGACGAGTGCGAGGGCGGCCCGTCCCCACGAGGTCGTCCCGACGTCGTGGTGCGCGGCCGCGGTGCCGACGACGACCGGTGCGATCGCCGCCCCCAGCGTGCGCGGCCGGGCACCGGCCACCCACAGACGGACCCCGGTCACGTCAGGGGCGCTTGGGGAAGCGGTCGAACTCGGGCTTGCGCTTCTCGAGGTACGCCTGCTTGCCCTCACGCGCCTCTTCGGTCATGTAATAGAGGAGCGTCGCGTCACCGGCGAGCTGCTGGATGCCGGCGAGCCCGTCGTCGGCGGCGTTCATCGAGGCCTTGAGCATCCGCAGGGCCAGCGGGCTGTGGTCGAGCATCCGGGCGCACCACGCGACCGTCGTGACCTCGAGCTCCTCGAGCGGCACGACGGTGTTCACGAGACCCATGCGCTCGGCCTCGGCGGCGTCGTACTGCTCGCACAGGAACCAGATCTCCCGCGCCTTCTTCTGTCCCACCGATGCCGCCAGCAGGCCCGAGCCGTACCCACCGTCGAACGAGCCGACCTTGGGACCGGTCTGGCCGAACCGGGCGTTGTCGGCCGCGATCGTCAGGTCGCACACGACGTGGAGCACGTGGCCGCCGCCGATCGCGTAGCCCGCGACCATCGCGACGACCGGCTTCGGGAGCCGACGGATCTGCACCTGGAGGTCGAGCACGTTGAGCCGACCGATGCCGTCGTCGCCGACGTAGCCGTCGTCGCCGCGGATCCGCTGGTCGCCGCCAGAGCAGAACGCCTCCGACCCCGCTCCGGTGAGGATGATGACGCCGACGGTCGGGTCGTCGCGGGCCGCCTCGAACGCGTCGCGCAGCTCGAACAGGGTGCGGGGCCGGAACGCGTTGCGGACCTCGGGGCGGTCGATCGTGATCTTGGCGATCCGCCCGCCCTCGAGCTCGGCCGTCTCGTAGCGGATGTCGGTGAACTCGGTGTCGCCGGGCTTCCAGTCCGCCCCCGGCGTGATGGCCGGGGACTCGGCGGCGGGCTGTGGGGACTCGGCCATGTGGTGGCTCCTGTGGTCGTGCGGCGGTGGGCGGCGCCGATGGGCGCCCGGAGGCGGGGCGCGGGAATGCTGGGAGTGATCGCTCCTACGGTACGCTCCGCCGTCGTGTCCGACCCAATCGTCCCCGTGGTCGCCGTGGTGCAGGCGCGCCCGGAGGCGGCCCGCACGGTCCGGGCCATCTGGGACGCCGGCGAGGCCGCCTGTGTGCTCGATCCCGCCGCCCCGGCGGCGGTGTGGGCCCGGGTGCTGGAGGCGGTGCGGCCCACCCACCTCGTCGATGCCGACGGCCGTCGCGTCCTGTCCGACGGGATCGGGACATTCGAGGGCGTCGCCGCGATCGTCACCACGTCGGGGACGACCGCCGTCCCCAAGGCGGTCGAGCTCACGACCGGGGGGATGACGACGATCGGCCGGGGGTTCGCGTCGGCGCTCGAGATCCGCGACGACGACCGGTGGCTGGTGTGCCTCCCCCTCCACCACGTCGCCGGGCTGGCCATCCTGGCCCGCGCCCGGACGACCGGCACGCCCGTCACCGTCCATCCCGGCTTCGACGTCGATGCCGTCGTCGCCTCGGCCCGGGGCGCCGGGCGCGACGCCGACGGCGTCACGGTCGTCTCGGTGGTCCCCACGATGCTCCAACGGATGCTGGATGCGGACGCACCGGTCGACCGGTTCCGCTGGATCGTCACCGGCGGGGCCCGCACGCCTCCCGCGCTCCGACGCCGGGCCGAGGAGGCGGGCGGGCGGCCCGTCGACGCCTACGGGCTGTCCGAGACCTGGGGTGGCGTCGTCGTCGACGGCCGGCCCATCGACGGCGTGGAGGTGGCGCTCGTCGACGACGAGATCCTGGTGCGCGGGGAGCCGATCATGCGCGGCTACCGGCTGGACCCGGAGGCGACCGCCGCCGCGCTCGTCGAGCGCCACGGCGGCGGCGGTCGGTGGTTCCGCACGGGCGACGTGGGCGCCCGCGACGACGCCGGCCGCATCACGGTCGTCGACCGACGGCGGGACCTCGTGGTCACGGGCGGTGTGAACGTGAGCCCCACCGCGGTGGAGTCGGTGCTCGCCTCGCACCCCGACGTCGCCGACATCGCCGTCGCCGGCGAGCCGGACCCGGAATGGGGGGAACGGGTCGTCGCCTACGTGGTCCCGGTCACGGCCCGCGCGCCGAGCGTCGATGACCTGCGCGCGTTCGGGCGCGGTCTCCTGACCGGACCGCAGCTCCCGCGGGCGGTCGTCGTGGTCCCGGAGATCCCGCGCACACCCGGCGGCAAGGTCCTTCGACGCGAGCTGGCCCCCGATCGGAGCCGGCCCGCGCCGTGACCGCGCTCCCTCGTCCCATGCTCGCTGTTCCGACGGACGTCCTCCCTCGTGGGCGGATGGCTCCCCGGCGAGGGCCGCCTCACCGGCACCGTCGGCTCCCTGCTGCTCGGAGTCCACGACGCGCCCGGTGGCCCCCTCCGCTACGCCGGCCGGGTCGGCTCGGGGACTCGACGACGTGGTGCGCGAGGACTGAACGGCCTCAGTCGTCGCGCAGGGACTCCTTCCAGGTCCGGAAGCGGTCGTGCTCGACGCCGTCGGGGCCCGTGCCGGCGCCGGTCCCGTCGGGGAACAGCCGGAACGTGAACACCCGGTCGAGGTCATCGGCGGCGACTGCGGCGTAGCGGGCGTCGGCCCGACGGGCCGGCCCCGCCCGCCAGAGCAGGTAGCGGCCGATGCGTCGCTTGTACGCGACCAGGTCGATGCCGAGATCGCCGCCGAGCGAACGCACCGACGCCGGCGCCTCGACCCAGCGCTCCACCGGGATGAGGAAGTCGCGCTGCGGCGTCGGCGGCAGATCGTCGGTGTGCCAGTCGCGTTCGGTGGGCGGGCGGGCCTCGGCTGGAGTGGGCATGCGTGCCATGCTCGCAGGTCCATGACCGCCTCTCGCATCGACGGGCTCTCGACCCCCGCGCTCGTCGTCGACTCGGCCGCGCTCGAGCACAACCTCGCCGCGATGGCCGACGCGCTCCCCGGTCCGCGGTGCCGGCCGCACGTGAAGGCGCACAAGACGACTGCCCTGGCGCGACGGCAGCACGACGTCGGGCACCACGGGTTCACCTGTGCGACCCCGCGCGAGGTCTTGGGCATGGCCGAGGCCGGTCTCGGCGACGACCTGCTGCTGGCCAACGAGGTCGTCGACGGGGAGCGGCTGCGCACGCTCGCCGACCTCGACGCCCGGGTGACGGTCGCCGTCGACTCCGACGCCACGCTCGATGCCGCCGTGCGAGCGGGGCTCCGCGAGTGCCTCGTCGACGTCAACGTCGGGCTGCCCCGATGCGGCTGCCCCCCCGAGGACGCGGGGCGCCTCGCCGACCAGGCGCGCACGGCGGGACTCCAGGTGCGTGGGGTCATGGGCTACGAGGGCCACGTCGTCGGTCTCGCCGACCGCGCCGAACGGACCCGCATGACCGAGGAGTGCATGGCGCTACTGGCGGCAGCCCACGCCGACGTCGGTGGCGAGATCGTGTCCGCCGGCGGCACCGGCACCTTCGACTGCAACGCCCTCGCGACGGAGATCCAGGCCGGCTCGTACGCGCTGATGGACTCGGCGTACGGCGCGCTCGACCTGCCGTTCCTTCCCGCGCTGTCCCTCGTCGCGACGGTGGTGAGCGTGAGCGCCCACGACGGCTACGCCGTCGCCGACTGCGGCCTGAAGTCCCTCGGGATGGACCACGGCGACCCCACGGTCACGATCGGGACCGAAGTGGGACCGCCCGGCGCGGTCTGGTTCTGCTCCGACGAGCACCTCACGTTCGGTGCCGCCGAGGGCGCCACCCTGCCGCGGGTCGGCGACCGGGTGCGGGTCTGGCCCGCCCACGTCGACCCGACGGTGGCCTACCACGAGCGGATGCACGTCGTGTCGGGGGCCGAGATCCTGGAGACCTGGGCCGTCGACCTGCGCGGCTGGTGACTCCGGCGGCTGGTGACCGGGCCCGCGGAGGGCGGTAGCGTCGGCGCCATGACCGACACCCCTGGCCACGCATCCGGCGACGACCTCTCCGCGCTCGACGCCACCGCGCAGGCCCAGCTGGTGCGCGACGGGACGCTCTCGGCAACCGAGCTGGTGGAAGCAGCCATCACCCGCATCGAGAAGATGAACCCGCAGCTGAACGCGGTGATCCACCCTCTCTTCGACAAGGCACGCGCCACCGCCGCCGCGACGGAGCCGGGCGCCCCGTTCGCCGGGGTGCCGATCGTCCTCAAGGACCACGACGGCGAGTCGGCGGGCGACCCCGTCCACCACGGGAACCGGGTCCTGAAGGAGATCGGCCACGTCGCCGACCACGACAGCTACCTGTTCGCCAAGCTGCGGGCCGCGGGCTTCATCGCCGTCGGCAAGACCAACACACCCGAGCTCGGCCTCATGACCACGACCGAGCCCGAGGCGTACGGGCCGACCCGAAACCCGTGGAACACCGGGCACAGCACCGGCGGCTCGAGCGGCGGGAGCGCCGCCGCGGTGGCGTCGGGCATGGTGCCGGTCGGCCACGCCGGCGACGGCGGCGGCTCGATCCGCATCCCGACCAGCGAATGCGGGCTCTTCGGCCTCAAGCCCACCCGTGGTCGCGTCTCGCTCGGCCCCGAGGCCGGCGAGGCATGGGCCGGACTCGTCCAGCGCCACGTGATCACGCGGTCCGTGCGCGACTCCGCCGCAGTCCTCGACGCGCTCGGGGGGCCGATGCCCGGCGACCCGTACTTCGCCCCGCCCCCCGCGCGCCCCTTCCTCGACGAGGTCGGCGCCGACCCCGGACGGCTCCGGATCGGCATCCGCACGAACGCGCCCGCCGCGATGGCCGAGACGTACACCGAGTGCGCGACAGCCGCCGAAGACGCCGGCCGGCTGCTCGAGTCACTCGGCCACCACGTCGAGGTGGCGTCGCCCGCGGCACTCGACGAGACCGAGCTGCTCGGCCTCTTCCTCGTGCTCATGAGCACGAACGTCGTGGCCGACCTCCGGGAGATCGAGCGCATCGTCGGTCGCGAGCTCACCCCCGACGACGTCGAGCCACTCACCTGGGAGTACGCCCAGATGGGGCGCGGCCACTCCGGCTCCGACTACCTCGAGGCCGTCCACGGTGCCCACGCCTGGACCCGTCGCGTCGCGTCCTGGTTCGAGCCCCTCGACGACACGACCGGCTTCGACCTCCTGCTCACACCGACCCTCGCGGAGCCGCCCCCCGAGATCGGCGACCTCGTGGGCACCAAGGAGAACCCGTGGCACGGGATGGCCCGCTCGACGCCGTTCGCGGCGTACACCGCCGCGTTCAACGTCACCGGGCAGCCCGCGATGTCCGTGCCGCTCTCGTGGGAGAGCGATCGCAACCTCCCGATCGGCGTGCAGCTCGTCGCGACCCATGCCCGAGAGGACCTGCTGCTGCGGGTCGCGGCCCAGCTCGAGGAGGCCCGCCCCTGGGCCGACCGTCGCCCGCCGGTCTTCGCCTGACTCCGCGGCATGGCTGACGACTTCGCGCATCTCGACGCCACCGCGCAGGCCGACCTCGTCCGGCGCGGCGACGTCACGCCGACCGAGCTCGTCGACGCCGCCATCGCACGGATCGAGGCCCTCGACGGGGAGCTCAACGCGATCGTGCTCCGGCGCTTCGACCAGGCCCGCGACGAGGCCCGCACCCTCGCGCCCGGGATCGAGGAGGATGCGCCGTTCCGCGGGGTGCCGTTCCTCACCAAGGACCTGTCGTGCGCCACCGAAGGCGAGCCGTACACCGACGGCATGCGCGCCCTGAAGGACGCCGGCGCCGTCGCCCCGGAGACCGCGCACCTCGCCCGCCGGTTCCGCGGCGCCGGGCTGGTCAACCTCGGCCGCACCAACAGCCCCGAGCTCGGGCTCGTGCCCACGACCGAGCCCGACGCGTGGGGCCCCACGCACAACCCGTGGGACTCGAGCCGGTCGCCCGGCGGCTCCAGCGGCGGATCGGCCGCGGCGGTCGCGGCCGGCCTCGTCCCCGCGGCGCACGCCAGCGACGGCGGCGGATCGATCCGGATCCCGGCCTCGGCGTGCGGGCTCGTCGGGCTCAAGACGTCGCGCGGGCGGATCTCCGTGGGCCCGGGCAAGGGCGAGCTGTCGAGTGCGATGTCGGTCCAGTTCGCCGTCACCCGCTCGGTGCGCGACTCCGCCGCGCTCCTCGACGTCTGCGCGGGCGAGGAGCCCGGCGACCCGATCGTCCCGGCCCCACCGACCAGCTCCTACGTCGACATCGCCGCGCGCGCGGCCACCGGCGACGGTCCTTCGGGCCTGCGCATCGGCCTGATGACCCGCGCACCCGGGGACGCGTCCCCGATCGACCCCGAGTGCGTCACGGCGACCGAGTTCGCGGCCCGCGCGCTCGAGGCACTGGGCCACCGCGTCGAGGTCGCCCACCCTGCTGCGTACGACGACCCGGTGAAGTCCGAGGTCTTCGCCACGCTCTGGGGTGTCGATGCCGCGACCAAGGTGACCAATGCCGGCCGAACGGTCGGGCGTGAGCTCGGCGTCGCCGACGTCGAGCCCGGGACGTGGATCATGGCCTCCGCCGGTCGCGACATCACGGCGCTGGCGTACCTCGACGCACTGCAGGCCATGCAGCGATGGACCCGGCAGATGGCCGACTGGTGGGCGGTCGACGGCTTCGACCTCCTGCTCACCCCGACGCTCGCGGAGCCACCGGTGCCGCTCGGGACCTTCGCGCCGACGGCCGACGACCCGTTCGCCGGGCTGCGGCGCGCCGGCACGTTCACGCCCTACACCCCGACGTTCAACCTCACCGGCCAGCCGGCCCTCTCGCTCCCGCTCCATGAGTCGGCCGACGGGCTGCCCGTCGGCGTGCACCTCGTCGCCGCCTACGGGCGCGAGGACCTGCTCCTCGCCGTCGCGGCCGCCCTGGAGGTCGCCGAGCCATGGGGCGACCGCCGCCCGCCAGTCCACGCATGAAGCCAGGCCGTCCCCGCATGATCCGGATCGCCGGCGGCCAGGGCTTCTACGGCGACACACCGCGGTCGGTCGAGGGGCTCCTCGCCGACGGCGTCGACTACCTGTGCCTCGAGGCCCTCGCCGAGCTCACGCTCGCGATCCTCCAGAAGGACCGCCAGAAGGACGAGGCCCGCGGCTACACCAAGGACCTCCCGGCGTACCTCACCGCCGCGCTCCCCACCGTGGCCACCGGGCGCACGAAGCTCATCACGAACGCGGGTGGGATCAACCCCACGGCCGCCGCGCGTGCCGCGGTGGGCGTCGCGCGTGAGCTCGGGCTGTCCGGACTCAAGGTCGCGACCGTGCTGGGCGACGACCTGATGCCACGCGTCGACGAGCTGGCCGCGGCCGGGGGCCTCACGCACCTCGACTCGGACGCCCCGTTCTCGGAGTTCCCGGGCGAGCCGCTGTTCGCCGCCGCCTACCTCGGTGCCCGGCCGATCGTCGACGCGCTCGACCGCGGCGCCGACGTCGTGATCACCGGTCGCTGTGCCGACGCCGCGCTGTTCCTCGCCCCGCTCGTCCACGAGCACGGCTGGGCGTGGGACGACTGGGACCGGCTCGCCGCCGGCATGCTGGTCGGTCACCTGCTCGAGTGCTCCGGCCAGACGGCGGGTGGCAACCTCAGCCGCGACTGGTGGTCGGTGCCCCACCCGTGGGACCTCCCCTACCCCATCGCCGAGGTCGAGGCCGACGGCACCGCGGTGATCACGAAGCCGAAGGCGTCGGGAGGACGGGTCAGCTTCGACACCGTGCGCCACCAGCTCCTCTACGAGGTCCACGACCCGGCCCGCTACCTCACGCCCGACGTCGTCGCCGACTTCACCAGCGCGACGTTCACCGACGAGGGCAACGACCGCGTCCGCATCACCGGCGCGCGCGGCACACCGGCGACCCCCACCTACAAGACGCTGCTCTGCCACCGCGCGGGGTGGGCAGGAGAGGCGCGCCTCGCGTACTCGTGGCCCGAGGCGCGAGAGAAGGCGACCGCCGCCGCGGCGATCTTCGCCGAACGGGTCGCCCAGGCCGGACTGCCGGTCGAGGAGTGGTGCGTCGAGATGTGGGGGGTCGACGCCCTCGGCGGGCCGACCGTGCCCCCCACCGAGGCCGAGCCCCCCGAGGTGGTCGCCCGCGTCGCGTGGCGATGCGCCGACCCGGTGACGGCCGGCCTCGTCGGGAGGGAGATGGTGCCGCTCACGCTCTCCGCGCCGCCCGCGGGGACGACCGGGATCGGGCGCGGCGGCAGCCGCCCGACGGAGCTGCTCGGCATCTGGCCCACGCTCGTCGACAAGACGCTCGTCGACCCGCACGTCACCGTGACCGTGGAGGAGGTCTGATGCCCACGCTGCGACTCTCCGAGATCTGCGGCTACCGGTCCGGCGACAAGGGCGACATCGCCAACATCGCGCTGCTCGCCGACGACCGCGAGGTGTACGACGTGATCGTCGCGGAGGTCACCGCAGCGCGTGTGAAGGCGCACTTCGGGGCCATGGTGACCGGCGACGTGCTCCGCTACGAGGCCGAGAACGTCCTCGCGCTGAACTTCGTGCTCCATGGTGCCCTCGGCGGCGGTGGCCCGCGGTCGCTGCGCAGCGACAGCCTCGGCAAGGCGATCGGGGGGGCGTTGGTGCGGATGGAGATCGAGGTGCCCGAGCATCTCGCGACCCGCCGCGCACCCCGGCCCGACGTCGGCTGGGCCGAGGACATCCTGCGCCGGCTCCCGTCCGCCTGATCACGTCCGCCTGATCACGTCCGGCTGACCGGGCGGCACCGAACACCTTCACCCGCCCGGAAGACCCGCCCGGAAGACCCGCTCGGAAAAGAGGACCGACCCCGTGCCCCAGCGCTTCGACCTCGTGATCGTCGGCATGGGATCCGGCGGGATGGTGGCAGCCGAGTTCGCCGTCTCCCTCGGGCTGCGCGTCGCCGTCGCCGAACGTGCCCGCGTCGGCGGCGACTGCCTCTGGACCGGGTGCGTCCCGAGCAAGGCGCTGCTCGCGGCCGGGAAGGTCGCCCAGCACGTCCGCACCGCCGAGGAGTTCGGGATCACCGTCGGCCCCCCCGAGGTGGACCGGGCCAAGGTCTGGGACCGCATTCGTCGGGTCCAGGCCGAGATCGCGTCGACCGACGACGACCCGGCCCGGTTCGAAGCCGAGGGGATCGAGATCGTCCGCGGCGCCGCCCGCCTCGCCGGACCGACCACCGTCGTCGTCGCGACCGACGCCGGCGATCGCGCGCTCGAGACGCGCTACGTCCTCCTCGCCACGGGCAGCCGCCCGGTGGTCCCGCCCATCGACGGGCTCGCCGAGGCCGGGTTCGTGACCAGCGAGGACCTCTTCGAGCTGACCGATCCGCCTGCGAGCTTCGTCAACATCGGCGGCGGACCGATCGCCGTCGAGATGGTGCAGGCGTTCACCCGCCTCGGGATCCCGGCCACGCTCCTCCAGAAGGGGCCGGGGATCCTCCCCCGCGACGAGCCTGCGCTCGTCGACCTGCTCGTCGACGCATTGCGCGCCGAAGGCGTCGAGCTCTGCTTCGACGTCGAGACGACGAAGGTCACCGTCGAGGGCGGTCGCAAGGTGGTGCACGGCACCCAGGGTGGTGTGCCCCGGACCTGGACGGGCGACGAGCTCCTCGTCGCCGTGGGTCGACGCCCGAACGTCGAGGGTCTCGCTCTCGACGACCTCGGGATCGAGACGACGCGCACGGGCATCGTGGTGGACAACCGCGGCCGTACCAACGTCGACACCGTGTACGCCTGCGGCGATGTGGCCGGACGATTCCTCTTCACCCACTCCGCGGCCTACGAAGGGGTGCGTGCGGTCCGCGACATGTTCTTCCCGGGCAAGGGCAAGGTCGTCGCCAGCGTGCCGTGGTGCACGTTCACTGATCCCGAGCTCGCGCACGCGGGCATGACGGAGGCAGAAGCGCGCGCCGAGCACGGCAACGCGATCGAGGTCTGGCGCCAGGACCTCGTCCACAACGACCGCGCCCGGGCCGACGGGGCCACCGCGGGCGCGGTGGTCGTCATCACCCACAAGAAGAAGATCGTGGGCGCCCACATCCTCGCCCCGGCGGCGGGCGAGATGATCCACGAGTTTGCTCTCGCGATCGAAGAGGGCGTCGGACTGAGCGAGCTCTCGCAGTTCATGCACGTGTACCCGACGGTCTCCACGGCCATCGGCCAGCTGGCCGGCGAGGCCGCGTTCGCCAAGGCCGACAAGCTGCGCTGGCTCGTCAAGCGCAAGTGAACTGCCAGGCTGCGAACTGCAAGACTGCGCAGCATGGGAATTGAGCGCCTCGACGCCGCGCGCTTCGGGTTCGACTCGCGGTGCTTCGTCTGCGACGTCGAGAACCCCCGCGGGCTCCAGGTCCCGTTCTTCCACGACACCGACGCGGACCTGGTCTTCGCGGAGTTCACACTGCCCGCCGAGTTCAGTGGTGCACCCACGCTCGTGCACGGTGGGGCGACCCTCGCGTTGATCGACGAGGGCATGAGCTGGGCGACGATCGCGATCAGTGAGCGGTTCGCGTTCACGAAGGAGACGAGCGCCCGGTTCGAGTGGCCGATCCGGCTCGGTCGGGCGTACCGACTCGAGGTCCGGGTCACGGGTGAGGACGCGTCCCGGATCGAGACCACGGCGGTCGTGCTCGACACGAAGGCGCGCGCCTGCGTCACGGCGACGGCCGTCATGGCCGTGCTCGATACCGGGCAGGCCATCGACGCGACCGGCGTCGAGGTCGCCGACGAGCACCGGAAGTACGTGCGGTGATCGACGTCGGCGACCGGGTTCCGCCGATCACGCTCGAGCAGGCGAGCGGCGAGCCCATCGAGCTCGGCGCGTTCCTCGAGCGCACGCTCCTCGTCGTGGCGATCCGCTACTACGGCTGAATCCCGTGTCGGGAGTACCTGGTCCAGGTACAGCAGGCACTTCCCCGGATCCGGGCCCTCGGCGCCCAGGTCGTCGCGGTCGGGACGGCCGCGGGCTGGCAGGCCCAGCGACTGATGGAAGGCGACGAGACCACCACTCCCCTCGGGTTCGAGTGCCTCGTCGACCCGGCGCGCAACCTCTACCGCGCACTCGGCGTCGGACGGGTGCCCTGGCACCGATGGCTCACCCCCGAGCTGTGGCGGAACTACCTCGGCGCGTTCCGGCGCGGCGGTCGCCAGGGTGCGGTCACCGGTGACTGGCGCCAGCTCTCCGCGGTTGCGATCGTCGCCCCCGACCGCCGGCTGACGTATCTGCACCGTTCGCGGACGGTCGGCGACTACCCGGAGATTGGCGCGGTTCTGGATCACCTCGAGGCGGCGCGCTAGGAAGTCCCCTCATCCGCGATTCGAAGGGGACATCTGTGCACAGCTTCTTGAAGGAGTTCAAGGACTTCATCAGCAAGGGGAACGTGCTCGACCTCGCGGTCGGGTTCATCCTGGGTGTCGCGTTCTCCGCGGTGGTGACGAGCTTCGTCAACGACATCATCATGGCGATCATCGGCGCCATCTTCGGCAAGCCGAGCTTCAACGACCTCACGCTCGAGATCGGTGACGGCGTCGTCTACTACGGCCGGTTCCTCACCGCGTTCGTGAACCTTCTCATCATCGGGTTCGTCCTCTTCCTCGTCGTCAAGAGCCTCAACGCGATGAAGAAGAAGGAGGACCCCGAGGCCGAGGTCACCGAGAAGGACGTCCTCATCGAGATCCGCGACGCGCTGCAGCGCCAGAGCTGACGCGGCTCCTCGGCTACCGGGGGTCGGCGAGGGCAGCGGGAAAGAACACCGCTCCCGCCGTCCCCGGTCCGGAGTGCGCCCCCACCGACGGGCCGATCGCGTACCGCACGAGCTCGACGGTCTCGGGACGAGCCCGGAGCCGGTCGGCCAGCGACTCGGCGAGGTCCGGCGCGACCGCGTCACCGACGCCGACGTACGACGGTCTCCCGTCGGCCCAACGCGCGTAGTAGTCGACCATCTGCCCGACCGCCTCCTCGAGGTCGCGCGCGCGACCGACCACGTCCATGGTTCCGGCCTCGAGCGCGAGGACCGGCACGCCGTCGTCGTCGCTCACGTCCGACGAGAGGCGCCCGCCCCGCCGGGCGAGGTCGAGTGCGCCCACCACGAAGACGTTGCCGACGGTCGCCGCGACGGCCCTGGCCACATCGGCCGCCTCGCCGAGGTCGCCGCCCCGCTCGAGGACGAGTCCCGCAGCCCAGACCGAGCACGCGATGGGGAACGACGCCGTACCGGTGTCGACGACCTCGACGGGGACCGTGCTCTCCCGGGCTGCGAGGTGCACCGAGCTCACCGTCGCCGACGAGTTCGACCCGATGTGGATCGCCAGGATCCCGGTCGCCCCGCTGGAGGCGGTGGCCTCGAACACCTCGAGGATCCGACCCGGCGACGGCGCGGCGGTGGACACCTCCGCGCCGGCCGAGAGGCGGGTGTAGAACTCGTCGGCGAAGAGGTCGACGCCCTCGAGACGGTCCTCCCCGTCCACCACGACCGTGAGCGGCACGACCTGCACGCCGAACCGGTCGCGCAGCGCGTCGGGCAGCTGCGCGCTCGAGTCGGTGACGAGCGCGATCACCCGCGCCGCACCCGTTCCCGGGTCGCCTGCACCTGGGCGTGGACGCGGGCTTCGTAGAACTTCCCGATGATGAGGAGCGCCCCGATGGCCTGCGAGATCGGGAGCGCGACAGTGGGATCCGGACCCCAGAGGTTGGGGAGGTCGCCGAGCCACCAGGCGATCGACCCGAGGACCCACACCGTGCTGCTGATCTGCACGGCTCGCTCGGCGTTGCGGGAACCCAGCGCGCCGAGCGCGGTGACGGCGGCGTCGACGGGGAAGAACGCCGGGAACACGGCCAGGACCGAGCCGGCCGACGTCGCGACGCCCTTGCCACCCCGGAACCCGCTCCAGACCGGGAAGATGTGCCCGGCGATCGCCGCGGTGGCACCCGCGAACGCCCCCTCGGGCCCACCGATCCACCACCCGAGGAACGCGGCGCCGAAGCCCTTGGCCGCGTCGACGAGCATGACGACCGCGCCCCACTTGGCCCCGATGACATGGGCGGTGTTGACCCCACCGGGGTTCCCGGTCCCCGACGAGCGGATGTCGACCGTGCCGTGGGTGACCAGCCGGGTGACGAGGACCGCGGTCGGGAACGTGCCGAGGAGATATCCGGCGACGGCCCCCGCGACGATCAGCAGCGCGTCCTCCACCGGGCCGAGCCTACGGGGCCCGATCGCTCAGGACATCACGCCCGAGCGGCTTCTCGGCACGTTCAGTGTTGCTCTGCAACATCCAGCGTGCCGAGAACGACGGTGGTGCTGACGCGAGTGGCGATCAGCCGCCCGAGACGTCTTGTGGGCGCGCCTTGCCGGCCCCGATCCAGGGCATCATCGAGCGCAGTCGCTCCCCGACCTCTTCGATCGGGTGCTCGGCCGACTTGCGCCGCAGCGCGTTGAACACCGGTCGTCCCGCCTTGTTCTCGAGGATCCACTCCTGGGCGAACCTGCCCGACTGGATCTCGTCGAGGACGCGCCGCATCTCGGCACGGGTCTCGTCGGTGATGATGCGTGGGCCACGGGTCATGTCGCCGTACTCGGCGGTGTCGGAGATCGAGTAGCGCATGTTCGTGATGCCGCCCTCGTAGATGAGGTCGACGATCAGCTTCACCTCGTGCAGCGTCTCGAAGTAGGCCGACTCGGGCTGATAGCCGGCGTCGACCAGCGTGTCGTACCCGGCCTTGATCAGCTCGACCACGCCACCGCACAGCACCGTCTGCTCACCGAACAGCACGGTCTCGGTCTCCTCCTCGAACGTGGTGTCGAGCACCCCGGCGCGCGTGGCGCCGACCGCGCGGGCGTACGCGAGGGCGGTCTCCTTGGCCTTGCCGGTCTCGTCGGCCGAGATCGCGACGAGCGCGGGTACGCCGCCGCCCTCCTCGAACGTACGGCGGACGAGGTGCCCGGGGCCCTTCGGGGCGATCATCCACACGTCGACGCCCTTGGGCGGCCGGATCTGCCCGAAGTGGATGTTGAAGCCGTGCGCGAACGCGAGCGAGTCCCGCTCGTCGAGGTTGGGCGCGATGTCGGTCTCGTAGACGCTCGCCTGCTCCGTGTCCGGGAGCAGCACCATGATCACGTCGGCTTCCTTGCACGCCTCCGCGGTGGTCAGCACCCGCAGTCCGGCGCTCTCGGCCTTCGCCCAGGAACCCGAGCCCTCGCGCAGCCCGACCCGGACGTCGACACCCGACTCCTTCAGGTTCAGCGCGTGGGCATGGCCCTGGGACCCGTACCCCAGCACCGCGACCTTGCGCCCCTCGAGGTGGGCGAGGTCGGCGTCGGCGTCGTAGTAGATCGTCGCGGGCATCGTCTGCTCTCTTCTCTCTGATCTCTCAACGTTCTTGCGTCAACTACTGCTGCCATTCAGCAAGAAGTGACGCAAGAAGGATGGATGAAGGGTAATCAGCCGGCGCGGTTCTTGACGGCTCGGAGCCGTCCCGGTCGGCGGGTGAGCTTGGGCAGGGCGATCCGACCCGTCCGCTGGAGCTCGACGATCCCGAACGGCGTGAGCAGGTCGGTCATCGCGTCGAGCTTCTCCGGACGGCCGGCCACCAAGATGGTGATCGACTCGAACCCGACGTCCTCGATGCGGGCCTCGAAGATCGCCGCCAGCTCGGTGATCTGCGAGCGCGCCTCGGCGGTCGCCTTCACGTTCACGAGCATCAGCTCACGCTCGACCGCCTCCGACGGCGCGAGCTCCATGATCTTGATCACCGGGATCAGCTTGTTCAGCTGCTTGGTGACCTGCTCGAGCGGCGCCGAGTCGGCGTCGACGACGATGGTCATCCGGCTGTAGCGCTCGTCCTCGGTCGGTGAGACCGCGAGCGAGACGATGTTGAACCCGCGTCGGGCGAACAGCCCCGCCACGCGCGTGAGCACACCGAACCGGTTCTCCACGAGAACCGAGAGGATGTGGTGCTGGGGACTGTCCATGGCTAGCGCGCCCCTCTCGTGTCGTGGGCGGGATCGAGGATGATGTCGTCGTTCGTCGTCCCCGGCGCGATCATCGGGTACACCTTCTCGCGGTAGTCGGTCCGGAAGTCGATCACGACTGGGCGGTCGTCGATCGAGTTGGCCTTCTCGATCGTGGGGACGACGTCCTCGGGCGTGTCGACCCGGAACCCGACGCACCCCATCGCCTCGGACCACTTCACGTAATCGGGCAGGTCCGGCGACAGGTACACCTCGCTGTAGCGCTCCTCGTAGAAGAGCTCCTGCCACTGGCGCACCATGCCGAGGTACGCGTTGTTGAGGATTGCGATCTTCACCGGGATCCGCTCCGCGCTCGCAGTGACCAGCTCTTGCGCGGTCATCTGGAAGCAGCCGTCACCGTCGATCGCCCACACGAGCTTGTCGGGCCGGCCGACCTTGGCGCCGATCGCGGCGGGCACCGCGAAGCCCATGGTGCCGAGTCCACCGGAGTTCACCCACGTGTACGGGTGGTTGAACTTCCAGCGCTGCGACGTCCACATCTGGTGCTGACCCACGCCCGAGGCGACGATCGTGTCGTCGGGCGTGTTGTCGCGCAGCATGTCGATGCAGAACTGCGGCTTCAGTGGCCCGTCGTCGAACTGCTCGTAGTGCAGCGGATGCTGCTCCTGCCACTCCTTCAGCTGGCGGTGCCAGGCGTCGAGCGACGGCCAGCGACCGGATCGACCCTCGGTGTCACCCTGCTTCTCTCGGTCCGACTGGATCGCCTTCACCATCTCGGTGATGACGTGCTTGCAGTCGCCCACGATCGGGACGTCGGGACGCCGGACCTTGCCGAGCTCGGCCGGGTCGATGTCGAGGTGGATGATCTTCGCGTCGGGCGCGAAGCCGTCGAGCTTCCCGGTCACGCGGTCGTCGAAGCGCGATCCGAGAGCGATCAGCAGGTCCGACTTCTGCATCGCGGTGACCGCCGTGTAGTTGCCGTGCATCCCGGGCATCCCGAGCGCGAGCTCGTGGTCGTCGGGGAACGCCCCACGCGCCATGAGCGTGGTGACCACCGGGAAGCCGGTGAGCTCGGCCAGCTCGCGCAGCACCTCGGCCGCACGCGCCTTGAGGATCCCACCACCCGCGTAGATCACCGGGCGGTGTGCCTCACCCATGAGACGCGCCGCGTCCTTGATCTGCTTCGCGTGGCCCTTGAGCGTGGGCTTGTACCCCGGAAGGTCGACCGACTCGGGCCAGTACCAGTCCATCTCCTGGTTGGCGATGTCCTTCGGCAGGTCCACGAGCACCGGCCCGGGACGACCGGTGGTCGCGACGTGGAACGCCTCGCGCACGATCCGGGGGATGTCGGCCGCGTCGGTCACGAGCCAGTTGTGCTTGGTGACCGGCATCGTGATGCCGACCGTGTCGCACTCCTGGAACGCGTCGGTCCCGATCACCGAGTACGGGACCTGCCCGGTGATCATCACGAGCGGGATGGAGTCCATGTAGGCGTCGCAGAGCGGGGTCACGACGTTGGTCGCGGCCGGGCCGCTCGTGACCATCGCCACGCCCGGGCGTCCGGTCGCGTGCGCGTAGCCCTCGGCCATGTGGCCGGCGCCCTGCTCGTGGCGCACGAGGATGTGGCGGATCGACGAGTCGATCAGCGGGTCGTAGACGGGCAGGATCGCGCCGCCGGGGAGGCCGAACATGACCTCGGTCTGTTCCATCTCGAGGCTGCGAATGAGCGCCTGGGCGCCGGTGATCTTCATCGAGTGCTCGCTTCGTGGGTGGGGCGGGGAGGGTGTCCCCGGGGAGCGGAAAAGGGCTCTGGAACCAACAAACCCCTCGCTCGAGCGAGGGGCGGTGGCGCACGCGCGCGGAGAGCGGGCGTGCGCTACGTAACGACTACCTGGAGGCGGGCGGTGAGACGCGTCATCAGAACGACAGTCTGACGCATCTGGGCGCCAGAGGCAAGGCACGAGGTCACCTCTGGTGGACGGGACACGAGTAGGTCGTGCGGCCGCCGACCGTCCGACGCTGGAGCGGGGCACCGTCGCGGGGGCAATGACCCCCGGGCTCGCGCGCCGGCATGAGGTCCCCGGTGTGCGAGCCGCCCCGACGGCCGAGGGTTCGCAACGTCGAGCGGATCGCCTTGTGGAGTCGGGCCTGCTCGCCGGCGTCCAGGGTGTCGGCGCGACGGGCGGGGTCGAGGCTCGACCGCCACAGGATCTCGTCGACGAGCAGGTTGCCGAGCCCGGCGATGCGGGCCTGGTCCATGAGCACCGCCTTCAGCGGCGCGCGGGACCCGGCCACGACGGACCGGAGGTGCCCCAGCGGCAGCGTCATCGCGTCGACTCCGAGCCGGTCCTCGTCGGGGTCGAGCTCGACCGCGCCGAGACGCCGCGGGTCGCGCAACGACAGCCGCCCACCGTCGACGAAGCGCACCGCGAACCGGTGCCACTCGGGCACGTCGCGGTTGCTCGCGTAGAGCAGCGGATCACCTGCCGCATCGCCGTCGATCACCACCCGGCCGCTCATCCCGAGGTGGAGCCCGACGACCGGGCCGTCGTCGGTGTCGAGGAACAGCTGCTTCCCACGACGACGGGCGGTCACGAGCGCGTGTCCCGGCAGCGCCGCCCGCACCCCCCGGGGCGTCAGCCCCCGCTTGAGATACCAGGCGTCGGGCGCGTCGACCGAGGCGATCTCCCGACCCAGGGCCCGCGCTTCGACGAGGAGCCGGGCCTGCTCCGCCTCGAGGATCTCGGGCACGACGCGCGCGGCTCGGGGATCGGGATCGGGTCGGGGATCAGAAGTTGGTGATCGCGCCGCGGTCGGCGCCCTGGGCGAGCTTGGCGTACTTGGCCAGGAAGCCGCTCGTGTAGCGCGGCGCGATCGGCTTCCAGTCAGCGCGACGCGACTCGAGC
>JAWOIO010000160.1:0-8302 GCA_046484625.1 Acidimicrobiia bacterium
ACGCCGATGGGCGAGGACTGGCGGTATCTCGCGATGTCGCCGCGGTTCGAGGTGACCGCACCGTTGGCCGCCGACATGTGGGAGGCCGCGACCGGGGAGGTGGTGGACGGGGTGCTGC
Source organism: Acidimicrobiia bacterium (assembly GCA_046484625.1). GTDB lineage: Bacteria > Actinomycetota > Acidimicrobiia > IMCC26256 > PALSA-555 > DASUAO01. The sequence continues at coordinate 119 of JAWOIO010000160.1, forward strand.
TTGTGGACCCGGTCACGCTCCAGGCGTTGCTCGCCGCCCAGGGTCCGGTGACCGCAGGGCGCGAGCTGAGCGCTGACGACGTGCTCGCGTACCTCCTGCTCGGACAGTACGACGGGCTCGGCATCGACGATCCCGACCAGTCCGATCGTCGGGACCCGCTGAGTGTCGTCGCCCGAGCCGGGGTCGACACGCTCACCACGCGTCCCTGGAATGTGGACGCACTCGTCGGAATCCAGCCGGGACCCTCGGTAGACTGCGCAGAGCACGACCGTGAACGACGGACTCCGGGAGGCACCGACATGAGCGATCCCCGGGACGAGGTCGAGTCCGCCGACCCCACGATCGCCGACATCATCCGGCGCGAGGTCGAGCGTCAGAACACGACGATCCAGCTCATCGCCTCCGAGAACTTCACGTCGCCTGCCGTGCTCGCGGTCCAGGGCTCGGTGCTGACGAACAAGTACTCGGAGGGATATCCGGCCAAGCGCTACTACGGCGGAAACCTCGTCATCGACGAGGCCGAGGAGCTGGCGCGGCAACGGGCCTGCGAGCTGTTCGGTGCCGAGCACGCGAACGTCCAGCCGCACTCGGGTGCCAACGCGAACATGGCCGCCTACTTCGCGCTGCTCGATCCCGGCGACACGGTCATGGGGTTGCGCCTCGACCAGGGTGGGCACCTCACACACGGCTCGCCGGTCAACTTCAGCGGACGGCTGTACCGGTTCGTCGGCTACGGGGTCGACGACGAGTCCGAGACCATCGACCACGAGGCGGTCGCCGCGATCGCGCGGGCCGAGCGACCCAAGCTCATCGTCGCCGGGGCCACCGCGTACCCGAGGACGATCGACTTCGCCGCGTTCCGCGCGATCGCCGACGAGGTCGGCGCGCTGCTCATGGTCGATGCCGCCCACATCGCAGGGTTGATCGCGGGTGGTGCCCATCCGTCGCCGGTCCCCTTCGCCGACGTCGTCACGTTCACCACGCACAAGACCCTCCGCGGCCCCCGCGCGGGGACCATCCTCTCGAAGGAGCAGTACGGCGCCGCGATCGACAAGGCCGTGTTCCCTGGCCTCCAGGGTGGACCGCTCATGCACGTGGTGGCCGCCAAGGCGGTCGCGTTCCTGCTCGCGGCGCAGCCGGAGTTCCGCGAGTACGCGGCGCAGATCGTTCGCAACGCGCGTGCGCTGTCCGACGCACTCACCGAGGAGGGGTTCCGCATCGTCTCGGGAGGTACCGACAACCACCTCATGCTCGTGGACCTGCGCCCCTTCGGCGTCAACGGGAAGGTCGCCCAGGAGGCGCTCGACCGCGCCGGCATCACGTGCAACAAGAACGCGATCCCCAACGACCCTGAGAAGCCCTTCGTCACGAGTGGGCTCCGTCTCGGCACCGCGTCGGTCACGACTGCCGGGATGGGCGAACCGGAGATGACCGAGGTGGCGTCCCTGATCGCCAGGGTGCTGCGCGCCGCGGACGACGAGCAGGTGGCGGCCGAGGTGCTCGACACCGTGCGCCGACTGTGCTCGAAGTTCGTCCCGTATCCCGAGCTCGGGTGAGCCCGGTCGGTACCTCGGTCCGGCAGGGGAGCGGTGCATGGTCGGCTACCTGACGGTCGGTGCCGTCGGAGCGATCACCACCTTCTTCGTCACGTTCGGGGTCCGGCGGCTCGCGCCGAGGGTCGGCGCGATCGCGATGCCCGGACCCCGGTCGGTCCACGCCTACCCGACGCCGTCACTCGGCGGCGCAGGCATGTTCCTCGGGTTCTGTGCCGCGCTCGCGACCGCGTCGCAGCTCGACCAGTTCCGCCAGATGTTCGACTCGTCGTCGGAGCCGGTCGGGCTCGTCCTCGCCGCCGGCGTGATGTTCCTCGTCGGAGCGTTCGACGACGTCCGGGACGTCTCGCCCCCCGCGAAGATCAGCGGACAGGTGCTGGCCGCCAGCATCCTCTCGCTGTCCGGGATCACGATGCTGTACTTCCGCGTGCCCTTCGCCAGCCTCGACTACGTCGTGCTCTCACCCGACATGGCCGCGTTCGTGACCGTCGTGACCGTCGTGATCCTCGCCAACGCGATGAACCTCATCGACGGGCTCGACGGGCTCGCCACGGGAATCGTGATCATCGCGGGATCCGCGTTGTTCCTGTACTCGGACCGGTTGCTGAAGGCCGGGTTGATCGACGGGTCGAACATCGCTCCGCTGATCGCGGTCATCTCGGTCGCCGTCTGCGTCGGGTTCCTGCCGCACAACTTCAACCCGGCCCGCATCTTCATGGGTGACGCGGGCGCGATGTTCCTCGGCCTCCTGCTCGCGGTGACGACCATCACCATGGGCGGACGCACGGCAGACCAGTTCAGCGGTCAGACCTACTTCTTCTTCGCGCCACTCCTCATCCCGATCGTGATCCTCGCGGTGCCGCTGCTCGACACCGCGTTCTCGTTCCTGCGCCGGGTGGTGAGTGGACGGTCGTTCTCCGAGGCCGATCACGAGCACCTTCATCACCGGCTGATGCGCCTTGGCCACGGCCCCCGACGCACGGTCGCGATCCTGTGGGTCTGGACCGCGCTGGCGTCCGCGGCCGCGCTGATCCCGACCTACACGAACCGTGGGAACGCGCTGGTGCCGATCGCACTGGTCGGGCTCGCACTCCTCCTGTTCACCTACCTCCACCCCAGCGTGCGGGGCCGGGACGTCCCCGTGGAGCTCGTCGAGGACCCCGCGGCCCGGCGCGTGGCCCCCGAGGATGTCGGGACGCCGACCCCGAGTTGACCGTTCCCCGGAGCGCCGGGTACTTTGCGAAAACATTCACAAGCGCGTCGAGCAGTTCGAACGCGCTCCCGGGTCGAGCGAGGAGCGAGGCGGCGGTGAAGTCGCTCCGGTGGCAAGGAGCCCCAGGCTCCAACAACGACGCGCTGAGTCACGCCGTCGCGATGGTCATCGAGATCGTCCTCTTCGGGTTCGTCGGATCCTTGATCGACTCCCGAGCGGACACTCGACCGCTGTTCCTCCTCGTGTTCGGCGCTCTGGGCGTCCTCGGGGCCTTCGCCTCGGCCTACTACCGCTACGAGCGTCGGATGGCCGATCACGATTCCGGCAAGCCGTGGCTGCGCCGCGAGGGTTCGACCATGGCCGCGTCGACGGTCGCCCGGTCCGCCGCCTCGACGTCGGTCCGATCCCGTCGGACCGGAGCGCGCACATGACCGAGACCCCGGAGTCGGTCGAGATCGAGTCCCGGATCGCGCGTGACCTCGCGAAGAAGGCCGCGATCGCAGCACCGATCCTGGTCGTCGGGATCGGCGCGTGGCGTGGCGTCGACGCCGGTGCCGCGGTCGCACTCGCCTTCGGCATCGTCGTCGTGAACTTCCTCGCCTCGGCTGCGCTGCTGGGCTGGACCGCGCGGCGGACGCCCGAGCTGCTCATGGGGGTCGCGATGATGAGCTTCATCGGGCGCCTGGTGCTCATCACTGCGATCGGAGTCGGGATCAAGGCACTCGATATCGTCGACTGGCCGGTCTTCTGCATCACGCTGGTCGCCGGCTACCTCGGTCTCCTCTTCTGGGAGATGCGCTCGATCTCTCTCTCGTTGGCCTCGCCTGGCCTCAAGCCCAGGCCCAGCACGCACGCAGGAGTGGACAGGTGAACGTGTTCGTCGCTGAGCTGCTGCCGAACATCAATGAGCTCTTCGAGTGGAAGGGCATCTTCAGCGAGCACACCGTGCTCGAGTTCAACAAGACCGCGTTGATGGCGTTCATCTCGACGGCGATCTGCATCCTGCTGTTCTGGCTCGGCGGGCGGCGCCAGGCGTTGGTGCCCGTCGGCATCCAGAACGTGGCGGAAGCCGGCTACGAGGCGATCGAGGAGAACATCAGCATCGCCGCGATGGGCGAGGACGGGCGGAACTGGACCCCGTTCTTCGCGAGCCTCTTCTTCTGGATCTTCTTCATCAACATCTGGTCGGTGATCCCCGGCGTCCAGTTCCCGGCCACGGCGCGCCTCGCCATCCCGCTCTTCCTCGCGCTGGTCGCGTGGGCCACCTTCATCGTGACCGGCTTCGTCAAGCAGGGTCCCAAGTACTTCTTCAGCAACATCAACCCGACCGGGGTTCCGTTCGCGCTGAAGTTCCTGGTGGTCCCGATCGAGTTCTTCTCGAAGTACCTCGTCCGGCCGTTCTCCCTGGCGGTCCGTCTCTTCGCCAACATGACGGCGGGCCACGTGCTGCTGGCGATCTTCGCCATCATGACGAACGAGCTGCTGATCGTTCGCAACAGCGGGCTCTACCAGGTGATCTTCGCCCCGCTGCCGTTCCTCGGTCTCGTCGCCTTCACGGGCTTCGAGCTGCTGGTGGCCGTCCTGCAGGCCTACATCTTCACCATCCTCACGGCGGTGTACGTCAACGAGTCCGTACACCCCGAACACTGATCTCGTCCGAAAGACAAGGAGCAACCGCGTGCTGCGTTCCCTGATCAACCTTGCCGCCACTGACCCCGGCGAGCTCCAGAACGGTCTGAAGTCCGTCGGCTACGGCCTCGCGGCCATCGGCCCCGGCATCGGCATCGGCTACCTCGTGGGGCAGTCGGTCCAGGCCATGGCGCGTCAGCCCGAGATGGCCGGCAACGTCCGGACGACCATGTTCCTCGGCATCGCGTTCGCCGAGGCGCTGGCCCTCATCGGGTTCGTCCTCTACTTCATCTGATTCGCCCGGACACCCAGCCACAGCATGGGGTTCCGTACATGAGAGGGAGGAAGCGCGTCATGCGCATCCGCAGAGTGTTGGCCGTGGGTCTGCTCGGGCTGTCGGCCGTCGTGGCCGTCCCGAGCGCTGCGTCCGCTGCAGAGAATTTCGGCAAGAAGCTGGCCGAGTGCGTCGAGTCCGCGCTCGATGACAACGCCGCCGCGATCGACGACGGCGACTACAAGGGCTTCGAGGACGCGATCGAGGACTGCAAGAAGTCCCAGAGCCTGTTCACGCCCGCACTGCCCGAGCTGATCTGGGGCGGCATCGCGTTCCTGATCGTCCTCCTCGCGCTGATGAAGTTCGCCTTCCCGGCCCTGAAGAAGGGCATGAAGGCTCGCGAGGAGAAGATCCGCAGCGACCTCGAGGGTGCCGAGAAGGCACGCCTCGACGCCGAGACCGAGCGCGCGAGCTACCAGTCCCAGCTCGGCGACGCCCGTGGTGAGGCGAATCGCATCGTCGAGGAAGCGCGGGTTGCCGCCGAACGAGTGCGAGCCGACGTGATCGCGAAGGCCGAGGCCGACGCAGCCGAGACCCGTCAGCGCGCCGCCGAGGACGTGCGCCTCGCTCGCGAGCGGGCGATGAGCGATCTCCAGGCCCAGGTCGGTGACATCTCGATCGGGCTCGCCGAGAAGATCGTCGAGCGCAACCTCGACCCGGCGACCCAGCGCGACCTGGTCGAGAGCTACATCAACTCCGTAGGAGACTGACGATGGCGGATCGCGGGCACGCGGCCGGGAAGGTCGAGGCGTACGCCCTGGCCATGCTCGGTGTCGCGCGTGCCGAGGGGCACCTCGGAGGCGTCGAGGACGACGTGTTCCGCTTCGCGCGCACGTTCGAGTCGAACGACGACCTTCGCATGGCACTCACGGATCCCGCGCTCCCCATCGAGCGTCGGATCGCCGTGATCGACGAGCTGATGGGGAACAAGGCGCTCCCGACGAGCACGGCGCTGGTGTCGTTGGTCGTCGGGGGGGGCCAGGCTTCCGATCTCCCGGCGATCATCGACCGGTTCGTCGAGCTCGCCGCCACCGAGCGGGACCACGAGGTGGCGGAGGTGCGCAGCGCGATCGCACTCGACGAGGACCAGATGACGCGCCTTGCCGCAGCACTCGGCAAGGCGACCGGCAAGGACGTCGAGGTGAAGGTCACGATCGATCCGAGCGTGCTCGGCGGCATCGTGGCCAGGGTGGGCGACACCGTCATCGACGGCTCGGTCCGCCACAGGCTCGATCAACTGAAAGAACAGCTGTGATCATGACGTCCGTGCGTCGCAGCGGCACCCGCAGCATCGCGGAGGGTGCTCGCCAGCAAGCGACCGTCCCGAAGGGTGGCGCCGGGTATCCCGGCGCCGAGAGAGCGAGCGAGATCATATGGCCGAGCTGACGATCAACGCCGACGAGATCGCAGCGGCGCTGCGGACCCACGTCGAGTCGTTCACGCCGACGCTCGAGGCGGCGCGGGTCGGACGCGTGCTCGAGGTCGGCGACGGGATCGCTCGTGTCGCCGGGCTGCCCGAGACCGCCGTCAATGAGCTGCTCGAGTTCGAAGGCGGGACGTTGGGCCTCGCGCTGAACCTCGACGAGGAGTCCATCGGGGCCGTGGTCCTCGGGACGTCCGAGCACGTCGAGGAGGGCCACCCGGTCAAGGCGACCGGGCGCATCCTCTCGGTGCCGGTGGGTGACGCGCTCATCGGCCGGGTCGTGGACTCCCTCGGCCAGGCGATCGACGGCAAGGGTCCGATCACGAGCACCGAGGTGCGGCGCCTCGAGGTCCAGGCCCCCGGCATCGTCGGCCGCCAGCCCGTGCACGAGCCCCTGCAGACGGGCATCAAGGCGATCGACGCGATGACGCCGATCGGCCGCGGTCAGCGCGAGCTCATCATCGGCGACCGCAAGACCGGTAAGACGACGGTCGCGGTCGACACGATCCTCAACCAGCGCGGGCTCGGCGTGAAGTGCATCTATGTCGCGATCGGCCAGAAGGGCTCGTCCGTCGCCCAGACCGTGGCGACGCTCGAAGAGCACGGCGCCATGGAGTACACGGTGGTGGTCAACGCACCGGCGGCTGACGAGGCAGTGTTCAAGTACCTCGCGCCGTACGCCGGGTGCGCCATGGGTCAGCACTGGATGGACAACGGCGACCACGCGCTGGTCGTGTACGACGACCTCTCGAAGCAGGCCGAGGCCTACCGGCAGCTCGCGCTGCTGCTCCGGCGTCCGCCGGGTCGTGAGGCGTACCCGGGCGACGTCTTCTACCTGCACAGCCGGCTGCTCGAGCGCGCGGCGAAGCTGAGCGACGAGCGGGGCAAGGGGTCGCTCACCGCGCTCCCGATCATCGAGACGAAGGCGGGTGACGTCTCGGCGTACATCCCGACGAACGTCATCTCGATCACCGACGGTCAGATCTACCTGCAGGACGACCTCTTCAAGTCGGGGGTTCGCCCGGCCGTCGACGTGGGCATCTCGGTGTCGCGTGTCGGGAGCGCCGCGCAGATCAAGGCGATGAAGGGTGTCTCCGGAACGCTCAAGCTCGACCTCGCGCAGTTCCGTGAGCTGGAGGCGTTCTCCACGTTCGGGTCCGAGCTCGACTCCGTGTCGCGTGCGCAGCTCGACCGCGGTGAGCGCCTCGTCGAGCTGCTGAAGCAGCCCCTGAACTCGCCGATGCCGGTGGAGGAGCAGGTCGTGTCGATCTACGCGGGGACGTCGGGCGTGCTCGACGACCTCCCGGTGACGGAGGTCAAGCGGTTCGAGGTCGACCTCCTCGACTGGTTCCGCGGCCGGCATGCGGGGCTGCTGAGCGAGATCCGCGACACCGGCAAGATGCCCGAGGGCGAGGCCGTGGAGGCCGCGGTCGCCGAGTTCAAGACGCAGTTCGTCGCGACGCTCGCCGACGCGCCGGACCACGAGGGCACCGCGGATCCCACCGACACCGACGCCGAGGCCCCGGGCGAGCCCCACTCCCACAAGACCCTCGAGACGGAATGACGACAACGCGGACGCGTCGCGACGCGGTGCCCGGAGCACAGCGCAGGGCACTCGCCAGCGAGCGCACGGCCGCGGGCCGGGTATCCCGGCCCGCAGGAAGCGAGCGAAGCTAGATGGCCGGTGGCCAGGAACGGATCCTGCGGAGGCGAATCCGCACGGTCCAGTCCACGAAGAAGATCACGCGCGCGATGGAGCTCATTGCCGCGAGTCGGATCGTGCGCGCTCAGGCGCGGGTGCACGCCGCCGTTCCCTACAGCGAGACGATCACCGAGGTCGTCCGGGACCTCGCGGCCGCCGGTGCCGGCACGAGCAGCCCGCTTCTCGATCCGCGCCCCGAGATCCGCCGGGTGGCCCACATCGTGATCGCAGCCGACCGTGGTCTTTGTGGCGGGTACAACTCGTCGGTGATCCGAGCCGCCGAGGGCCAGACGTATTCTCCTGTCGCACCCCGCCACCCCCGACGTTGAC
>JAWOIO010000164.1:0-2994 GCA_046484625.1 Acidimicrobiia bacterium
TGATGCCGCGGTTGTCCTCGACCTCTCACACCAGCGAGTCCAGCAACTGCTCTCTGATGACAACAGGAGAGCCACCATTCGGAGCCGCAGCAGCAAGCCGGTCACCAGGAGCAACCGCAGCAGCGTGACGAAGCGTGCGGCTGCGAGCAAGAAGGTAGGAAGCCCACGGGCCCGCAACGCGTAGTTCTACAAGCCGTCGAGGCGCTCCGCACCTCCCGCTTCACTGTGACGTTGAGTCATTCTCAGTCGCTACTCGCGCAATGACCGACGCGGCAGCCACCGCAGCGTCGTCCGCGAGATGCACATCGAGCTCGACGTTGACCTGATCGGCGGTGGTATTGAGCCAGAGGGCGATAGCGTCAGCGGCAAGAGCGACCGCCTTGTCGAGCCGGCGGCTTTGCGTCACGACGCCGCGGAGTTTCGGGACAGTGATCACCCACGTTCCGCTCTCGTCTCGCTCACACACTGCGGTATACGTCTTCATCGCCACCACTCCTTTCCGAGACACGGTTCCAGCTGGCGCCCGATCTGGCGCAGGGTGCCAGCGGCAATGTCGCCCGAGTGAATCGGGACAGTGGCCTGACACTTGCCGCACCGGACGATCAGATGCGAGTTCGCCCGAATGGGACATTCGCCTCTAGCGGTCGTCGCGGACGAGCGGGACCATCGTCGAGATGATGGGTTTCGTGCGCCGAGTCGTGAGCGTCGCGGTAGCCGCTGCGGCTGTCTACGTGCTCGTCGTGCGCCCCAAGCTGATTCGCTGGGGTGCGACCGATGACGAGCTCCGTTCGGACTTCCCAGGCGCCGACGTTGTGGCGAACGGCGTTCGAGCGTCCACGATGGCGGTCACCATCGATGCGCCTCCATCCGAGGTCTGGGCATGGTTGATCCAGATGGGCTACGAGCACGCCGGTTGGTACTCATGGGATCGTCTCGACAACGGTGGGCGCCCGAGTGCGACGGAGTTGCATCCCGAATGGCAGCAGCTCACGACCGGTGATTACCTGAAGGCGTGGTCGCCCGCAGGGCCTGTCGACGCGTGGCAGGTCGCCGTGCTCGAGACACACCGCTTCCTGGGGCTACGCGGTCTGAGCGCCCTCAGTGGGCAAGTGCTCGACCCTGCGCTGCCACGACCAGCGGCGTACACGGAGGGCCTGTGGGGCTTTCGCTTGGACGAACTCCCCGGTGCCCGCACGCGCCTGGTGGTCAGCGGCTACCAGGCGGCTCGTCCATGGTGGTTCGAGCGCATCTTCAACTTCTGGATCTACCCAGTGATCCACTGGCCGATGCAGACGCGACAGTTCGCCAATGTGAAGCGGAATGCCGAGCGCCACTACCGCAGCACCGCGCCGTCCGCGGAGCGCGCTCAGGCGTAGCAGCGCAGTGCTCTCGGCGTTCTCGCAGGACGACGGGCTACTTCAGTCGGGCTGGATCGACGTCGGTGAGAGATCCTTGGATTGCCAGACCACGCCTTCGTTGGGAGCTTCGCGACCTCCTCCTTCCAGGGTCGAGGTCGCGACACCAACAACGCGCCCAAGAATCGCGAAGTTGCCCTCCTCCTTCACGCGCGGAAGATTGAGCGTCTCGGAGCTCGAAACCTCCTCCGTGCGCGATCGGAATGGTACGGACGAACGCAATAGGGCCCGCGCTGTCATGGAGTCTTCTGAAGGCGGGTGTAGGACATGCGGCTGGCAGTTGCCACCCCGGTCTTCGCCTTGACTGCGCTCAGCGGCCCGAATCGTCCCAGGTCACTCGATACGTCTGGATGGGTTCGGGCAGGCCCTTCAGCGCGACGAAACCGCGGTCTTCGAAGTGGAACGACTTCCCCATGCAGAGTTCGCGAACGGCGACCGACACGGCGATGTCGCCGGCGGCTGCGGCAGCGCAAAGACGCGCTGCGAGCTGTACTGCGGCGCCGAACAGGTCGTCGTTGGAATCGGTGACAGGTTCACCTGCGCTGATCCCAACCTTGACGTGCAACGGCGTGTCGGCGTTTCGGTTGCGCTCGACCAGCGACCGTTGCGCGGTGACCGCGAACGCGACCGCGGCCGCGACCGACGTGAACGCCGCCATGATGCCGTCACCGGTGTGCTTGACCTCGCGGCCGTCATGTGCCGCCAGTCCGGCGCGAACGAGCTCGTCGTGCTCGCGCAACAGTTGCATGTGACCCTCGTCGCCGAGATCGTAGGTCTGCGCGACCGACCCACACATGTCCGTGAACACGATTGCCCGCACGGCAGGGGCCGTGTAGGGCATCCCCGGCGGATGACTGGGAAGGCTGCCGAAGAAGGCGCTCATCGGCGTATCCGGTCCGATCTCGATGATCGTGCCTGCAACCAGCCCGTGTGAGCGAGCGTGCACGGACTCGACGGCCTGCTTGCTCGGCCCCTCGACCAGACAGAACACCGTCTCGTTCGCGGGATCGAACCAGTACGTGTGATACCGCACATCGTGACCCTGCGCGGCGAGGTCGAGGTTGTGAGCCTCGGCGACGTCCTCGGGCGAGATCCCAGGTGCGTCGTGGCGATCGATGTACATGGGCACGCCTGGAGCGTACGCCCAGGTTGGAACGAAGACCACGGGCAGTCGGTACGCCGTCGAGCCCGGGTGAGAGATCCTCGGATTGCCAGACCACCCCTTCGAGGAACTCCTTGAAGCCGTGTGCCGCCTCGGGATCATCGAACTCGAGGTCGACGACGATGTCGCGGGCATCGCCAACGGGTTGTCGAACCTGTTGCGCCCGCCGGTCCCGATGCAGTCGCGGCCCTCGGCCTCGAAGCTCCGGAGCGCCGTCGGGTCCGTCAGCTGATGGTGATGCTCGAGCTCTGCCGGCATCCCCTCACCGAGGAGCAGGTGATGCTGGTCGACTCCTAGGGATCGACGACAGCGACGACCACTGGGTGCTGTTCCTCGCGAGCCTGGCGGCATACGAGCTCGGCTTCTCGTCCGGACCTGACTTCGAGGGCAAGGTCGGTGTGCTCGCGCGCGAGGGTG
>JAWOIO010000171.1:0-18743 GCA_046484625.1 Acidimicrobiia bacterium
CGGCGGCTGAGGGCTGCGGCCGGCGCCACCACATCCCGAGGAACCGGTGCGACGGGTATGGCCCCGTCGGCCGGTACCATCGGGGCGTGGAACGGCGGATCTTCGGCCTCGAGAACGAGTACGGAGTGACGTGCACCCTCCGCGGGCAGCGTCGTCTCAGCCCTGACGAGGTTGCCCGCTACCTGTTCCGACGCGTCGTCTCGTGGGGTCGGTCCAGCAACGTCTTCCTCGAGAACGGCGCGCGGCTGTACCTCGACGTCGGGAGCCATCCCGAGTACGCCACCCCGGAGTGCGATTCCATCGCCGACCTCGTCGTGCACGACAAGGCGGGGGAGCGGATCCTGGAGGGGCTCGTCCGCAGCGCCGAGCAGCGTCTCCGTGAGGAGGGGATCCGGGGCGAGGTGTTCCTCTTCAAGAACAACACCGACTCGGCGGGCAACTCCTACGGATGCCACGAGAACTACCTCGTCGAGCGCGACGGCGACTTCACGAAGTTCACCGACGTCCTGATCCCGTTCCTCGTCACTCGCCAGGTCTATGCCGGTGCCGGGAAGGTCCTGCAGACTGCTCGGGGTGCGATGTACTGCATCTCCCAGCGGGCGGAGCACATCTGGGAAGGCGTGTCGAGCGCGACGACTCGGTCGCGGCCGATCATCAACACCCGCGACGAACCCCACGCCGACGCCGAGCGGTTCCGTCGGCTGCACGTGATCGTCGGCGACTCGAACATGAGCGAGTACGCCACATTCTTGAAGCTCGGTGCCGCGTCGATCATCCTGCGCATCCTCGAGGAGGATCCCACGCCCTGGCGGGACCTCACCCTGGAGAACCCCATCCGCGCGATCCGCGAGATCAGCCACGACATGACCTGTCGTCGACGGGTCCGCCTCGCCAACGGGCGCGAGCTCTCCGCGGTCGAGATCCAGGCCGAGTACCTGAACCGAGCACTCAAGTTCGCCAAGAAGTACGGGCTCAGCCCGCTCGAGCAGCGCGCACTCGACATGTGGGAGCACGTCATGACCCACCTCGAGAGCGACCCGCTGAAGCTCACCACCGAGGTCGACTGGGTCATCAAGCACCATCTGCTGCAGGCGTACCGCGAACGTCACGACCTGCCGCTGACCCACCCCCGGGTCGCGCTCGTCGACTTGGCGTACCACGACGTCACGCGGTCGCGATCCCTCTACTACCTGCTCGAACGGCGCGGCCAGGTGGAGCGCACGGCGACCGACGAGGAGATCGAGACCGCGGTGAGCACACCGCCCCAGACCACTCGTGCCCGGTTGCGCGGGGCGTTCATCAAGCGGGCCAAGGAGCGCAAGCGCGATTACACGGTCGACTGGGTGCACCTCAAGCTCAACGACCAGGCGCAGCGCACCGTGCTCTGCAAGGACCCGTTCAAGTCGCGCGATGAGCGCGTCGAGCGGCTCATCGCGTCGCTGTAGCCGGACCGACCCGAGGACGCGCGTGCCCTCCTTTCGCACGGGAACCGTGCTGCGGCTGATCGAAGAGCGCGCCGGCCTCCAGAGGGTGGAGGTCTCGCTCGACGACGGCCCGGCCCGTGCGTACGTCCTCACCCAGCTCACGGGGACGGTCGCGGTCGGTGACCCCGTGGTCGTCAACACGACCGCGGTCGAGCTGGGCCTGGGCACCGGCGGCTGGCACGTCGTGCACTGGAACCTCGTGCGCGACGGCTGGAGTGAACGTGGGCCCGGACACATCATCAAGGGCCGGTACACGAGCCTCCAGGCGGATGTGGGCAGCACCGAGGAGCATCTCGAGCACCTCGCCGAGATCGAGTCGGTCGACGGGGTCCCTGTCGTCGCAGCAGCGCTCCACAGCCAGGTGCCCGCGGTCGCGGTGGCGGTCAAGGACCGGGCACCCGACGCCCGCGTCGTGTACGTGATGACCGACGGTGCCGGGTTGCCGATCGCACTGTCGGACCTCGTGGCCGAGCTGCGTGAACGAAGCCTCATCGATGCGACGATCACCTGCGGCCATGCGTTCGGCGGCGACTACGAGGCGGTGTCGATCTTCTCCGCCCTCGCGGTGGCCCGTCACGCCGCGGGGGCCGACGTCGTCGTCGTCGCGATGGGTCCAGGGATCGTCGGGACGAACACGCGGCTGGGGTTCTCGGGCATGGAGGTCGGCCCGATCCTCGATGCGGCGGCTGCGCTCGGTGGTGTCCCCATCGCCGCGCTGCGGGTGAGCTTCGCCGACCCGCGCGCCCGTCACCTCGGGCTCTCGCACCACAGCGCGACCGCGTTGCGCCTCGCCTGTCGCTCCCGGGTCATCGTGCCCGTCCCCACGGTCGGTGGCGATGAAGAGGAGCGACTGCGGGCCGACCTGCGCGACGCGGGGCTCGACGTGCGTCACGAGCTCGTCGATGTGGCCCCGATCGGTGTGCTCGACCGCTTCGCGGCGCATGGTCTCGACATCATCTCGATGGGCCGCCCGGCGGCCGCCGATCCGGTGCTGTTCGAGGCCGCGGCCGTTGCCGGTGCCGTCGCGGTCGACCGTCGGGGTCCCCGGATCCGAGTGCATCCGTGAGCGAGCGACTCGAGCGACTCCTCAACCTCACCGCGACGTTGCTCGAGACCCGTCGTCCGTTGACGCTCGACGACCTCGCGGAGCGGCTCGAGCCCTCGTATCCGGACGACAAGACGGCGCGGCGACGCGCCTTCGAGCGGGACAAAGAGACGCTGCGGGAGCTGGGCGTCCCGGTGAGCGTGGAGAGCGTCGACTCGCTCGGCGGCGAGGCCGGGTACCGGATCCGACCGGACGACTACTACCTGCCCGACCTGGCGCTGTCCGACGACGAGCGTGCGGCCCTCCACGTCGCGGTCACGGCAGTGCGTCTCGACGGAGGCGCCGCACATGCCGGTCTCTCCAAGCTCGGCGGAGCCGAAGGAGCAGCGGCACCGCCGCTGGCGCAGCTCGAGGTGACGCCGGCGCTGCCGGACTGCTTCGACGCAGTGTCGCGTCGGCGCGTCCTGACCTTCCGCTATCGCGACGACGAGCGGCGTCTGGAGCCGTACGGTGTGGTGCACCGGATCGGGCACTGGTACGTCGTCGGCCGTGATGTCGACCGCGATGCGCCCCGATCGTTCCGCATCGACCGGATCGAGGGCCGACCGGAGGCCGGAGCCGCCGACGCGTTCGAGCCGCCCGCGGATGTGGATCCCGCGCGATTCGTTCGCGACGATCCCCTCCGGTTCGGCGAGGACCAGCCGGTGGCGGCACGGGTCCTCGTCGACGCTGCCCGCGCCGCATGGGTGACCGACGAGCTCGGTTCCGAGGTCGTCGTCGAGCGACGCGACGACGGTGCCGTCGTGGTCGAGCTGCAGGTCGTCAACCGCGCTGCGTTCCGCACCTGGGTCCTCGGACTCCTCGAGCACGCCGAGGTGCTCGAGCCCGCGGACCTGCGTCGCGACCTCGTCGAGTGGCTGGGTGAGATCGTCAACCAGACGGGGGGCCCGACGGGCGACCAGAGCGGGCGGCGACGCGCATGAGCGGGCCGGAGCGGTCCCAGGACCGCCTGCAGCGGATGTTGGCACTCGTGCCGTGGATCCTGGCGAACCCCGGTGCGACGCTCACCGAGCTCGCCACCCGCTTCGACATCGAGGAGTCCCAGCTCGAGCGTGACCTCGAGCTGCTGCCGATGTGCGGGCTCCCGCCGTACACCGCGGACCGCCTGATCGACGTCTGGGTCGGGGACGACGGCGCGGTGAGCATCCGCCTCGCCGAGTACTTCGAGCGGCCGTTGCGCCTCACCCCTGCAGAAGGGGTCGCGCTGCTCGCGGCGGGCCGGACCCTGCTCTCGGTCCCGGGCTCGGATCCCGCGGGGCCGCTCGCACGCGCGCTCGAGAAGCTCGAGCGGACGCTCGGAGCGACCGGGGGGATCACGGTCGACGTCGGTGGTGCGAATCACGTCGAGCCGCTCCGGGACGCGGCCGACGGCGGCCGGCAGCTCGAGATCGAGTACTACACGTTCGCCCGCGACGAGATGACGACCCGGGTCGTGGACCCCGTGCGGGTGTTCCATGCGTTCGGTGCCTGGTACCTCGCGGCCTACTGCCATCGGGCCGAGGGTGATCGGCTGTTCAGGATCGATCGGGTGCGCGCAGTGCGCGAGACAGGGGTTGCCGTCGAGTCGCGGCCCTCTGCGATCGACGACGGTGGTCTCGTCTATCGCCCCTCTCCCGACGACCTCCGCGTCCGGATCCGATTGGCTCCGAGCGCGACGTGGGTCGCCGAGAGCCTGCCGATCGAGGCGCGCAAGGAGCTCCGGGGTGGCGGGGTCGAGGTGGTGCTGGCCGTCAGCGGCGCCGCGTTCCTCGAGCGTCTCGCGCTCGGGCTCGGGGCCGACGCCGAGGTCAAGGCCCCCGACGAGGCGCGAGCGATGGTCGAGCAGGCCGCGCGACGGATCCTGGCGCGCTACGAGGCCGGGCGATGACCGCCGCTGGGCGGCCCCGGGACTGCGACCCGGACGCGCGAGGATGGAGGATCGTGGAGTGTGCAGCGTGACCGACCCAGAGACGCAAGGCACCCACGCGGCGGAGGCCACGTCGGTGCTGACGCCGGCCACGGCCGACCCGATCCCCGCCCCGGGCAGGTCCGGTGGCACTGCGTCCTCTGGCCGCGGGACACGATGGCTCCGGTGGCCGATCCCGCGCCGGAAGGCGGAGCGCAAGGGGTTCGCCCGCACCGCGATCGAGTGGGTGGTGCTCATCCTCCTCGCGCTCGTGATCGCCTTCTTGATCAAGACGTTCCTCTTCCAGGCGTTCTTCATCCCCTCCGAGTCGATGACACCCGCCCTGAAGGTGGGGGACCGCGTGCTCGTGAACAAGCTCTCCTACGACCTCCACGACGTGAACCGCGGCGACATCCTCGTGTTCGAGGCGCCGGTGTCGGCACGGTCCGAAGGGATCGCAGACCTCGTGAAGCGAGCGGTCGCGCTCCCGGGCGAGACGATCACCAACGACGGGGACGGTGGTCTGCTCATCGACGGACGTCGGCTCGACGAGCCCTACCTCCCCGCAGGGACGGTCTCGACGTTCTCCGATGTCCCGCCCGGCTGCGGAACGCCGGCCGACGGGAGCCCGGGCTGCGTCGTGCCGAAGGGCCACGCCTTCATGATGGGTGACAACCGCGGCGCGTCGAAGGACTCCCGGGTGTTCGGCCCGATCGACGTGGACACGATCGTCGGTCGCGTCTTCGTCCGGATCTGGCCGATCTCGGGCTTGGGGCTGCTCTAGGACCCTGACGGCCCGTCGGGCGCCGGCCACGCGGCCACCGTCTGGACCATCCGGTCCACGTGGTCGCTGTAGAGGCCGTCGATGCCGATCCGGAGCATCGCCTCCATGTGGCGGACCTCCTGGGCATCCCATGCGAAGGTGCGGATTCCGAAACGGTGGAACAACGCGACCAGACCGCGGCTCCACTCGCTGTGGTGCATGTTCATGACATCGAGGCCGCCGGCCGCGAGATCCGCGGCATGGCGTTCGACGGAGTCGGGGAGCCGGCTCCGTGTCTGGCTGTGCACGAGGCGCACGTCCGGTGCCGACTCGCGCAGGTGTCGGAGATGCCGGCTCGAGGGCGAGCAGAGCCAGAGGCGCCCGGGATCACCGAGCTCGCGGGCCACGTCGATGACGCGCGCGCCGACCTCGGCGTCCTTGAGGTCGATCGACAGCTCGTAGTCGGACCCAAGCTCGCGGTACAGGTCGACGAGGCGTGGTACCTCGTGGCGGCCGAGGCGGGCGGCCGCGGTGCCCGCCACCCGGAGCCGCCACGGCACCACGCCCCGGAGACGGACCCAGATCCTCGGGTCGTGGACCAGGACCACCTCGCCGTCGGCGGCGCAGTAGGCATCGGTCTCGAGGCCGCGCGCACCGTGCGCGAGCGCGTAGCGGAACGCCGCGAGCGTGTTCTCGGGCAGGTGGGCCCGGGCGCCCCGGTGGGCGAAGGTGATCGGTGCCACGGCGGCGTCCAGGGGCTCGGGGTCGGGCCTCGGCCCTGAGATCCGAGAGTCCGAGGATCCCAGGGTTCACGGTGTGCCGAGGAGCCGGCAGCACCGGGAACATCTTGGCTCAAGGGACCCCATCTGGGCGCCGATCCCCAGCCTGTGACTTCGATCAAGGCCGAGTGCCCACGCTGCGGAGCCGTACGCCTCGGGCCCGCCGACGTGATCGTCCGGGTCTGCGCCGAGGACGGACAGGGGGCGTACCGCTTCCGGTGCCCGATCTGCTCGGCGGCCGCGATCCACGACGCGAGTCCGGCGATCTGCGCGCTCCTGCGCCAGGCCGGCTGCGCCGAGGAGGTCTGGCACCTCCCGGCCGAGCTCACCGAGGTGCGATCCGGGCCGGCCTTCACCTCCGACGACCTGATCGACTTCCACCTGCTCCTGCGGAGTGAGGACTGGGCGGAGCAGCTCACCCGCACGCCCGGCGACCTGTAGCCACGACGCATCGCCCGCGACGGCTGAGCGACCCCGGACCTCACCGGCGCTCCCGGTACGATCCCTGACGCACCACTCGGGTGCGAAGGGA
Source organism: Acidimicrobiia bacterium (assembly GCA_046484625.1). Lineage (GTDB taxonomy): Bacteria > Actinomycetota > Acidimicrobiia > IMCC26256 > PALSA-555 > DASUAO01. The sequence continues at coordinate 6,549 of JAWOIO010000171.1, forward strand.
GTGCGGTGCAGCTCGGCCCGGCGGAGATCCTCGTCATCCTCGTGATCGCCCTGTTGGTGTTCGGGCCGAACAAGCTCCCCGAAGTGGGTCGTCAGGTCGGGCGCGCCTACCGCGAGGTGCGGCGCTTCCAACGGTCCCTCTCCAGCGAGATGAGCGACGTCTTCGCCGATGACGTCACCGACGGCGCGGCTCCACCACCGACCCTGCCGCCGAAGCGCGCGGTGTCCGACGCGCCCGACGAGCTCCCGGCCGCCTCCACCGACCGGTCCGGCGAGCCAGAGCCTTCTGAATCCGGCGTACCCGAATCCGGCGTACCCGAATCCGGCGTACCCGAATCCGGCGACGAGAGCGCCGAGCGCTGACCCGTGCCGCGCCGACCCGCCGATGCCCGCATGACGGTCATCGAGCACCTCACGGAGCTCCGACGACGGATGATCATCTCGATCGTTGTCGTCGTGGGCGCCGCCGCGCTCTGCTACTGGTTCGCGCCCGACATCATCCGGTTCTTCCTCAAGTTCTACGAGGACGCCACCGACGGACAGAGAGACGCCTTCATCTTCACCGGTCCGCTCGACGCGTTCGCGACCCGACTCAAGGTCGCCACGTACGGGGGGATCGTCCTCGCACTCCCGGTCTGGCTCTTCCAGCTCTGGCGCTTCATCACCCCGGGGCTCGATCCCCGCGAGAAGCGCTACGCCGTGCCATTCGTGCTCTCGTCCGTGGCGCTGTTCGCAGTGGGTGCCTTCGTCGCGCTCGTCACGCTCCCACAGGCACTCGACTTCCTGCTCAGCGTCGGCGGCGAGGAGCAGCAGCCGCTGCTCGCCGCCGACAAGTACATCAGCCTCGTCTCCCTGATGATCGTGGCGTTCGGGCTGGCGTTCGAGTTCCCCGTGGTGCTGGTCTTCCTCCTGATCGCAGGGATCCTGCGGACCGAGCAGCTCCGCCGCTTCCGCCGCTGGGCCGTGGTCCTCGTCTTCGCGTTCGCCGCCGTGATCACCCCGAGCCAGGACCCCTACTCTCTGTTCTTCATGGCAGTTCCGATGTACGCGTTCTATGAGATGAGCATCCTGATCGGGAAGGCACTCAAGCGATGAGTCCCGGACGTCGGCGGACCCCGCACCGTCTGCGACGCGACCGACGGGAAGTCGCGGTCGCGGTTGCGAGCGCGGCCGCGATCCTGCTCGTGACCGCACTGCTGCTCTGGGTCCTGGCCCCGGCGAGCGACGACCCGGCGCCGACGAGCCCGCCGATCTCGCTGCCCGCACCGTCCGCCGACACCGGCGTCCCAGACGTCAGCGTCCCCGACACCGGCGTCCCCGGCACCGGCGCCCCCGATCCGGGGACCGGCGAGACGAGCACGACCGTTCTGGGCGGGTGACGCTCCGAGGCACCTTCGAGCGCGACCTCGGCTTCCCGCTCGACCCGTACCAGCGCGAGGCGCTCGACGCCCTCGACGCCGGGCAGTCGGTGCTGGTCGCGGCCCCGACCGGCTCCGGCAAGACGGTGGTCGGCGAGTATGCGATCGCGCGGGCGCTCGACCGGGGTGCGAAGGCCTTCTACACGACGCCCCTCAAGGCCCTCTCGAACCAGAAGTACGGCGACCTCGTGCGCCGCTACGGTCGGGATCGGGTCGGCCTCCTCACCGGTGACCGATCGGTCAACGGTGATGCACCGGTGGTGGTGATGACCACCGAGGTGCTGCGCAACATGATCTACGCCGCGTCGTCTGCGCTCGACGGTCTCGACTCGGTCGTGCTCGACGAGGTCCACTATCTCCAAGACCGGTACCGAGGCGCGGTCTGGGAAGAGGTGATCGTCCATCTCGCGCCCGAGACCGACCTGGTGTGCCTCTCGGCGACCGTGTCGAACGCCGAGGAGTTCGCCGCGTGGATCGAGACCGTGCGGGGCGCCACCACGGCGGTGATCGAGGAGCGCCGGCCCATCGAGCTGCGCCACCGGTATCTGGTGGGGGAGCGCGGGGTCGACGGGCTCCACCTGCTCCCCACGTTCGTCGGCCCGCCGGACGACCTCCAACCGAACCCCGAAGCGCAACGCCTCGACCGTCGGAGCAACAGTGCACAGCGCGGGCCGTCGCGCCCGAAGCGCCGGCTCCGGACGCCGGACCGCGTGGAGGTCGTGGAGCTGCTCGAGGCCGAGGACCTCCTTCCGGCCATCGTCTTCGTGTTCAGCCGCAAGGGATGCGCCCAGGCAGTCGAGCAGTGCGTCGCAGCGCGACTCCAGCTCACGAACGCCGACGAGCGAGCCGCGATCGCCGAGATCGTCGATCGCCACCTTGCCGCGGTCCAGCGCGAGGATCTGGCTGTCCTCGGCTACGAGGAGTGGCTCTCGGGTCTGGAGGGCGGGGTCGCGGCCCACCACGCAGGAATGGTCCCGCCCATGAAGGAGGCGGTCGAGGAGGCGTTCGCCGCCGGCCTGGTCAAGGTCGTGTTCGCGACCGAGACGCTCGCGCTCGGGATCAACATGCCGGCGAGGTCGGTGGCGATCGAGAAGCTCACGAAGTTCACGGGCGAGCGTCATGAGTTCCTGACCCCCGGCGAGTACACGCAGCTCACTGGCCGCGCGGGCCGTCGCGGCATCGACTCGGTCGGGTACGCGATCGTGCTCTGGAGCCCCTGGGTCTCCTTCGACCAGGTAGCCGGGCTCGCGTCTCGACGGACCGACGCCCTCCGCTCCTCGTTTCGCCCGACCTACAACATGGCGGTCAACCTCGTCCGCCGCTACTCGTCGGAGCAGGCGCACCACCTGCTCAACCTCTCGTTCGCGCAGTTCCACGTCGACCGCGACGTCGTGACGATCGAACGTCAGCTGAATCGCGTGCGGGGTCAGCTGGAGGAGCAGCGGCGGCTGGCGCACAGCGACCGCGGCGACGCGGTCGAGTACCGGCGGCTCCTCGATGCGCTGGGAGCCGAGCGCCGAGGAGCCGGGGCGGGCCGCCGCATCAGCCGTGCGCTGGCGAGCCTCCGGCCCGGCGACATCGTGCACGCCGGCTCCCGGGGTGGAACGGCTGTCGTCCTGGCCCAGGAGCACCGCCGGGGCAGCACGCGCATCCTCGTGCTCTCGCCGAGCCGGCGGCTCCTCCGCCTCGGTCCGGACGACTTCGAGCAACCACCGGCGGTGCTGGGTCGGATCGAGCTGCCCCAGCCGCACGCGCCGAAGAGCCGCCCGTTCCAGCGCGAGACGCTCGATCGGCTTCGGCGGACCAAGGTCCGTCGACCCGAGCGGAGCCGGTCGCGAGGGACCGCCGACGGCTCGACCGACCTCGACGCGCTCGAGCTCGCCGTCTCGGAGCATCCGGTCGACGCCGATCCGAACAAGGACACCATCGTGCGGGCGGTCGCGACCGTCACCCGGTTGGAGCGGGACCAGGCGCGCCTCGAGGCCCAGGTCGCCCAACGCACGGAGAGCCTCGGGCGCCAGCTCGACGTCGTCCGCGACGTGCTGGAGCGCTGGGGATACCTCGACGGGTGGTCGCTCACCGCTGCCGGCGAGATCCTCGCGCGGCTCTACACCGAGACCGACCTGCTGCTCGCAGAGACCGTTCGCAGCGGGATGCTCGACGGGCTCTCGCCGCCGGAGACGGTGGCGCTGGTGTCGTCCTTCGGCTACGAGACGCGCGGGAGCGACGGCGCGCCCCCGATGCCGCCGGCGCACTGGCCGACGTCGCGTCTCGCGGACCGCTCCCGCAAGGTCGAGAAGATGTGGCGACGGCTCAGCGCCGACGAGGAGCAGGCGGGGCTCCCGGTCACCCGACAGCCCGACCCGGGGTTCATGCCGTACGCGTACGAGTGGGCGGCCGGCAACGATCTCGCGGTCGTGCTCGAGGACGACGAGCTGACCGGGGGCGACTTCGTCCGCCAGGTGAAGCAGTGCATCGACCTCCTCCGTCAGGTCGCCGATGTCGCGCTCGCCCCGACGACTCGTGCGAGCGCGCGCGCTGCGGCCGATGCGTGCAGTCGCGGGGTCGTCTCGCTCTCAGGGGTGCTCGACGCGTGATCCGTCGGGGCGAGGGCTGGGGTGTACCTGCCAGTGGCGCTCCGGACGTGGACGCCGCCGGTGACGACATCGCGCTCGCGGCCGTGGTCCGCGCCGCCACTGCGGAAGGGACCGTGCCCCTGGTCCGCTTCGCGGCGTCGAGCGGGTCGGAACTCGCGCGCGCGGTCGGCCTCACCGGGAGGGGTGCCGGGACCACCGAGGTGACCCTCGACGTCCTCGCTGTGGAGCAGGATCCGACCCCGGACGACACCGGGAACGACCTCGCGGTGAACGCGGTGGTGGTCGGCCCGGCTCCCGACCGGCTGCGCTGGTGGCACCGTCGACGGTCGTTGACCGTGGCGGTCGACGGCCGGACCCTCTTCGAGGGCCGGGCCACGACGGTGCTCGTCGCCAACGGACAGTTCCTCCGCGGGCTCGACGTCGTCCCGGCCGGCCATCCCGGGGACGGGCGGCTCGAGGTCCAGGTGTACGCCCTCGGCCCTCGGGAGCGGGGCCCGATGCGCCGACGCCTGCCCGGGGCCGCCCATCTCCCGCACCCCCGGATCCTCACCGGCTCCGGCCGCTCGGTCCAGGTCGACGGGGCCCGTCCGGGCACCCTGGAGATCGACGGCGCGACCCGGGGGCCGGTGGCGCGGGTCCGGACCGTCCTCCGCCCGGGGGCGTACCGGCTGCTCGTCTGAGGGCCCGTGCCGCCGCGGGCCCCCGCCGGACCCGGGTCCCCGGCGGTGGGGGAGGGCATCGGTACCATCGGCGTTCCACTGTCCCCCCACCACGGTGGGGCCACCCACGACGACCGGGCCCGAGCATGCACTACGTGGCAGAGCGATTCACTCCCGAGGAGGAGGCCACGCTTCGCCCGTACTTCACGAACCTCGACGGACCGGTCTTCGCCCTCGTCAACCTGCCCGAGGTCGTGAAGGGCGCGCTGTTCGCGCGGTACTCCCGCAGCTCGAAGAGCCTGCGCCGCCTGTTCCTCGACGAGTTCGTCTCCGAGCTCGACCTCACCGGAGACCTCACGGTCGACGCGACCATCGGGCTCCGACGCGCCGAGGAGCTCTACGAGCGCGTCTTCCTCGAGTACGGCGACGATTCGGTCGCGCAGCTCGGTGGCGTGCACCTCGCGTGCGAACAGGCCTCGAACATCCTCACCAAGGTGCTCGAGTGGGGCCGACTCATGGCCTATCTCGAGCAGTCGACGCGCTACATCCCGTACGACTCGCGACTCGGTGGGCTCTACCGGTACCTGCGGCCACCGTCGATCCTCCAGTCGCGCTTCGGAGCCCGGTACGTGGGCGACCTCGACTCGCTGTTCGACTCGTACGCCGCGGCGCTGCCTCGGCTCATGGACTGGGCACGCGATCGGTACCCGAAGGACCCGAGCGACTCAGACTTCGTCTACAAGCAGTCCATCAAGGCGAAGGCGTGCGATGCGGCCCGCGGGATGCTCCCCTCGGCCACCCTGTCGAACGTGGGGATCTACGGGACCGGCCAGGCGTTCGAGGCGCTCCTCCTGCGGATGCGGGCCCACCCGCTCCCGGAGGCGCGGTCGTACTCGACGTTGATGCTCGAGGAGCTGCGCAAGGTCATCCCGTCGTTCCTCACTCGGGTCGATCGACCCGATCGCGGCATCGCCTGGTCCCGATACCTCGAGGACACGGCCGCCGAGACGGAGGCCGTCGTCGCGAAGATGTTCTGCGACGAGACGGCCGAACCGCGCCCGGCAGTCACGCTCACCGACTTCGATCCCGAGGGTGAGGACAAGGTCATCGCCGCCATCTGCTACTCACACCTCGAGCTCGCCGACGACCAGCTCCTCGCGCGTGTGCGCCGACTCACCACCGACGAGCGGGCGTCGATCCTGCGCGCCTATGTAGGAGAGCGCGCCAACCGCCGTCACAAGCCGGGCCGTGCATTCGAGCGCACCGACTACCGGTTCGACGTCGTGTGCGACTACGGCGCGTTCCGGGATCTGCAGCGCCACCGCATGCTCACGATCGAGTGGCAGCGGCTGACCCCCAGGCTCGGGTTCGAGCATCCGCTCGCCATCTCCGATGCCGGTCTCGACGCCCTCTTCGAGGATGCCATGGGATGCTCGGCGTCGCTGCACGACGATCTCGAAGCGACGTTCCCGGTCGAGGCGTCCTACGCGGTCGCGCTGGCCTACCGGATCCGGTTCGCGATGCAGATGAACGCACGCGAGGCGGTGCATCTCCTCGAGCTGCGGACGTCGCCCCAAGGTCATCCCGCGTACCGCGTCGTCGGGCAGGAGATGCATCGCCTGATCGCCGAGCATGCCGGCCACCGCGCGCTCGCCGACGCGATGTCGCACGTCGACCACCACGACCACGATCTCGAACGCCTGGCGGGGGAGCGGGCCGCCGCCGCGCGCCGCGCGACACGCGACGGTTCCGCGGCGACGACCGAGAGCGAGGTCGCCGGCTCCTGACGCCGACCGACACGTCGTGCCGCGCTTGACAGGACCGGCTGCATCGGGCGTACTGGTGGCAGCCACTGCCGTCCGGCATCGGACTCGGCCGCGAGGCCGGGGGTGTCGGTCGAAGGCGGGGCGCGGGACCCAGGAGACCAAGTAGAGAACGCTGCAATAACCCGCCTGCCGAGCAGGCCGGGCCAACCAGTGGCCCCAACGGTCTCCTGGGTCCCACCGCCCGGGGAACATCCCCGCCGCAGGGCGCGTTGACCGCCCCGGTGCCGAGCGCGGCAGGTCCGGGCGCGGCAGGTCCGGGCGCGGGGCATGGACCGTCCGCTCCAAGCACCGATTCACCTGGGCTCCGGGATTATGCTCCGGCCCCTGATGCGGCGAGAAGCGCCGCGGGAGCACTGATGAGCGACGAAACCCTGGAAGACGCCGTGGACGTGGACCTCGACGACGAGCTCGACGACGAGCTCGACGAGGACCTCGACGCCGACGAGCTCGACGAGGACGTGGTCGTCGACGCGGTCGTCGATGACGAGGACCCCGTCATTGACGACGCGACGGCGATCGCCGAGCCCGACGCGTCCAAGGCGAAGCGGCGGGTCAAGAAGGCCGACGACGACGACGAGGCGGGTGACAGTGACGACCTCGACGAAGAGCTGCATCCCGACGACGTCGAGACGCCCCTCGACGCGCTGCTGAAGGAGAAGACCGCCAGCGCCAAGATGGAGGACGACGAGGACGAGCTCGAGGACGACGAGACCGACGGGGACGAGCCCGTCGAGGGCACCGGCCGCATCCAGCCGCGCCGGGCCTCCGAGTTCCACTGCTCGTCCTGCTTCCTCCTTCTCCCGCGCAGCCAGCTCGCCGACGAGGAGCGGATGCTCTGTCGCGACTGCATCTGAACCACCGTCCACTCGTCGTCGTCGGCGCGGGCCTCGTCTTCTCGCTCGCGTTCCCGCCCGCCGACATCGGGATCGTGGCCGCGTTCGCGCTCATCCCGCTCCTGTGGGCGTGGAGGGACGCAGGCCCCTTGCAAGCGGCTCTCCTCGGATACCTCTTCGGGCTCGCGTACCTGGGCCCGCTGATGTGGGGCCTGCACCATGTGGGCTACTTCGGCTACATCGCCCTGGCCGTCGCCGCGGCCACCGGCTATGCCCTCACGGGCGCCTTCGTCGGGCTCTTCCAACGTCATGGGGTCAGCTCGCCCCTGCTCACCGCCGCGATCTGGACGATGTTCGAAGGGCTGCGCGGACAGTGGCCGATCGGGGGGCTGGCCTGGGGCGAGGTCGCGAACGCGTTTCACGACATCGGGCCGGTCCGATCCTTGGCGAGCTGGGGTGGCATCGCGCTTGTGTCCTTCGTCGTCGTGGCGTGGAACGGGTTCGTCTTGGACCTGCTGCTAGCCCCGGCCGGCGTCCGGTCCGCTCGCCGGCGCGCCCTCACCGGGCTGATCACGATCGTGGTCGTCACCATGGCTGCGGACCTGGGCCGGATCCGGCCGCGCGAGACGGGCGAAGTCCGCTTCGCGATGCTCCAGGCGTGGGTCGACGAGCACGCACCGACCACCTCCCCGGAGGCGGAGCAACGAGCGACCGAGGCGCATCTCGCCCTCGCGGGACGTCTGCGCGGCAAGTACGACCTGATCGTCTTTCCCGAGTCGGCGCTCGCACGGGACCCCGAGGCCGATCCCGCGTTGCGGCAGGCGCTCGTCGCGATCGCCGACACCCACGATGCGGTCGTGCTGGTCAACGCCCGGCACCTCGGGTCCGGAGGTCAGCTGTTCAACGCCAACCTCGCGTACGACCCCGACGGTCGACTTCAGGGGATCTACGCGAAGCAGCACCTGGTGCCGTTCGGAGAGTTCGTCCCGCTCCGCGACGAGCTCTCGTTCATCGGCGACCTGCGCCAGATCCCGTACGACTTCACAGCCGGGACGAAGCAGCGTCTGTTCGACGTCGGCGCGCATCCGATGGGCACCGTGATCTGCTACGAGTCCGCGTACCCCCGGCTTGTCCGCGAGTTCGTCCAAGAGGGGGCGGAGCTGCTCGTGGTGTCGACGAGCGATCGGTCCTACGGGAGATCTGGGATCGCCGCCGCTCACTTCGCCGTCGCGCAGATGCGGGCCGCCGAGACGGGTCGTCCGGTCCTCCAGGCCGCGATCTCCGGCGTATCGGGCGTGATCGACGCGGACGGCGACGCTCGGGACCTCACCGGCCTGTTCGAGACCACGATCACTGAGGGACGGGTCATCACCAGGTCGGGAGACACGCCGTACGTGCGGTTCGGGGACTGGGTGCTCGCCGTCTGCGGACTCGGCCTGATCGCCACGGCGATCGTCGGTGTCCGCCGTCGGCTGGCTGCCTCCTAGACTCGCCGCGTCGAGGAGGGGAGTCCGGTGAGCAACGCCAAGGAACCGATCGAACGCGCCAAGGAGGTCCTGGTCTACGGGCCGGTCGGCCTGGCCATGTACCTACGCGACACGGCACCGTCGTTCATGAAGGTGTTCGTGGCGCGCGGGCGCGCCGAGCTCGACCAGCAGCGGCGCACGGTCGGGGATCAGCTCGGACAGGCGCGCACGATCGGAGCTTCGGCGACGGACAGCACTGCACCTCAGCTGCTGCGCCTCGTCGCCGAGGGCCTCGGGCGCGTGCGGGAGACGGCCGAGGGCGCGATCGGCACGATCAGCGGCTGGGCGGGGGAGTCGGTCTCCGATGCTCCCGGCCCACCCGAGACCGAGGACGCGGCGGGTCACCCCGACCACTCTGAAATCCCGCAGGCACACGGGGCGTCCGCCGAGTCGACGTCGAGTGTGGGCGAAGACGCCGACGCCCCGGCAGAGCTCGCCATCGCCGGCTACGACGAGCTGTCGGCATCCCAGGTCGTCGATCGTCTCGACGGCCTGTCGCCCGATGACCTCGCCGCGATCCGCGACCACGAACGCGCCACCCGGGCCCGGGCGACCATCCTCGGCAAGATCGAACAGCTCGAGCACCCGGCCTGATCCCGGCGTCCCTGGCCATGGAGCACTGCCGGACCGCGTCGCCCGACGACATCCCACGCCTCGTGGACCTCGCCCGGGAGCTGCGGCACGAGCTGTCGGACATGCGAGGCGGAACGCTGTGGGCCGACAGGGATGCCGCACCCGAGCCTCTCGACGCTGCCTTCACGGCCTGGATCGCCGACCCCGCAGCCCTCGTCCTGGCCGGCTGCATCGACGAGGTGATCATCGGGATCGGGGTCGTCCAGGTGGAGCCGCTCCGGGACGGATCTCGCCTCGGCGTGGTCCGCGAGCTGTACGTGGAGGAAGCTGCCCGCAGCGTCGGCGTCGGCGAGGCGATGACCGACCGCATCGTCGAGTTCTGCCGGGCGCACGACTGCATCGGCGTCGACGCCGTCGCGCTCCCGGGCCACCGCGCGACGAAGAACTTCTTCGAGGAGCAGGGCTTCACCGCCCGGGCGCTCACCATGCACACCTCGCTCCACGAACCGGCCTGAATCCGGCGGTCGGGTATTTGCCGAGAAGCCCCGTTATGTCAACTCGCCTCTGGCGAGTGGACAGAACGGGCAACGACGTCACTGTGCTCGGTCCAACTCGCCTCTGGCGAGTGGACAGAACGGGCAACGACGTCGCTGTGCTCGGTCCAACTCGCCTCTGGCGAGTGGACAGAACGGGTGGCTCAGGGGCCTAGCCCGAGATCGGCGTACGGCCGGGGGAAGCTTCGCTCCCCCTCGAGGTCATGTGGCGCTGAGGGCGCTCAGGGACTCGACGGAGGGGGCGAAGTAGATGGCGGCGCTCTGGGGCTCGGAGAAGTCGGTGAGGGCGTCGTGGAGGCCGTCGGGGGTCGCTCCGAACATCCGCTCGAGCATGCGGTGGAAGCGGCTGGGATCGGCGCTGAAGGCCAGGAAGGAGAGGACCTGTTCGCCCGCGGTCCCCCACGGGGTGCTTCGGCGCCACAGCTCGAGGGGGTGATGCGTGCGGGTCCCCTGGGCGAGGATCCCGGGCTGCGGCACGGTCATCGTGTCGGCCCTCCCGGTGTGTCGGGTCGATCGTCGGCGAAGTCCGAGACCGGTGGACACGAGCACATCACGTTGCGATCGCCGTACACGTTGTCGATGCGGCCCACGGGTGGCCAGTACTTGTCCTCACGGAGGTGCGCGACGGGGAATGCCGCCAGCTCCCGCGGATAGGGCCGGTCCCATGTGTCGGCCACGACGTCGTCCGCAGGGTGGGGTGCCCGCCGGAGGGGGCTGTCGTCGAGGGACCACTCCCCTCGCTCGACCCGCGTGATCTCCGCGCGGATCGCGATCATCGCGTCGCAGAAGCGATCGAGCTCGGCCAACGACTCCGACTCCGTCGGCTCGACCATGAGCGTGCCCGCGACCGGGAACGACATCGTCGGCGCGTGGAACCCGTAGTCGATGAGTCGTTTCGCGACGTCCTCCGCGCTCACCCCCGTCGCGGCGGTGATCGGGCGCAGGTCCAGGATGCACTCGTGCGCCACGAGCCCGTCCGACCCCGCGTAGAGGACCGGGTAGTGCTCGTGCAGTCGACGCGCCACGTAGTTGGCGCTCAGGATCGCGACCTCGGTCGCCCGTCGGAGACCCTCCGCTCCCATCATCGCGATGTACATCCACGAGATCGGGAGGATCCCGGCCGATCCCCACGGCGCGGCCGAGATCGGTCCGACACCGGTCGGCGGACCCGCCTCCGCACGGAGCGGGTGGTTCGGGAGGAACGGCGCCAGATGGGTGCGGACACCGATGGGGCCGACCCCCGGTCCCCCGCCGCCGTGGGGGATGCAGAACGTCTTGTGCAGGTTCAGATGGGAGACGTCGGCACCGAAGGCGCCCGGCTTGGCGAACCCGACCAGCGCGTTGAGGTTCGCACCGTCGAGGTACACCTGCCCGCCGTGCTCGTGCACCAGCGCACAGACGTCGCGGATCTGCTCCTCGAAGACCCCATGGGTCGATGGGTACGTGACCATCAGCGCCGCGAGGTGTTCGGAGTGCTCGTGCGCCTGCAGCTTGAGGTCATCGAGATCCACGTTGCCGTCGTCGTCGCAGCGCACCACGAGGACCCGCATCCCGGCCATCACCGCGCTCGCGGCGTTGGTCCCGTGGGCCGAGGACGGGATCAGGCAGACGTCGCGGTGCGCATCGCCGCGGCTCCGGTGGTACGCCCGGATCGCGAGCAGCCCGGCGAGCTCCCCTTGCGATCCGGCGTTCGGCTGGAGCGAGACGGCGTCGTAGCCCGTCACTGCGCACAGCCATCGCTCGAGGTCGTCGAAGAGACGCAGGTAGCCGTCGAACTGCCCGGCCGGCGCGAACGGGTGGAGCCGGCCGAGCTCCGGCCAGGTGACCGGGATCATCTCCGATGTCGCGTTGAGCTTCATCGTGCACGAGCCGAGTGGGATCATGGTTCGGTCGAGTGCCAGGTCGCGGTCCGCGAGGCGGCGGAGGTACCGCAACATCTCGGTCTCGGACCGGTACCGCGAGAAGACGGGGTGGGTGAGCAGCTCCGTGGTCCGTACTGCGCTCGCGGGCAAGCCGATGCCGCCCGAAGCGGTGACGCCCGAAGCGGTGACGCCCGAAGCGGTGACGGAGGACAGAGTCCCGGTCGGCCTGGTGTCGACGCCGAACGCGGCCAGCACCCGGTCGACGACCTCAGGAGTGGACGTCTCGTCGAGCGCGATCCCGATCGTATCGTCGTCGACGAGGAGGAGGTTCAGGTCGCGCTCGAGCGC
>JAWOIO010000243.1:0-4230 GCA_046484625.1 Acidimicrobiia bacterium
AGCACCCCCACCGCCCTGACGTCGACGATCAGGTCGACGACCGCGTCCTCGCTCGAGGCGTCGATCCCCGCGGAGCCGAAGCGGTCGTGCTCGCCAAGCCGGTCGACCACCGCCTGCGGACGGGCCGCGTCGAGGTCGGCCAGCACGATCCGCTCGTAGAACGAGCGGCGCTGCGCGATCGCGGGGATCGACGCCTCGAGCGAGGACGCGATCGTCGACCTGATCGCCGACGTCAGGGCGGACGCGGTGCTCAACGCGACCGACCCGCGCTTCAACCCGCAGATCTTCGACGCCTGCCTGCGGGCACGCGTGACCTACCTGGACATGGCGATGACGCTCTCCGAGCAGCACCCGGAGCACCCCTACTCCGAGACGCACGTGAAGCTCGGCGACTACCAGTTCGCGCAGGAGGAGAACTGGCGCCAGGCAGGCGCGCTCGCGCTCGTCGGGATCGGGGTGGAGCCGGGCGCCTCCGACGTGTTCGCCCGCCACGCCGCGGACGAGCTCTTCTCCGAGATCGACGAGATCGGCATCCGGGACGGCTCGAACCTCGTGATCGAGGGCTACGACTTCGCGCCGACCTTCTCCATCTGGACGACGATCGAGGAGTGCCTCAACCCGCCCGTCATCTGGGAGAAGGGCCGGGGCTGGTTCACGACGCCGCCCTTCTCCGAGCCCGAGGTGTTCGCCTTCCCCGAGGGCATCGGGCCGGTGGAGTGCGTGAACGTCGAGCACGAGGAGGTGCTCCTCGTCCCCCGCTGGGTGGACTGCAATCGCGTCACCTTCAAGTACGGGCTCGGCGACGAGTTCATCGAGGTGCTGAGGACGCTGCACAAGCTCGGCCTCGACTCGAAGGAGAAGGTGCGCGTGCGGGACGTCGAGGTCGCGCCGCGCGACGTCGTCGCCGCCACGCTCCCCGATCCGATGACGCTCGGCGAACGAATGACGGGGAAGACGTGTGCCGGGACCCTCGTCACGGGGCTCGGCAAGGACGGCGCGCCGCGGAAGACCTACCTCTACCACGTGGTGGACAACGAGTGGTCGATGCGCGAGTACGGCTCACAGGCCGTGGTCTGGCAGACGGCGATCAACCCCGTGATTGCGCTCGAGCTCCTCGCGGGCGGCGAGTGGAAGGGCACCGGCGTGCTCGGCCCCGAGGCGTTCCCCGCGCAGCCGTTCCTCGACAAGCTCGCCGAGTACGGCTTGCCCCACGGGGTTCTCGAGCTTCCCGCGTAGGGGGCGGCCGCAGCCGGGCGCGCTGCCCGAAAGTACTGATGCCCGAGTCGGCAAGTCGGTGCATGCTGAGGACGACAAGAGGGAGGTGGGTTGTGAGTGCACAACCTGAAAAGCGCCTCGCTCGCCCGAGTCCCGCGCTTATCGTCGCTTTGCTCGCGCTCTTCGTTGCGCTGAGCGGCACCGCCGGAGCTGTTGTGACAGCCGCCGTGCCACTCGCGAAGCACGCGTTGACGGCCGACAAGGCGAAGGTCGCGGACACGGCGAAGACCGCCAAGAAGGCGCTCGTGAGCGAGAACGCGAAGAAGCTCGGCGGCCAGACGGCCTCGCAGATCACTAGTCAGCCCGGGCCGGCCAGTACAGCAGCTGGTCTGCTCGTCACGAAGGCCGGAGCGTGGTCCCTCGGCCCCGGGTCGGGTGCGAACTTCACAGTCATGTGCGATACCGGCCAGAAGGTTGTCGGAGGCGGCTGGTCAGACCCAGGGGACTGGTCACAGCACTACCAGAGCATGCCCACGGGTGACGGCGCTGGCTGGACGACCTACATCTGGACCCATTCGATGGCACCGAGCGCGCAGACGGGCAGCGTGTACGCCGTCTGCATGAAGTAGGAAGAGCCGTGACACGTCGGCCGAGCCTGGTCTGCGTGTCCAATACGGTGGATGGCCGTCGGCGTGGCCGTTTGGCAGCGCTGGCGGCCATCCTGGCAACCCTCCTCACGCTTGGCATCTCGGCTGCGGCGGGCAACCACGAAGACCCCGCCAATCTGAGCCGGGCTTTCCCCAATGTCGTCGAGCCGCATGGCACTGCGTTGTCGCCGAGCCGCCTTTCGCAGAGCTCGATCACATGGCTCGGGGGAGCAACCACAGCCAGTACGGGCGAGAGGCTAGTCGTCTTCGTTTCGGCGTCCCTGCCTCCCGACACCGGGTCGCCACAGACGTGGGCTGACTTCCTGGCCCAGCTCGTCCACGGACAGGAACTCACGGCGCTCACGTCGTACATCGCCACGCCGTCGGAAACCGAGCAACTCTGTGGACCGAGGGCGCTGGGTTGCTACTGGAGCAACCGGATGGTGTCGATCGGCACGAGCGCTTACGGCATCTCCGCAGACGAGGTCGTGCGTCACGAATACGGACATCACATCGCCTTCCATCGTCTGAACCCTCCCTGGCTGGCAATCGCGTGGGGGCCCAAGCACTGGGCCTCGGACCAGGACATCTGCCGCCGCGCGGCGCAGGGCACGGTGTTCCCCGGAGACGAAGGCGCCCACTACCGCCTCAACCCGGGCGAGGCCTGGGCGGAGACCTACCGCGTCCTCGACGAGCAGCGCTCGGGGGCGACGGGATCCGGGTGGTCGCTGGTGGATCCGAGCTTCGTGCCGGGTGCGACCACGCTGGCAGCGGCCGAGAAGGACGTCCTCGAGCCCTGGGCCGACAATACGACGACGGTGCTCCGCAACCGGTTCACTGACGCCCGACGGAAGCCGTGGGTCATCAGGCTCGACGTCCCTCTCGACGGCCTCCTCCAGGTGACGGTATCGCTGCCGAAGGGCGGGCTGCAGGAGGTGGCTCTGCTGAGCTCCGATCGGAAGACCGTGCTCGCGCGGGCGCTGTGGGCCGGGTCGACCGTGAAACGCATCTCGACGAGCGTCTGTGGCGTGCGCACGCTGTACGTCCGCGTCAGCCATCGCGGTGCGCTCGGCCGCGTCGCAGTCGTCGTCTACCGTCCGTAGCGGCGCCGCCGGCTCGACCGAGCGACATCTGCCTCGAACTACTGACGGCAACCAGGCCGGATTGCGCGACGATGGGGACGTACCAGATGAGGAAAGGAGTGTGCCATGAGACGCACACTGTCAGTACTCGTCGCTGTCCTCGGCCTCACGCTCGTCCCGCTCGGGGGAGCGGAGAGTGCCTACAGCGACCCGGCTGGAGACTCCGGCTCGGGACCTGACATCACGGCCGTCACCGTCTCAGACGCCGAGACCGGAATCGTGACCATGCGGATCGCGGTTTCGCTTGAGCCGTGGACGGCGGTCTTCTTGGCGATGGACACCGACCGCAACCCGATGACCGGCGAGTTCGGACTGGACGGCTTCGTCGGGGTGGTGATGGGGCCGGCTATCGAAGATCAACCCTCCCAGCTCTCGGTGGTCGCATTGGATGAAGACATGGACGAGCTTCCGGGCGTTTCCCTCTCGGCGACGTTCGACGCGGGTGTCCTCGCGTTCTCGTTCCCGAGGGAGTCGTTCTCGATCGACCAGGCGTTCGCCTTCGGGCTCATCTCAATGAGCGGCATCTTCGAGGGGAGGCCCACGGTCGGCGACACCGCTCCCGCCGATCCCTGCTGGATGTTCAACGTACCGTGCAGCCGGCTCTGGGTGTACGAGCTAACGGGTGTCGCTCCGGCTCCACCGACTCCGGTAGCGGTCAAGCCGATCATGGGCAAGGCTGTCGCTACGCCCAAGCAGCCGATCGCTGGTAAGCGCTTCACGGTGACGTTCCCCGTCACCGCGAGCACCACCGGAGCGCCGCTCGCGGGCGCCAAATTGTCGTGCACGACGAAGGTGGCGGGGAAGGTCGTCCCGCACGTCCACGCGTACACGACCGGAAAGGCGAAGGCGACGCTGCTCGTCCCGAAGACCGGGAAGGGCAAGCAGTTGAAGGTCTCCGCCAAGGTCACTGCGAACGGACAGACAGCGACGAAGGTCGTCACCTACAAGATTCGGTGACTATCAACACCGAGAAGGCAGCGCCGCGGGGCTGCCGATGACGCCTGCAAGGCGCCCCGAAACAATTTCCGGGCGGACATCAAGCCTCTAGGATCGGCCCGTGCCAGTCGTGAGGCTTCGCGCCCCGCTCTCCGAGCTCGCCGGTGGGCGGCGCGAGATCGAGCTCGAGGGCTCCACCGTCTCGGAGGTGCTCCGCGCGCTCGAGCGCGAGCACCCCGACGTGAAGGGGTGGATCCTCGACGAGCGCGGGCAGATCCGCGAGCACATCA
>JAWOIO010000225.1:0-3406 GCA_046484625.1 Acidimicrobiia bacterium
TGGGCGGAGGCGAAGTAGCGGCCGCACCGAGGCTTCGCACCGGCACGATCGCGGCGTAGGTCGGCGATGCGCGCACGATCCGCAATGGGTCGTAGGCTGACGCGCGCGTTCGCGACCGTAGGGTCGAGACCTACGCATGTCGGCCAATGGGGAGCAGTTGTGCGGAGATACCGGAAGTACTTGATGGTCTCGACACTGACGGGCGCATTGGCGTTTGGCGGGATCGGGTTGGGTTCCGCCGTCGGCTCGGCGAGCGTCGCCCGCAGCTCTCACGGGCCGCCCGGGTCCACGACGACCATGCCCATGAACACGACGACCACCCACATGAACACGACGACCACGACGAAGCCCGGCACGACGACGACCACGAAGTCGAGCGGCGGATCGGGCGGCGGCGGCAGCACCGCGACGACCACGACCACCGACCCCAACGCCGAGGCCGCCTGCGCCGTGACCCTCCGCAAGGAGGCGGCGAACAAGAAGAAGGGGACCGCCACGATCGCCGTGATCGTCCAGGCCGACGAGGACCTCCTGGCCGCGGCGAAGCTCAAAGGGAATGGCCTCAAGCGACGCACTGCGAACGCACAGGTCACGGCCGGGCAGACCAAGGCCCTCAAGCTCAGGGCGGAGACCACGGGGAAGCTGAAGAGGAAGCTGAAGAGGAAGGGCAAGGCCACGGTCAAGGCCGAGGTCACGACGACCTGCACGAGCACGGCCGGCCGGACGAAGACCACGGTCCAGACGACCAAGCTCAAGCTCAAAGTCAAGAAGTCCTAGACGAAGAAGAAGAGGTAGGCGCTAACGCACGCAGCCCGTGGCGACCACCCGTAGGCTCACGCGGGTGGCAGAGCCTCCAGCCGAGCATTGGTTCAAGGATCTGGCGCGGTTCCTCGGACCTGCCTATCTCCGCAACGCGTTCACCAAGGGCACCCAACAAGAGGTCGAGTTCCTCGTCGACGCATTGCACCTCGACCACGGGGTGCGAGTGCTCGACGTCGGCTGCGGCCCGGGGCGCCACTCGCTCGCGCTGGCGCGGCGCGGTATCTCGTGCGTCGGCGTGGACGCGTCCCCCGAGTTCATCGCGCTCGCGCGCGACGCGGCCGTAGCGGAGGGCCTCGACGCGACGTTCGAGGTCGCCGACGTGCGCGAACTCACGCGCGACGGCGAGTTCGACGCCGTGATCTGCCTCTGCCAGGGCGGCTTCGGCCTCCTCGGAGGGAGCGATGACGCTCAAGTCTTCGGTCGCATCGCCCGCTCAGTCCGCCCAGGCGGTGGCCTCGCCGTCTCGGCGTTCTCGGCGTACTTCGCGCTGCGGTTCCTGGAGGATGGGGAGACGTTCGACCCCGAGACTGGGGTCCTCCACGAGCGCTCGATGTTGCGAGACGAGCATGGTGTCGAGCGCGAGTTCGATCTCTGGACGACGTGCTTCACCGCACGCGAGCTCCGGCTCCTCGCCGAGCGCGCGGAAGTGGAGGTCGAGCACCTCTCCGGGGTCGCGCCCGGCCGTTACCGTGTCGCGAGTCCCGAGCTCGAGTCCCCCGAGCTGCTGCTGGTGGGGCGCCGCCGGGGGTGAACGGATAGCCTGGCTCCGCGGCCCCCGCCGGGGGTCGCGTCGCTCGCGCCTGTCGCCGCTCCCGCGTCGATCGGCGCGCGACCCAGCATCTCGAGGAGTCATCGGTGCCCGAGCAGGACGTGACGGAGGCCATCAGCGCCCCCGTCCCCGACCAGGAAGCGGGGGACGCAGGCGCGACGCCGGCCCCCGAGACGACCACCCCCGCCACGGAGGCGGCAGCACCGGAGGCAGCCGCACCGGAGGCCACCCCGGAGCCGGAGCCGGAGCCGGAGCCCGATCGTGAGATCGATCTCGACGCGCCCGTCGTGCTCGACGACCTCGGATCCATGTCGTTCTCCGACGCGGTCGACGCCACGATCGTCGCCTTCGACGACGGGGACCTCGTCACCGGCGTCGTGGTCAAGATCGACAGCGACGAGGTGCTCCTCGACATCGGCTACAAGTCCGAGGGCGTCATCCCCTCGCGTGAGCTCTCCATCCGCAACGACGTCGACCCCAACGAGATCGTCAGCCTCGAGCAGGAGCTCGAGGCCTTGGTGCTCACCAAGGAGGACAAGGACGGTCGTCTCATCCTCTCCAAGAAGCGCGCGCAGTACGAGCGCGCCTGGGGGACGATCGAGGAGATCAAGGAGAAGGAAGGCATCGTCGAGGGACCGGTCATCGAGGTCGTCAAGGGCGGTCTCATCATCGACATCGGCCTTCGAGGCTTTCTTCCCGCCTCGCTCGTCGACCTGCGTCGGGTGCGCGACCTCGCCCCGTTCGTGGGCCAGTCGCTCGAGTGCAAGATCATCGAGCTCGACAAGAACCGCAACAACGTCGTCCTCTCACGCCGCGCGTACCTCGAGGAGACCCAGCGCGAGCAGCGCGACGAGTTCCTCACCAACCTGAAGCCGGGTGAGATCCGCAGCGGTGTCGTGTCGTCGGTCGTCAACTTCGGTGCATTCGTCGACCTCGGCGGTATGGACGGGCTCGTTCACGTCTCCGAGCTGTCGTGGAAGCACGTCGACCACCCGAGCTCCGTCGTCAACGTCGGCGACGAGGTGACCGTGCAGGTGCTCGACGTCGACCTCGAGCGGGAGCGGATCTCACTGTCGCTGAAGGCCACCCAGCAGGACCCCTGGCAGGAGTTCGCCACCGGCCACCAGGTCGGCGAGCTCGTCTACGGGCGGGTCACCAAGCTGGTGCCGTTCGGGGTCTTCGTCCAGGTGGGCGACGGCATCGAGGGGCTCGTGCACATCTCCGAGATGGCCGTGCACCACGTCGAGGCGCCCGAGCAGGTCGTCACGCCGGGCGAGGAGCTGTGGGTGAAGATCATCGACATCGACCTCGACCGGCGTCGGATCTCGCTCTCGATCAAGCAAGCTGCCGAAGGCGGCGTGGTCGCGGCCGAGTACCAGGACCAGTTCGGTGAGCACGCCTACGACGAGCACGGGAACTACATCGGTCCCGACCCCGTCGAGGAGGCAGCCGCGGGCGAAGCCGCCGAGGCTCCCGGTGCGGATGCTCCGGCAGCCGAGGCAACCGCCCCGGAGACCGCCCCTCCCGAAGCGCCGGCCGAGTCGGCACCGGGTGAGGCGACGGACCCGGAGCCCACGGCCGAGTAGCGCTCAAGCCGGAGGCACGGCACCCTTTCACGTGGGCCACCCAGGACTCGCCCCGACCGTCCATCAGCACGCACCGGTGCGACCTTGAGCGCAGACGCCGGCGCCAGCACCATGCTCACCCTCCGGTCCCGCTCGGGGTCGGCTCGCCTACGCTCGACCCGTGCTGCTCGTGGGGCTCACCGGCGGGATCGGATCGGGGAAGTCGACGGTCGCGCGCCTGCTCGAGGAG
>JAWOIO010000227.1:0-22967 GCA_046484625.1 Acidimicrobiia bacterium
GGCCGCGCTCCAGGTGCGGGGCATGGCCGGCGACCACCAGGTCGACGGCGCCCGGCGGGCCCTCGGCCACGCCTACGGCGGCGGCGCCCAGTACTTCGCCATGTGGATCGTGAGCGCGTGACGCCAAGAGACCGCGGGGCGATGGGCCCGTCGTCGCGAACGTCCTCGTTCCGTTGGTTCGCGCTCGTCGCTGTTGCGTTGACGGCGGTCCTCGCCGCGGCGGGTGCCGCCACCGCCCACGGCGACGAAGGGAAGATGCAGCTCGAAGCGACGGCCAGCGGCCCGCTGCAGGCGTTCGTGCGGGCGACCGTGATCTACGAGAACGACTCCGAGGTCGCGCTCGGAGCCACGGTGACGGTCGAGGCATCGGGCCCCGACGGACAGTCGCTGCCCCCGACGCCGCTCGTCGAGGCGGGCGACGGTCGGTACGAGGCGACGCTGACGTTCCCCGTTGCCGGCGCGTGGACGCTGCGGGCCACGGCGGCGGACCCGGCCGCGACCGGTGAGGTGGCGTTCACGGCCACCGAGACGGCTGCGCCCGTCACCACCACGACCGTCCCCGAGGTCGACGTCGGAGAGCCGCGCAGGGCGACCGCCCCGGCCGACGACGACGAGGGCTCGAGCCTGGTCGTCCCGATCATCGTCGTCGTGGCGATCGGCCTCGGTGCCGCGATCGGCGCGTGGGTGTTCCAGCGCCGGCGCCGCGCGACCTGAGCGTCAGGCGAGCGAGAAGCCGAACACGTCGGCGGCGTTGCCGTTGACGATCTGGGCGAGCTCGTCGTCGGGGACCTCGGCGAACTGCTCGGCGGCCGCGTCCATCGATGTGGGCCACGTGCCCTCGGGGTGCGGATAGTCGTTGCCCCACATGAGCGTCTCGAGCCCGGTGACGTGTCGGTTGTTGATCGCGACCGGGTCGAGCATGAAGGTCGCGGACGCCTGACGTCTGATGAGCTCGCTCGGCTTGAGCGAGAGCTTCGGGCGGGCGTACGTGCTGTGGTCATCGTAGATCGAGTCGGCTTGCGTCATGATCCAGCCGAGCCACGAGGCACCGGTCTCGACCGTGACGATCCGCAGCGAGGGGAAGCGGTCGAGCGCGCCGCCCGCGGCGAGGGCGAGCATCACTGTCGGGCCGTCGAGCTGGGCGCCGAGCAGGTAGTTGATGACGGCGCCGCCGGGGCCGCGCACGAGGCGGGGTTCGTACCCGGTGCCCGAATGGAAGGTGAGCGGGAGCCCGAGCTCTTCGGCCACGGCCCAGAAGCGGTCGTACTCGCCCTCGTTGTAGGGCCGGGTCGGGACCCGCGCCGGGAGGAACAGGGCGCGGAAGCCTGCGCCGGCGAGACGGCGGGCCTCGTCGATCCCGGCGTCGATGTCGAGCATCGGGACGGCGCCGACCGCAAGCAGGCGGTCGTGCCCCGCGAACGCCTCGTGGGCCCAGTCGTTGTACGCGCGGCACAGCGCGAGCTGCAGGCCGGCGTCCTCCGAGGAGAAGCAGGACTGCAATGCGAAGGTCGGGAAGATCACCTCGGCCGACACACCATCGCGCTCCTGGTCCCGGATGCGCTCGTCGGGGTCGGTGCCCCCCACGATCGCGGTCTCGAGCTCGTCGGCGGCCATCAGCTTGCGGGGGTCGAGCCCCTCGGCGACCAGCGTGCGCCACCCGTCCTTCGTGATGATCTGTGGCGCGCGGTCGCGGTACTCGGCGTCGACGCGCTCCGCGTACAGCTCGATGGGCTCGGTGACGTGCGAGTCGGCCGAGATGAAGGTGGCGTCCCGGTAGGTCTCCATCGTGCGTGACCGTACCCCCTCCGGCTTCTCGGCACGCTCAGCGTTGCCAGGCAACGACCAACGTGCCGAGAAGCCCGAAGGGGCTCCCGATCCGCGACCTCGTGTGGTTCGACCGGGACCTCCCGTGACATCCTGCGCAGGTCCGATCAGTGCCGAGGGGAGCCCAACGATGCGTGGTCCGGCATGAGTGGTTCGGTCGACCTCGAGCTCGACGGTCGCATCGCGACCATCACCAACAACAGCCCGGAGAACCGCAACGCGTTCACCGACGAGATGGACCTCCAGCTGTTCGACATCCTCGGTGAGCTGAAGGCCAACCCCGACATTCGGGCCGTCATCTGGCGCGGCGAAGGCAAGGCCTGGTCCTCGGGTCGGGACGTGTCGTCGATCGGGAACAACACGAGCGACCTCACGCATCACGAGCTGATGACACGTGGCCACCGAGGCATCCAGCAGCTCTGGGAGCTCGAGGCCCCGGTGATCGTGCCGATCCAGGGGTGGGCCATCGGCGGGTCGTTCCAGCGAGCGCTCCTCTGCGACATCCGCATCGCGGCGGAGGGGGCGCGCTTCATGCTCCCGGAGGTCGGCTACGGGGTGATCCCCGACACCGGGGGGATGGGGGTCCTCTACCAGATGTGCGGACCCGGGCTCGTGAGCGATCTCGTGCTGACCGGTCGTCCGCTCAGCGCGGAGGAGGCGCTCGGTCACGGCATCGTCTCGCGCGTCGTGGCTCCGGAGGAGCTGGACACAACGGCCCGTGAGATCGCCGAGAAGGTCGCCGCGGCCCCGATGGTCGCGGTGAAGCTGGCGAGGCGAGTCATCCGGCACCTCTCGCAGCCGGGCATCCGGGCGTCGATGGACGACGAGCTCATCTACCAGACGTTCCTCAACCGCAGCGACGACTTCGCCGAGTTCAAGGCCGCGCGGGCCGAGGACCGTCCACCGAGCTACCGGGGGAGCTGACGATGGCCGACGCAGACGGGCAACGAGGGCTTCCCCACCCGCCGGCTGTCGGCGCGACCGCGCTGGTCCCGGGGACGTTCGACGGCTCGACGGTGTTCGTCACCGGGGCCGGCACCGGGCTCGGCAAGGCGATCGCGTCCGAGTTCGCCCGCCTTGGAGCGAACATCGTGATCGCATCCCGCAAACCCGAGCATCGCGAGGCCGGCGCTTCGGCGATGCGAGAGATCGGCGCCGAGGTACTCACCGTCGAGTGCGACATCCGCGAGCCCGATTCGATCGCGGCCGCATTCGATGCCGCCACCGCGCGCTTCGCGTTGCCGGAAGTGCTCGTGAACAACGCCGCCGCGAACTTCCCGGTCCCGGCCGAGGACATGTCGCCGAACGCGTGGCGGACCGTCGTCGACATCACCCTCAACGGCACGTTCTTCTGCGCGCGCGAGTTCGGCCGTCGGCATCTCGAAGCCGGCACCCCGGGCTCGATCATCAACGTGGGCGCGAGCTACGCGTGGACCGGCGGACCCGGCTTCGTGCACTCCGCCGCCGCGAAGGCCGGGGTGAAGAACCTCACCGAGAGCCTCGCGGTGGAGTGGGGCCCGTACGGCATCCAGGTGAACGGTCTGGTCCCGGGGCTCTTCCCCCACGAGGACATGACCGCCGACATCCAGTCGAACCTGGAGCGCACCCACGACAAGGACGCCTGCCAGCCGGCGTTGCGAGTGGGCGAGCGCCAGGAGCTCGGGTGGGCCGCGACGTTTCTCGCGTCGCCGTACGGACGGTTCATCTCGGGCCACACGCTCGTGGTCGACGGCGCCAACTGGCAGCGCCGCTCCATGACGAACCCGCCGGTCGTGTCGATCCGCGACCAGATGGGCAAGGGCCCGTTCGATCCCGATCCGCCGCGCGGCTAGGCCGGTCGGGCCGACCCGGCCCGGGGCCAGCCGGTCACCGCCTCGCGCAGCGCGAGGGCGCCCACGAGCGCGGCCGCGATCGGGTCCGCCCACCACCAGCCGAACGCGGTGTTCAGGGCGAGGGCGACGAGGATGCCGGTCGCGAGCAAGCCGTCGAGGAACGTGACCGAGGCCTCCGACAGGAGCGGAGAGGAGTCGATCGCCGTGCCGACCCGGTGCTTCCATCGCGCCAGGGTGAACATCACGACCGCGGTCGCGCCGAGGTACGCGATCCCCGCGATCGAGGAGTCGGCCTCGGTGCCCGTGACCAGCCCTCGAACGCTCCCGGCGAACAGCGAGACCGACAGCACGCCGAACGCGATCGCGACGAGGCGCAGCGCGCGGGTCGTGCGGGCCTCCGACGGTGTCGACCCGAACGCCCCGAGGTGCCACACGACCACGAGGGATGCGAACACCTCGATCAGCGAGTCCAGCCCAAAGGCGACGAGCGCCAGCGAGCGCGCCGTGACGCCGAGCCCGATCGTCACGAACACCTCGACGGCGTTCCACGCGATCGTCGCGAACTGGAGCCGCCGTGCTCGACGGTGCAGCTGCGCGGGCCCGGTCACGGTCCGAGCACCGTACCTGCAAGGCCTCGGAGGGCGATCCTGCTTCTGTCGCTGGCCTCGGGGACGGTCGTGGACACCACCGCGGTCAGCGCCGGGCGGTGACCAGCCAGACGCCGGCGCCGAGCAGGATGCCCTCGGGTGTCTCGTACGCGACGAGCGCCTCGCGCACCGCGTCGAGCGCCCGCTCGGCCACGTCGGGAGCGGCGTCGGCCAACAGGGCCTTTGCCATGCCGGTGCCCCGGAGGAACTCCACCGCCTCGTCGGCTGTGCCGTGGCCTCCGAGCAGGAGTGGGTCGTCGACCGGTGTGAGCTCGACCGACGTGAGTCCGGCGGCGGTGAGGATCTCCCGCACCCGATCGGGGTCGCCGAAGGCGAACGGGCCCGGCGCCCCCGGCTCGCCCGGGTCGGGGAGCGGGGCATGCGCGGCCACGGCGGCTCCCGGCACGAGCATCCACTCGTTCGCGAGGAGCTCCTTCCAGCAGGCGAAGGCCACCTGCCCGCCGGGACGGAGCGCTCCGGCGAGGTTGGTGAACGCGGCGACGGGGTCGTCGAAGAACATGACCCCGAACCGGCTGATGATCGCGTCGCGTGACGCATCCGCGAGGGGCGCGGTCTGCGCGTCCAGCTGCTCGAAGGTGATGTTGGTGAGTCCTGCCTCCTGTGCGCGGGTGCGCGCATGCTCGAGCATCGGACCGGAGAGGTCGACTCCCAGCACGTCGCCGGCCGTCGCCACGCGTGCCGCCCCGATCGTCGTCGCGCCGGTCCCGCACCCGACGTCGAGCAATCGGTCGTCGCTCGCGAGGCCGGCGGCACCGAGGATGTGCTCGACGTACCCCCCGAGCATCACGTCGTAGCGCTCGGCGTTGACGACCCAGTGCCGGGACTCCTCCGAGTTCCAGTGCTCGGCCTGGTCGACGTTCGACGTCATTCCCGGGCCGCGGCGGTGCTCAGGCGGCCTTCTCCAGGATGTGCACCCCACACGCCGAGCCCAGCCCGATCACGTGCGCGAGCCCGACCTTGGCGCCCTCGATCTGGCGGTCGCCGGCCTCGCCCCGGACGTGGGTCGCGACCTCCCAGATGTTGGCGATGCCGGTGGCGGCGATCGGGTGGCCCTTGGACTCGAGACCACCGGACACGTTCACCGGCATCTTCCCGTCTCGACGGGGAGCACCCGACTCGAAGAAGTCGACCGCGCCACCCTCCTCGCAGAGCATGAGGTTGTCGTAGTGCACGAGCTCCGCGGTGGCGAAGCAGTCGTGCAGCTCGACGAGGTCGAGGTCCTCGGGACCGATCCCGGCCTGCTCGTAGGCCTGCGTGGCCGCGATGCGGGTGAGCGTGTTCACGTCGGGGAGGACCTGGCAGGACTCCTGCCACGGGTCCGACGTGAGGATCGAGGCCGAGACCTTGACGGCACGGCGGCGCTGGTCCGGGTCGAGCGTCGCCAGCTTCGCGTCGCTCACCACCACGGCCGCCGCGGCGCCGTCGCAGTTGGCCGAGCACATCGGTCGCGTGTTCGGGTAGGCGATCATGACGTCGTTCATGATCTCGTCGAGCGTGAACTGCTTCTGGTAGGCCGCGAGCGGGTTCAGCGTCGAGTGCGCGTGGTTCTTCTCGGAGATCCGCGCGAACAGCTCGAAGCTGGTGCCGCCGTACTTGTGGCCGTACTCCATGCCCACCTGGGCGAACACGCCCGGCATGATCTCGGTGCCGATCCGGCCATCGACGGCCGCGACCGCGCCGTAGCGCCCGCGTGGCTCCCACGTCGACGAGTCGGCGGCACGCGAGCCGCCCGTGAGCAGCCCGGCGCCGGACAGCTTCTCGACCCCGACCGCGAGGCCCATGTCGCACTCGCCGGCCTTCACCGCCATGATCGCGGTGCGCAGTGCCGTGGCCCCGGTCGCGCACGCGTTGGCGACGTTGAAGACGGGGATCCCGGTCTGGCCGATCTGCTTCTGGAGCTGCTGGCCGATGCCGGCGCTCGCGGCCATCAGGTTGCCCGCGGCGAGGACGCCCATGTCCTTCATCGTCACGCCGCCGTCGGCGAGCGCGCCCATCGCGGCTTCGGCCGCGAGGTCGACGGTGTCGAGGTCCGGGTACTTGCCGAACTTCGTCATGTGGATGCCGAGGATCCAGATGTCGTCCGATGCCATGGTGCGTCCTCTTCTCTGCGGGTGCTTCGGTCGGTCGGTCGGTCGGTCGGGGAAGGCGCTAGGCGGCGGGCTCGAACCCGAAGCCGATGGCCTCGGTGCCCGCCTCGTCGGTGCCGATCGGGAAGGTCGTGAGCCGGACCTTCATGCCGAGCGAGACGTGCTCGGGGTCGGGCTCGGTGTTCACGACGTTGCCCCGCACGCTGGTGCCGTCGCAGTCGACGATGGCGGCGACGTAGGGGACGGGGATCCCGGGCGCGGCCATCGACACGATCGTGAAGGACTTCACCTCGCCGTCCGTGGCGATCTCGACCCGCTTGAACTCGGTCGCCGAGCACGAGGCGCACGCGTTGCGGCGGTCGAAGAACCGTGCGCCGCAGCTGGTGCACTCGTTGGCCTCGAGGTGCGGCCGATCACCGAGGGCCAGGTACTCGACGAGGGGGACTTGCTTCGCCATTGATCGCGCTCCTCCTGCGTGGGGGTGCACACACTATTCCGATCGGCCCGATCGTCGCCCGAGCGTGGTGAGGCCCCGCGCCGTCCGCGTAGCCTGCGTCGGCATGACCGACGCCATCACGCCCGACCAGGTCCACCCCGAGCTCGCCCCGGCGCTGGCGGCGTTCCCGCCGTTCGACCTGTCGAACGAGACGGTCGCCGTGGTGCGATCGGGCACGGTGCTGGGCCCACCGACCTCGACCGAGACCGTGGAGCGCACGGATCACGTCGTCGACGCCGAGCGCGGGGTCGTCGTGCGGGTGCACCGACCTCGGGGCGTCGCCGGACCCCTGCCGTGCGCGTTCTCGATCCACGGGGGCGGCTACGTCCTCGGGAACCGCGAGATGGACGACGTCAAGCTCGGACGGTGGGCCGGCACGCTGGGGTGCCTCGGGGTCTCGGTCGAGTACCGCCTCGCGCCCGAGACCCCGTATCCGGGGCCGCTCGACGACTGCGTCGACGCGCTGCGCTGGGTGCTCGACCGATCCGACGAGCTCGACATCGACCGGTCCCGGATGGGCGTGGCCGGGGTGAGCGCCGGTGGAGGTCTGGCCGCCGCGCTCGCACTGCGCGCCCGCGACGAAGGCGGGCCCGCCTTGGCGTTCCAGCTCCTCGAGTGCCCCATGCTCGACGACCGCCAGCACACGCCGTCCTCGCAGCTCGACGGCCTCCCGATCTGGGACCGGCACTCGAACGCGTACGGCTGGCGGTCGTACCTCGGTGATCGGTACGGGTCCGACGACGTCCCCGCGACCGCGGCGCCGGCGCGGGCCACCGACCTCTCCGGGCTGCCCCCGGCGTTCGTCGCCGTGGGCTCGATCGACGGGTTCCACGACGAGGACCTCGAGTACGCCACCCGGCTGAACCGCGCCGGGGTCCCGACCGAGGTGCACGTGTACCCGGGCGCGCCCCACGGCTTTCAGCTGTTCGGCGACTCGTCGGTCGCCGTCCAGGCCGAGCGCGACGTCGACGAGTGGCTGGCGCGCCGGATCGCCATCGCCTGACGGGCGTGCGGGACCACGAAGACGAGGCATCGATGGTGGGGGTGTTCCAGGGCCTGCGGGTACTCGATCTGTCATCGGGGATCGCAGGCCCGATGACGGCCATGCTGCTCGTCGACAACGGCGCGGCGGTGACCCGTCTCGTGGGTCCGAGTGCGGCCGACGCCTCCCCGTGGGCGACGGGTGAACGGGTCTGGAGCCGCGGCACGCGCCACGCCGAGCTCGACGTCGCGACGCCCGAGGGTCGCGCGGCGTTCTGCGCCCTCGCGTCGGAGGCCGACGTGGTGATGGAGTCGTTCGCGCCCGGAGCGATGCAGGGATGGGGCCTCGACCACGAGTCGCTCGCGGCCCGAAACTCCCGTCTGATCACGTGCTCGATCACCGGGTACGGGCGTCACGTCCCGTACCGGGACCGACCCGCCGACGACGCGCTCGTCGCGGCACGCACGGGGCTCTTCTACGACCACCGGGGTCGGCGGGGCAGCGCGATGGAGTTCATCGCGGGACGCCCCGGCCCGCACCCGGAGTTCGACGCGCCCGAGGGCATGCGACGAGGCACGGCCCGGCCGGGCCCGGTCTTCCCCGGGACGCCCGCGCCCAGCGTGGGCGCCGCGTACCTCGCGGCCCTCGGCATCGTCGGCGCGCTGCGGGCACGCGAGATCACCGGGGTCGGGCAGTGGGTCGAGACGTCGCTGCTGCAGGGTGCGCTCCTCGCCACCTGCCTGAGCTGGCAGCGGGTGGAGCGCCCCGACGCCCCGCTCTACTGGACCTGGCCGATCGACGCCCGCTCGATCGACGGGCTGTTCGAGTGCGCCGACGGCCGCTGGGTCCACCACTGGACGATCCGGCCCAGCTGGGTGCTGGCGTCGGCGCGTGGCGACACCCTCGACGCTGCGACCCTCGATGCCCCCTACCGCGACGATCCCGACCGCGTGTCGATGGAGCCCGACGGCTTGCTCACGGGGATCTTCCTGCACTCGATGCTCGCGGAGGCGTTCCGGAAGTTCCCCGCCGAGGAGTGGGTCCGCGCCGCGGCGACGTCCGGCGTCGGTGTCGCGATGGTCCGTGCCCCGCACGAGGCGTTGACCGATGAGTCGTTCCGGGCCGACGGGTGTGTCGTGGAGGTCGACGATCCCGAAGTCGGCCCGATCCGTCACGTCGGCCCGGTGCTCGAGTTCACGGCCACACCGGGCGCGGTCATCGGGCCCGCGCCCGCTGCGGGTGCGCACACCGCCGAGGTGCTCGCCGAGGCCGACGCGGCCGGTCGGGTCCGAGTCGCGGGCACCCACCGCGCTGCGGCGGGTGCAGGCCTCGCTCATCCGCTCGCCGGCGTTCGGGTCGTCGACCTCGGGCTCGGGGTCGCGGGGCCGTTCGCGGGACGGGCGCTCGCCGATCTCGGTGCCGACGTGATCAAGGTCCATGCGCTGCACGACACGCTCTGGGCCGGCACGCACATGGGGCTCGGGACGAACCGCGGGAAGCGGAGCATCGCGATGGACCTCAAGGACACGCGTGGGCGGGCCGCGCTCGACCGGATCATCGACACGGCCGACGTGGTCACCACGAACTGGCGACCCGG
The DNA here is from genome assembly GCA_046484625.1 of Acidimicrobiia bacterium. Taxonomy (GTDB): domain Bacteria; phylum Actinomycetota; class Acidimicrobiia; order IMCC26256; family PALSA-555; genus DASUAO01. Next base: position 9,487 of record JAWOIO010000227.1, read on the forward strand.
CGCGGCCGCCCGCCTGGGGCTCGACGACGCGACGTTGCGCGCCCGGCACCCCCACCTCGTCACCTGCAACACCCGCGGCTACGAGAAGGGACCGCGGTCCGATCTTCCCGGGACCGACCAGACCGCGGCTGCCCTGACCGGCGTGGAATGGGAGAACGGGGCATGCGATGCGGGCAACCCCCCGTTGTGGAGTCGCACGATCATGGGGGACACCGGGAACGCGATGCTCGCAGCGATCGCGATCACTGCCGCGCTGTACCACCGTGACCGAACGGGGGAGGGCCAGGCCGTGGGGACGTCGATCGTCAACGCGCATCTGCTGCATTCGTCGTACGCGTGGGTCCACGCCGACGGCACCCCGCCCGTCCGGCCGCGTGTCGACGCCGACCAGGTCGGGTGCTCGCCGTGGTACCGGATGTTCGAGTGCTCCGATGCCCGCTGGATCTTCGTCGCCGCGAGCCGCGCCGACGAACGAGATCGGCTGGTCGTGGCGCTCGGCCTCGCTCCAGTGGACTCCGAGGTCGACGGTCTCGCGGAGCTGTTCGAGCCCCGGTTCCGGACCGCGTCTGCCACCGCGTGGTTCGACACGCTCGACCGCGCCGGGGTCCCCGTCGAGGTCGTCGACGAGGAGTTCTGTCGGGACCTGTTCGACGACCCGGTCGCCCGCGAGACGATGCTGGTCGCCCGGACCCGTGCCGGGTCGGTGGGCCGCTTCGAGGACGCGGGGCTGCTGGTCAACCTCTCGGCGACCCCGACCACCGTCCAACGCGGGCCGTGCATGTGCGGGGAGCACAGTCGAGCCGTCCTGCTCGAGTGCGGCTGCACCGAGGCGGAGATCGACGAGCTCGTCTCGGCCGGCGTGCTCCTCGACGTCCCGGTCGCGGAGGAGCAGTCCGGCTGAGCCGAGGACGTGATCCGCGTCCGACGGGCGCGGCCATCGGCGCGGAGCGAACCGGCGTGGCAGGGTAGGTCCGTGGCTGCAGCGATCGATCTCTCCGGGCGGCTCGCGATCGTCACCGGAGGGGGTGGTGGGATCGGAGGAGCCGCGTCCGAGGCGCTGGCGGCGGCCGGTGCGCACGTGCTGGTAGCCGACATCGACGAGGCCCTGGCCTCCGAGCGGGTCGATCGGATCCGGGCGGCGGGTGGTGCGGCCACGAGCGTCGTCGGCGACGTGCGGGACCCGGCCCAGATCGCCGAGATCGAGCGCGCGGCCGCCGCCGCAGGCGACCACGTCGACGTCCTCGTCAACAACGTCGGCCACTACGTCCGGCCGAGCGCGTTCCTGCATAGCGACGAGGAGCAATGGTCGGACCTCGCCGACATCAACTTCGTGCATGTGCTGCGCTGCTGTCGCACCTTCATGCCGGCAATGGTGGAGCGCGGCTCGGGTTCGGTGGTGAACGTGTCGTCCGTCGAGGGCATACGGGGCTATCCGCTCGACCCCGTGTACGCCGCGTACAAGGCGGCGGTCAACCACTTCACCCGCTGCCTCGCGCTCGAGGTTGCGCCCTCCGGCGTACGGGTGAACGCCATCGCACCCGACGTCACCCAGTCGATCCAGGTCGACTACGAGGCGATGGTGCCGCCGGAGCAGCGCGACCGCTGGCCGTACTGGGTCCCCATCGGGCGAATGGGGGAGCCGAGCGACAACGCCGACGTCATCCTCTTCCTTGCGTCGGATCTGTCGCGCTTCGTCACCGGGCACGTCGTCCCGACCGACGGCGGGACCGTGCTCGCCGGCGGCTGGTTCCGGACCGAGGGTCGCCGGGGGTGGACGAACCGACCCCGCGACCCCTGATCGCGCCGGTCGGCGACTACTCGATCAGACCCCGGTCGCCGAGGCGATCTGCAGCGCGAGCGTGGTGGCCATCAGCACGAAGATCGCCTGGTGCTGACGGAGGATGGCGCGGGCGAGGGCCGACTGGGCTGCGGGCGGGTCTCCTCGGCCACCGAGGCGCACCGCGCCCGGGACCGTCCGGGAGACGGCCACGACGATCGCCGACGCGACGAGCGCGAGCGACGGCCACGCCGCCCACCTCGCGGCGTCGCCGGTGGCCAGCTCCACCACGACGGTGGCGAGCGTCACCCCCATCGCCGCGCTCACGAGGAGGTTCATCGGTCGGGCGTCGGTCGTGACGCGCCGGTAGTACCCGGCGATGGAGGCGAGGACCGGCTCGGGGAGGTCGTCGTGCGCGGGCCCACGCGCCTGGACGTCGAACATGAGGTCGAACCACAGCACCGCGAGCAGGAACCCGGCGCCCGCGGCCGCGATCGCCTCCACCGGGTCAGCGTGCTTCGGTGCCGGTGAGGACGACGGGGAGGCGTCGGGGGCCGTTGGCCCAGAACACCGGCACCGGCTCCCGGGTGTAGTCGTCGGCGACGCGGGCGGTCTCCACGCGCTCGAGGAAGACCTCCAACGCGATCCGGCCTTCGAGTCGCGCGTCGCCGCCGCCACGCGCGACGATCCCGTCCATCAGGTCGTGGCACAGCTGGCGGGCGAACGGCTCGACCCGTCCGATCCGGTGCTGGGCGATCGCCGAGTTGATGATGCGGCGGATCTTGCCGTGGCGGGGCTCGGGGATCTCGCTGATGAGCTGCTCCTCCGGCGGTACCACCACGCCCGGCTCGCGGAAGCTGGCCTGGAACGCGTCCAGGTTCTTGGTCGCGCCGAGCACGTCGTCGTAGCGCGCGAGGAAGTACGCGCCCGACTCCGTGCGCGACACGGGACACTCCGCGCGCAACACGGTGAGCGTGTCATACGGGATTCCGGCCCCGGTATCGAGTGGGTCGGTGTCGTGTGGGTCGGTGTCGAGCGGGTCGGTCATCGGCGCATCGTGGCACGCCGGCGCAGGCCGCGCGTCGGTGTGACCACCCGCGGGATCAGGCCGAGACGATCTCCTCGATGACCCGTGCACTGTTGAGAGCGGTGAGCGCAACGGCGACGCCGATGACCACCTGCCCCGCGCGTCGCACCTGGGGAAGGGCCAGTGTCGGCGCGACTCCGCCCCGGATCGCGGCCCGGCCGACCACATACGCCGCGGCACCCAGCGCGACGGGCGGGAGCAACACGAAGATCAGTCCCGCATGTGCCGCGATGCTCGATGGCCGCGCGCTCAGGGTCGGCATTCCGGCTTCGAGGCGGGCGGCCAGCGCCGTGAAGGTCACGCCGAAGAGCACCGCGAGCGCCGCGATGAGCGTGACCGCGAGCCAGGTCGGGCGGAGGATCGCGAAGTCGACGTTGTCGGGGGACAACGCGTCGCCGACGCCCAGTGTGCCGAGGAGGAGGATGCCGACGACGACACCTGCGGGGCCGGCGGTTCTCGGCAGCCATCGGCGCACGGCGAGGTAGCCGAAGGCGGTGATGACGCCGGCGAAGAGCCCGGAGAAGAGGACGAGTCCGATCGTGCCGCCGGCGGTGATCTCGCCGACCACCTCGTCGGCGTCGGTGAGCAGCCCCTGCGCCGCGTCACCCGAAGTCGCGCCGAGGATGCGCATCACCAACCGGCCACCGATCCCGACGACGAGCAGGCCTGCGATCCCCCCGGCGGCCAGGACCGAAGCCAGTGTGCGAAGGCCGTCGAGTGCCGCACGACCGCTCGTCTCCGCCGCGGGCCGGGTCGTGTCGAGCAAGGGCGTGCGCCGCCACCGCCATGCGATGGTCGCGGCAGTGGTGGTGGCCGCGATGCCGAGCGAGGAGACGATGACGTTCGCCGCGCGCATTCCCGCTCCTTCGAGCCGGAGGATCAGGTCGGCAGAGCAGCCGGTTGATCGGGGACGAACCCTATCCCGACGGCGGTCCTCACTGCTGACCTCGATGGTCCCGGAGCACCGTCTGCGCAGCATGCCAGCCGCACATGCCGTGGACCCCGCCGCCCGGCGGTGTGGACGACGAGCAGAGGTACACGCCGGGGATCGGCGTCCGCCACGGTCGGGCCGACACCGCGGGGCGCGTGACGAGCTGGCGGAGGTCGCCCGCACCACCGTTGATGTCGCCGCCGACATAGTTGGCGTTGTAGCCCTCCATCTGCGCCGGCGTCATGGTGTGGCAGGCACGGATCTGGTCTCGGAAGCCCGGCGCGAAGCGTTCGACCTGCGCTTCGATGGCCGCGGTCTGGTCGACGTCGGACCCAGACGGAACATGGCAGTACGCCCAGGCCGTGTGCTTGCCGACCGGGGCCCGGGAGGGGTCGAAGCCGCTGGGCTGCACGAGGAGCACGAACGGGCGCTCGGGATGTCGGCCCGCCACCACCGCGGCCTCGCTCGCTGCTACCTCGTCGAGGGTGCCACCGACGTGCACGGTCGCGGCGCGCGCGACGTCGGGTGACGTCCAGGGGATCGGTCCGTCGAGCGCCCAGTCGACCTTGCACACCCCGGGCCCGTAGCGGAACCTCGAGAGTCGGCTCGCGTAGCGCGTGGGCACGTCGTCGCCCGCGATCGCGAGCAGCTGCCGCGGGGTCACGTCGAGGACGGTCGCGTCGGCCGGGGGGAGTGCGCGTAGCGACGTGACCTCGTGGTCGGTGACGATCTCGCCGCCGCTCGCGATGAGCAGTGCGGCGAGCGCGTCCGCGAGCGCCTGTGAACCGCCAGCGGCCATCGGCCACCCGACGAGGTGCCCGAGGAGCATGAGGAGCATCCCGTATCCCGCGGTCGCGGGTGCGTCGAGCGAGAGCATCGAGTGCCCGGCTGCGCCGGCGAGGAGCGCGCGTGCCTCGTCGGAGGCGAAGCGAGCTCGAGCGAGCGCGCGAGCAGGACGGATCGCGTTGACGCCGAACCGGGCGAGTGTGAGCGGGGCGCGTGGCACGCGCAGGGGCGACAGCGTCGCGTCGACGATTGCGGGTCCTCGCTCGACGAGCGGGTCGAACAACCTTGCATAGGCGCGCCCGTCGTCCCCGAGTGCCCGTGCCGTGTCGGCCACCGACCGTTCCAGGATCGCGGCGCGACCTCCGTCGAGCGGGTGGGCCAGCGGCGCCGCCGGATGGCTCCACTCGAGCCCGTGGTCGTGCAGCGGGAGGTCCGCGAACGCGGGCGACGCCAGGGCCAGCGGATGGATCGCGGAGCACACGTCGTGCGCGAAGCCGGGCTCGGTGAGCGCGGCGGTCCGCATGCCACCACCGACGGTCGCCGCCGCCTCGAACAGCACGACCTTCCATCCCGCCCGCGCGAGCGTGATCGCCGCGGCCAGACCGTTGGGACCCGCCCCGACGACGACTGCCTCAGCCATGTTCGCGACCCATCCGGGTGACGCTACCGATGGTGCAGCCGCGCGCCGCGGGTGCCGAACCCCGAATGAGCCTGCGGGCGGACGCTCCGAGTGGTGCGCCGACCACACGCCCTGTCCGCCCGCCCTGTCCGCCCGGTGCCGAGCCAGCGGAGGCAGCTCGGGGTACACTGAGGGACTCGCGCCAACCGATCCTCGACCGCGCACGCTCACTGGGTGAAGACACTGACCTTTACAACCGACGACCCATCGTTCACGACGCACGACCCATCGTTCGACTCGTCACTCGCCTCCGGCGACCTCGAGCAAGAGCGGACCTGGCAGCAGATCGTCGGCCCCTACGCCAAAGCGGACGTCGGGCGCGCCTCGCTGTCGCTCGCGACCTCGGTCGTGCCGTTCGTGTGCCTCTGGGTGCTGATGTACTGGGCGCTCGACGTGTCGTACCTGATCACGCTGGCCCTTGCGGTCCCGGCGGCCGGGTTCCTGCTCCGCACCTACATCCTCTTCCACGACTGCACGCACGGGTCGCTGCTCCCGGGCAAGCGCGCGAACGCGTGGCTCGGGACGATCCTGGGGTGGCTGGTGTTCACTCCGTTCGGGCGCTGGCGCTACGAGCACGCCGTGCACCACGCGACCGCCGGCGACCTCGACCGCCGCTTCATCGGTGACGTCCCCACGTACACGGTTGCCGAGTACCGGTCGTGGTCGTTGCCGACACGTGTCGCGTACCGGCTGTACCGCAACCCCGCGGTGATGTTCGGGCTCGGCCCGATCTACGCGATGCTCCTCGAGCCGCGTTGGGCCTGCATCTCCAAGCCCCGTATCCGGCGCAGCGTGTGGGCCACGAACCTCGTGCTCGCTGCCGTCATCACCGGCCTGTGCCTGCTCATCGGCTGGCGGGCGTTCCTGCTCGTCGAGGCGCCGTTCGTGTTCCTCTCGGGCGGCGTCGGGATCTGGCTCTTCTACGTGCAGCACCAGTTCGACGACGTCTACTGGCGCCGTAGCGACGAGTGGTCGTACCAGGATGCCGCGCTCCTCGGGAGCTCCTACCTGAAGCTGCCGAAGATCCTGCAGTTCTTCACCGGCAACATCGGCCTGCACCACGTGCACCATCTGAGCGCCAAGATCCCCAACTACAACCTCCAGCGGGCACACGACCAGGAGATCATCTTCCACGGTTCCCGCACGGTCGGGTTCATGGACGGTCTCCGGGCGACGCGCCTCAAGCTCTGGGACGAGGACCAGGGCCGGATGGTCACCTGGCGCGACGTCCGTCAGGCGAAGCACCAGCGGGTGCCGACACACGCCCGACCCCGCGCGTCAGACCTGGAGCCGGCGGAGCAACACCGCGTAGTCGCATCCGGCTGTCTCGCCGCCCGAGCGCGCGGAGTCGGTGAGGAACGTCGTGGGGTCGAAGTCCGAGCCGAGCCCGTCGATGTACGCCCGGTGCTCCTCGAGCGACGCGATCCCCTTGACCAGTGTGTCGGTCACGTCCACGTAGTGCGTCGTCGGGTCGGTCGACGCGACGTACGCGGCACCGATTCCCTGCCATGGATCGCCCAGATCGGGATACAGCCAGCGGTTCGCGGCGTCGCGACACGCGTCGATCGCGGCGAGGCCGACGATCCGGTGGTCGAGATGGTTCACGGGACCGCCCTCGCCCCACGTGAGACCGAAGTGCATCGTGAGCACGATGTCCGGGCGGTGCCGGCGGTACGCCGCGCAGAGGTCCCGGCGCAGCGCCATGGAGTGCTCGACGGCGCCGTCGGGATGGCCGAGGAACTCGACCTCCGTCACGCCGACGATGGCCGCGCCGCGCCGCTCCTCCTCTTCGCGCAACGGACCGCAGCGGTCGGGCGCCATGCCGTCGATGCCGGCCTCGCCGCTCGTGACGAGGACGTACGTGACCGACTTCCCCTGGCCGGTCCAGCGCGCGACGGCGCCGGCCAGCCCGTACTCGAGGTCGTCGGGGTGGGCCACGACCGCGACCGCCCGCTGCCAGTCCTCCGGGAACTCGTCCATGGGGTGATTCCTAGTCGAGGATTCCGCTCCGATGTGGCCGCGCATCGGCGAGACTGGGATCGATGCACGGCCACGGCGGGCACGCGACGAGCGACAGCGCGCTCGTGCGGCGCGCCCTCTGGGTCGCCTTGGTCCTCAACGCCGGGTTCTTGGTCGTGGAGGTCGTCGCCGGGATCGTGTTCGACTCGCTCGCGCTGCTCGCCGACGCCGCGCACATGGCGACCGACGTCGCGGGGCTCGCGATCGCCTTGGTGGCGCAGTCACTGATGCTCCGTCCGTCATCGGCGCGTCGCACCTTCGGTCTGCGGCGCGCCGAGGCGCTCGGAGGCCTCGCGAACGGCGTCCTGATCCTGGTCACGTCGGCGTGGATCTTCTACGAGGCCGCCCGCCGCATCGGTGAGCCCCACGACGTCGAGGGGATCGGGATCCTCGTGGTCGCGACCCTCGGGCTCCTCGTCAACCTGGGGAGCGCGTGGATGCTGGCGCGCGCGCCCGGACGGGACCTGAACCTGCGCGGCGCGTTGCTCCACATGCTCTCCGACGCGGCGGGTTCCGTCGGGGTGATGATCGTGGGGGTCGGGGTGCTCGCCCTCGGCGCCGACTGGCTCGACCCGGTCATGTCGGTGCTGATCGGCGTCCTGGTGGCCTGGGCGGCATGGGGGCTGCTCCGCGACGCGCTGAACGTCCTCCTCGAGGGTGCGCCCCGCCACCTCGACGTCGACGAGGTCGAAGCCGCACTCGCGGCCGGACCCGAGGTCGAGGCCGTGCACCACCTCCACGTCTGGGAGATCGGCTCCGACCTCCCGGCGCTCTCGGCCCACGTCGTGCTCGCGGATGCCGGGACGCTGCACGAGGCGCAGGAGCGCGGTGACGCACTCAAGGTGATGCTCGCGGAGCGGTTCGGCATCGAGCACGTGACCCTCGAGCTCGAGTGCCACGGGTGCGACACGCCCGACCACGACTGAACCTCTCCAGTGGGTCAGGGGACGTGGGTCAGGGAAGCCGGATCAGGGAAGCCGGATCGGGAGGTGCTCGAAGCCGCGCACCAGGCTGGAGCGAGCGAGCTCACCCGGTCCTGTGACCTCGTAGTCGGGGGCGCGATCGAGCAGCTCCTCGAGGAGGACTCGGCCCTCGAGGCGGGCGAGGGCGGCGCCGAGGCACAGGTGCTCGCCGAAGCCGAACGCGAGGTTCGGGGTGGTGGCGGGACGGAACGCGTCGAATCTGGCGGCCGGCGGCCCGAACGCGGCTTCGTCGCGGTTCCCGCTCGCGTAGAGCATCAGGAGGAACTCGTCCGCGTGCACGTCGACACCCCCGACGGTGGTGTCCTCCACGACGGTGCGGCCGAACTGCTGGATGGGCGTGACCCAACGGAGGCACTCCTCGATCGCGCCCGGGATCGCGGCGGGCTCCGCGGCGAGGCGGGACCGCTGGTCGGGGTGCTCGGCCAGCGCGAGCAGGCCCCCGGAGATGAGGTGGCGGGTCGTCTCGTTGCCCGCGACCAGCAGGGAGAGGTTGAACGTCACGAGCTCGCCCGCTGACAGCGGCGCGCCCTCGATCTCTGACCGGACGAGGAGCGACACCACGTCGTCGCCGGGATCGGCACGTTGACGCTCGGCGTGCTCCTGGAGGAACGCGTGGAGCTCCATCACCGACTGCATCGCGTCGGGGGGCAGCGCGGACCGCCCGTCGGAAGCGAGGATCGTCGCGTCGGACCACCGTCGGAACTCGGAGCGCTCGTCCTCGGGGACGCCGAGGACGTCCGCGATGACCATCACGGGGAGCGGTGCCGCCAGGACGTCGACGGCATCGACGATCTCGCCGCGGGGGATCGCGTCCAGCAGCGATCGGGTGCGCTCCCGGACCCGGCCCTCCATCCGCCCCACGGCCCGCGGCGTGAACTCGCGATTGAGCAGCCGGCGGTACTCGCCGTGCCGCGGGGGATCCAAGTGCAGGATCGAGCCCTCGATGCGGCCACCCTCGCGGAGGGGATCGTTGACCAGGACACCGCGGCCCGAGCAGAAGCGGCCGGGATCCCGGCTGATCTCGCGGATGTCTGCGTACCGTGCGACCAGGCGCGCCCCGGGCTCGTACTCGGGGAGGTCGGGTCGGGCGCGCAGCCCCGCGAGCAGGTCGTAGTAGTCGGCGCGTTCGAACACGCCCGGCTTCGAGAAGTCGACCGGGTAGTGGGTCGCGGTCATGGCCGTCCGATCGCGTCGGCGCGCCCGGAGTTGTGGAACCGAGCCTCGAGCGCGGTGAGGTCCTCGGCCGTCAAGACGCGATACTCGGCCCCGGTGCCGGGACGCCAGTAGATGGGATCGTCGGTGTACCACCGCTCGGCGCGCAGCGGTCGCTTGTCGACCTTGTTGGTCGCGCCGACGGGCAGGGTCGTGATGCGCACGTAGCGGGGAGCCCACTTGGTCCCGAGGTCGGGCTGCTCGGCGAGGAACCGGCCGAAGGCCTCGGGGTTGGGGTAGTAGCCCTCGAACCGGTCGACGACGTTGAGGAACAGATCGTCGGGGCGAACGGGCGGCACCGAAGAGCGCGAACAGGTAGGCGGGGACGTTGCCGAGGAGGACCCCGACGTGGAAGGGCCCCGATGCGGGCCGGAGCGTGTCGAGCGCCGCCGCCCACCGTCCGCTCTCCGCCACCACCTCACGCCAGGTCCAGATGAGATCGTCGACGACGATCCCGTCGCTGTCGTCCACGGCCCGCCCCGCGAGCAGGTCGACGACGGTCGTCGGTCCCAGCCCGCCGTCGTCGGGTCCGGTCACGATCCCGTGATCCGGTCGCGCAGGAGGTCGAGGATCGGGCTGTCCTCGACCGGCATCGAGGGCGTCTCGCCGTCGGCGCGTGCGAGCAGCCCGATGCGGGTCATGATCGCGGTGCTCCGGACGAGCGCGAACGTCTCGTACCAGTCGAGGTCGTGCAGCTCGTGGCCGGTGCGCTCCTGGTACTCGGCGACCGTGCCGTCCCGGTCGGGGAACCCCTCGACGGTCTGGCCCGTCAACGACGTGATCGTCGTCGTGAGCGCGGTGAACCAGGCGACGTCGTGCTCACGGGCCCCGATGACGGTCATGTCCCAGTCCAGGACGGCGCGGACTCGGAGATCGCCACCGAACACGACGTTGCCGAGGCGGACGTCCCCCCAGCAGAGCACCGGCGGACGCGATGCAGGCGACGGCGCGTGGGTCCGGCACCAGTCGAGGGCATCGGTGAGCGCCGGGAGTGGGTCACCGTCGGACGACCACTGGAGGTAGCCGTCCCAGTATGCGAGCTCCGCCGCGTCGTCCCGCGCGGGCACACCCCCGGCTGCCGCCGGCTCGACCGCAGCGCCATGGATGCGCCCGAGGACATCGATGAAGGCGGTGTGGAGCGCGGCCTGTTCCGCGGTTCCGAGTGCGTCCACCCAGGGGTCGAACGCCGCGACCTCGCTCACGATGTGCCCGTCGATGCGGGGCATCACCAGGAAGGGTGCGCCGAGCCACCGGGGGTCGACCTCGAGCTCGAGGGGCGCGGCGATCGGCACCCCGGCTGCCTCAGCGACGGACTGCGCCGCGTGCTGCACGACCAGGTCATAGACCGGGAAGAGTCCCGCCTCCGGGGGCGCCATGCGCAGGACCAGATGCTCGGCGGCCGAGCCGTCGGCCTCCCAACGGGCGCGGAAGAGAATGGTGAGCGCGGAGTACCCGGCCGACGGCCGCTCGAGCTCGTCGACGACCACCCGGTCGACGCCGCGGCGATCCGCCAGCCATCTCGCCAGGCCGTCGGCGAGGTGCTCGGTGCCCGGGGCCATCGCGGCGATCCTGCTCGGGGCGCGCCTGGCCGCACCAATTCGCCAGGGCCGACGTGCCCGGCACGTTGGCCGAGTGGGGGCCCCACGGCCGCGGATTGATGACGATGGTCCCTGGTCGGCGCGCGGCTGGCGGGCGACGATCGACCCATGGTGGCGACGCCGGGGCGACTGCGATCCCGCGGGCCCGAGACCTCGATCGGGGAGTTCGCGCGGCCGGTCGTGGGGGAGCGCGGCGACTACGACGGGTTGCTCGACCTGGTGGGCGATCGGCGGTTCGTGCTGATCGGGGAGGCCTCACACGGCACTCATGAGTTCTATCGGGAGCGCGCCCGCATCACGCGTCGGCTGATCGATGAGTGCGGCTTCACGGCAGTCGCGGTGGAAGCCGACTGGCCCGATGCCTATCGCGTCAACCGCTATGTGCTGGGTCTCACGAACGATACGAGCGCCGACGCCGCGCTCGGCGACTTCAAGCGATTCCCCGCATGGATGTGGCGAAACCGCGACGTGCTCGGGTTCGTCGACTGGCTCCGGGCCCGCAACGACGCGCTTGCGCACCCGGCGCTGAAGGCACGCTTCTACGGCCTCGATCTCTACAGCCTGCGCACCTCGATGGAGGCAGTCGTCTCGTACCTCGATCGTGTCGATCCGGCCGAGGCTTCGCGGGCCCGACACCGCTATTCGTGCTTCGACCACGTGGGCGCTGAGGGGCAGGCCTACGGATACGCGCTCGCGTTCCGCGGCTCGCTCCCGTGTGAGAACGAGGTCGTCGCGCAGCTGATCGAGCTCCGACGCCGGGCCGAGGGATACCTCCGCCGAGACGGCTGGATCGCCGAGGACGAGTACTTCTTCGCCGAGCAGAACGCGCGTGTCGTTCGCAACGCCGAGGAGTACTACCAGCAGATGTACCGGGCCGACGTCTCGTCGTGGAACCTCCGAGACCGCCACATGGCCGGGACGCTCGATGCGCTGGCTGAGCATCTCGATCGCCAGGTCCCGCGGGCGAAGGTCGTCGTGTGGGAGCACAACTCACATGTCGGCGATGCCCGGGCCACGGAGATGCACGGTCGTGGGGAGCTCAACGTCGGCCAGCTGGCCCGACAGCGCTACCGTTCCGACTGCCTGCTCGTGGGGCTCACGACCTTCGACGGGACGGTCACCGCGGCCTCGGACTGGGGTGGGCCCGCCGAACGCAAGCGCGTGCGACCCGCGCTCGCGGGCAGCCACGAGGCCATGTTGCATGGCGCGGGGCTCGATGCCGCGTGGCTGGAGACCGGGCAGCCGGCGGTACACGACCTGCTCGCGGTTCCTCGGTTGGAACGGGCCATCGGCGTGATCTACCGACCTGAGACCGAGCGTGCCAGCCACTACTTCGCGGCTCACCTCGCCGAGCAGTTCGACGCCGTGGTCCACCTCGATCGGACCCGGGCGCTCGAGCCCCTCGAACGCACGAGCCGATGGGATCGCGGTGAGCCACCCGAGACGTTCCCCAGTGGGATCTGATCGATCCGTCGGGAGGCGCCCCGAGGGTGTGCGACCACCCGGGTCGTGACCTTCGCCCCTGGGTCCGATCCACGAGAACTGCGACGATGGGCACATCCAGCCGTCAGGGCCATGCCAGCCGACAAGGCCATGCCAGCCGACAAGGCCACGCCAGCCGACAAGGAAGGATCCATCACCATGAGTGCAGAGCCAGCGAAGACGCCGAGCCCCACGCGCGAGGCGTGGGCAGCCTTCAGTGAGGAGTTCGCGGACATCGGCAAGCGATTCCGTGAGGACTACGAGAAGGTGAACGAGACGGCCGCGACGGGGAGCGAGCAGTCGCAGAAGTCGCTCGAGCGCGCGGTGCAGGCGGTCCGTGGCGCGGTCAGCGGTACCGCCCAGGCGATCGGGGAGTCCTTGCGGGACCCCAAGATCCGGGAGGAGACGGAAGAGGCCGGCTCGGCGCTGCTGCGGGCGGTGGGCGTCACGCTCTCCGAGCTCGGGGAGCGCCTCCAGCAGGACGCCGACAAGGAGAAGGAGACGGGGTAGCGCTGACCAGCGGATCGACGGGACTGTCGTGACCAGCATCGCCTGGTTCAGGGACCTACGGCGCGACGACACGTCCGTCGCCGGGGGCAAGGGGGCCAATCTCGGGGAGTTGGCGGCAGCGGGGTTCCTGGTGCCGCCCGGGTTCGTCGTGACCGCGGGGGCGTATCTCCGTGCGATGGACGCGGGTGGTGTCCGGGCACGTCTCCACGAGGAGGCCATGGGCGTGGACGTCGACGACCCGGTGGCGCTCGACGCCGCCTCCGAGCGCCTCCGGGCCCTGGTCGTCGGTGCCGGGATGCCCGAGGCCCTGCGCGCCGAGATCCTTGCCGCCTACCACGAGCTCGGCCGCGACTCGGTCGTCGCGGTTCGCTCGTCGGCCACCAGCGAGGACACGGCCGCGACGTCGTTCGCGGGGAT
>JAWOIO010000073.1:0-22457 GCA_046484625.1 Acidimicrobiia bacterium
ATCACCTCGGCCCACTCGGCCTTGGTGGTACTCACGTCGAGGATGTTGAAGGTCGCGACCTCGTGGCTCCCTGCCCCCCGGCCGGTGCCGAACTCGTACCGGTGGTCCGTGATGTGGTCGAGCATCGCGGCGCGCTCGGCGTGGCGGACGGGGTGCTCCTTGCGCGGCGAGAGCGAGACGATCGCTGATCCGAGGTGGATGCGCTCGGTGCGGGCTGCCGAGTAGCCGATGAGCACGTCGCTCGCCGACATGTGGCTGTACTCGGTGAGTCCGTGGTGCTCGCCGAACCACGCGTACTTCCAGTTGTGCCGGTCGGCGGCGACGGCGTAGTCGAGCTCGCGCATGAGCTCGGTGTGCTCGGCCTCGCTGCTGTGGGCAGCGGGCCCGGGCGTGTAGCCGTTGAGGAAGATCCCGAACTCCACGTGCAGCCTCCTGGGCTCTGGTGCTCGCGTCGGTCGTGACGCTAGGAACGGATACCGAAGCGGTCGAGCCCGTAGGCGACGATCGCGTTGCCCCGGAGCACCGCATGGCACTCCTCGGCGTTCATCCCGGCGGCCGCGAACAGCTCTCGGGCGATCTTGCGGGAGTGCGGGTACGTCCCGTCGGAGTGCGGGTAGTCGGTCTCGAACAGGATCTGCTCGAGCCCGACGTCGTCACGGCACTTCAGGCCGTGGAGATCGTCGAACACGCAGCCGAACACTCGGCCCCGCACCTGCTCGCTCGGTGCCACCCTGAGGTCCACCCCGCCCACGCCGTCGCGCCAGACGCTGTCCATGCGCTCGAGCTGGAAGGGCATCCAGCCGACCTGGCTCTCGGCATAGGTGATCTTGAGATCCTGGAAGCGATCCAGCGTCCCCGAGAACACCCAGTCGCACAGCGACCCCTGCGCGTTCTGTGCGTAGAGCGACATCGACGTCGCGAGCGGCGCGTCGGGGGACGTCGAGGGCATCTTGGACGACGACCCGATGTGCATCGAGACGGTGGTCTCGGCCTCCTCGCACGCCTGCCAGAGGACATCCCAGCCCCCGGAGTACATGGTCGCCAGGCCCAGCGCCGACGGGTTCTCGCTGAACGCGATCGCGTGGCTCCCCTTCGCGGCGCACCGCCGGACCTCCTCGGCCGCGAGCTGGGGATCCCAGAGCGGGACCAGTGTGAGCGGGATGAGCCGGCCGCGGGCGTCGCCACCGCACCAGTCGTCGATCATCCAGTCGTTGTAGATGCGCAGCGACGCCAGCGCGAGCTCCTTGTCGGACCGCTCGGCGAAGCCCTGCCCCGCGAAGCGCGGGAAGATGTTAGGGAAGTTGATCGCCGCCTCGACGTGGTTCTCGGTCATGTCGGCGAGTCGCGCGGCCTGGTCGTAGGTGCCCTCGCGGAAGTCCTCGTACACTGCCGGGACGTTGCGCTGCTCCTTGCGCGGGATGCCGGCGGGGGCATGGAGCAGTCCGGTCGGCATCATCAGGTCCTCGAACGTCCAGACGTCGCACCACTGGCCGTGCTCGTCGTCGCGCTCGAACCCGTAGTGGCCACCCTCGAACACCAGCCGGACCCGCTCGCGCGAGACCTTGGGCCCGCGATCGCGGACGTCGGCCGGGAGCTGTTGCTGCCAGAGGTCCCGTGGCTCCAGGACGTGGTCGTCGACCGAGATGATGAGCGGGAGCTCGGCTTCCGTGGGCGTCACGTCAGGCATGGCCCAATCATGACCGATCGCGGCCCCACCGGGTCGGGTCGGGGAGCCGGGGCGATCAGCCGGGACGGACGGCGGCCTTGACCGATCCGGCGCCCGAGATGTGACGGATCACGTCGCCGGTGTGGGTCGCGTGCACGTACCCGCCGCCGACCCAGATGCCGATGTGCGCCGGCCAGGTGCTCGTGGTGATGAGGTCGCCGGGCTGGAGCTGGCTCAGCGGCACCTCCGGGAACATCTTTGCCTGGGCCCCGGAGTAGTGCGGCAAGGAGATCCCGCCGGCCTGCCAGGCCCGCTTCGTGAGGCCGGAGCAGTCGTAGGAGTCAGGACCCGACGCCGCGTACTGGTAGGGCTTCCCGACCTGGGCGAGCGCGAACGCCACAGCCGCGCCGGCGCCACCAGACGGGTTCGGGACGGGGCCCGACCAGCCCTTGCCACTGTCCTTCGGAACGGCGGCCGCCGCGGCAGCTTCCCGCCGGGCCTGCTCCTCACGTACGAGTGCCCCGAGCTCACCCTGGACCTGATCGAGCAGGCCCTGCTGCTCGGCTGCCACGGCATCGGCCTCGGCCTTCGTCGCGGCCAGCGCGTCGCGCTGCGTCTGGGCATCAGCTCGAGCTCGACTCGCGTCGGTACGTTGGACCGCGAGGTCGTCCCGTGCGGCATCGAGCTGGTCGAGGAGCCGGTTGTCGCGGCGCGTCGTCACCTCGGCGTACTGCGAGCGGATGTTCGCGTCAGTCGCACTCGAGAAGTCGAGAGAGGCTGTCGGGCCGAGACCGTGACGGCGGTAGATCGACGCCATCCGATCGCGCACCAGTCCGACGAGTCGCGCGCTCTCTGCCCTCGCGGCGGCGATGCGGACCTCTGCGTCGTTGATCTTGACCTGGGCCTCGTCGAGCGCGAGCTGCGCAGCGTTGAGCTGCTCGCCCAGCGCCGCGACGCGTGCGCCGGTCTCGGCGATCTGCGTCTCGAGCGCGGCCGCCTGGGTCCGAAGGTCATCGATGGGAGCGGCGACGGCCGACGTCGTCGGGAGCACACCGACCAGCACCGCAGCGGTCAGCACGACTCCGGCAAGCCTCGCCGAGCGACGCATACGTGATCTCCTCATGGGCGCGCGAAGGACGACAGAACGGGTTTCGGCGTGAAACGGTGGTGGCACGCTTCGATTTCACCTTACCGGCGAGGGACCCCGAGGGCGTCGTTCTGCGACCGATCGCCTTCTCTCGCCCCGTTTCCGCACGACTCCGTCGGACCGACCCTGTGCGAGGATCGTTCGCATGACAGACCCCCCGGTGTCCGACGAGCTCGGCTTCTACCTCCTCGCCGGCGCGCCCGACTCCCCACGTGACCTGATCGCCGAGGCTCGCGAAGGCGAGGTCATGGGACTCGGCACTGCGTTCATCTCCGAGCGATTCAACATCAAGGAGTCGGCGACACTGTCGGGGGCGGCGGGCGCCGTCACCGAACGGATCCGAATCGCAACCGCCGCGACCAATCACAACCTTCGCCACCCGATGGTCACCGCGGCGCACGCGACGACGATGCACCGGCTCACTGGCGGTCGGTTCATGTTGGGACTCGGACGTGGGATCGCGCCCATGCAGGACGCGTTCGGGTTCGGTCGCATCACGACCGCACAGATCGAGGACTTCGTCGGCCTCTTGCGAAGGTTGTGGCGCGGGGAAGCGATCCTCGGACACGACGGTCCAGCCGGCTCCTGGCCGGTGCTCCACCTGGACGCGACCTTCGACGACGCCATCCCCCTCGGGCTCGTGGCGTTCGGACCGAACTCGCTCGCGCTCGGCGGTCGTTGCTTCGATGAGGTCATCCTGCACACCTACTTCACCGACGAGACCACCGCGCGCGCGGTCACCACCGTCAAGACTGCGGCCGAGCGAGCCGGGCGCGACCCCGAGTCCGTGAGGGTGTGGTCGTGCTTCGCCACGATCGGCGACCACCTCGCGCCCGACGCGCGTCTCCGCAAGACGGTCGGTCGTCTTGCCACCTACCTCCAGGGATACGGAGACCTGCTCGTTGCGACGAACGGATGGGATCAGACTCCGCTCGAGCGCTTCCGCGCCGACACAGTGGTCACGGGCATCCGGGGTGGCATCGACGCCACCGCGACCACCGAGGAGCTCGAGCACATCGCGACGCTCATCCCCTCGGAGTGGCTTGCACCGGCGGCGGTCGGCTCGGCCGAAGCATGCGCCGATGCGGTCGTCGGTCAGCTCGACCTGGGGTGCGATGCCGTCATCCTCCACGGCGCAACGCCGGGAGAGCTCGCTCCGGTGGTCGACGCGTATCGCGCCGCGCGGGCCTGACGACCCGGCGCAGGACCGGGACGCGACGGTCAGCCGAGGAGGTCGAGGGCGCCCAGGTCCACGACCTGGGCGACGCTGCGCTCGGCCATGGCCATGAACATGTCGTCGCCGCGCTCGGTCTGACCCACCGCGATCGCGCCCAGCATCGTGATGAACGGCCCCTGGAACGAGCCGTGGCGTTCGTCGACCGCGAGGTCGGCCGCCGAGTAACCGTCGACACCGAGGTCGCGGAGTCGGTCGAGGTAGGCACTCCGCGCGTCGTCCTCGACGTCCCGTCGGACCGCGGGATCCACGCTCGTCCCGAGCAGGTAGGCGAGATCGCGCCCCCCACAGCCGATGGAGATGGTCTGCCAGTCGACCGCGGCGACCGGGTGCTCAGAGCCGGGCTCCGTGAACATGAGGTTGTCGAGCCGGTAGTCGCCGTGCACCACGGTGAAGCGCTCGGACTCGCTCGCGAGCCAGGTCTCGACCCCCTCACCGAAGCGCTGCAGGACCCGCTTCGCGTCGGGCGACAGCCGATCGGCGTAGCGCTCGAGGAACATCGGCACGAAGAGCTGCACGATCATCACGGTCTGGTCGCCGACCGCGCTGTTGATCCAGTCGATGTCGCGAAGGGTGGGATCGCACCACATGGACGCGTGGAGCCCGGCCAGGTTCACCGCGGCGTCCACGAGCTGCCCCGGGGTGCACCCCTCGATCTGGTCTCCCTGTCGAGCCGGGGCCAGGTCCTCCAGGATCAAGGTGAACTCGGTGCTCGCATCGTTGACCGCCCCGTAGAGGCAGCGCGGCGTTCGCACCGCGAGGCGTTCGGCGAGGTCGGTGTAGAAGCGGACCTCATTGCGATACCCCCCGGCTGCCCCGGCGGCCCGACTCATGTCGCTCGGCGACGGGAACTTCCCGACGACCGATTGCGGCACATCGGTGGCGTCGCCGGCGAACCGCATGCGGAACCGCTCGTTGTGCGCCATCTGCCCGGTCCCCACCGGCTCCCGCTCGACCGCGACGACGGTGACGTCGTGACCCGCGCCCCGGAGCACGTCGGTCAGCCATTCGGGACCGACGTCGCCGGGATCGGTGACGATCGTCGGAGTCGGCGGAGGCATGTCGGCGATCGTACGTCGCGTCGCTAGGACCCTGACGTCTCGATGGGCGTCAGCGACTCGTACGCGGCATTGACGTTGAACGCAGCGGTGTTCAGCTCGTCGACCTTGGCATTGTGGTCGGCCACGAGGGCGTTGTACCGAGCCGCCAGGCTGTTGGCGCGTGCTGCCGCCGCGTTCTGCGGCCCGACGAGCGCGTTCGACTCGTCGACGCGCCCTTGCGCTCGCAGCGACTCGATGTCGCGGAAGAGCCGATCCGACTCGGCGCTCGCCGCCCGAACCTGCGCGTCGAGACCGGCGAGCTCTGCCGACAGCGCGGCGACCTCCTGCGCGAGGCGTTCGTACGTCGCCTGGAGCTCGTCGAACACGTGGCGGTAGGCCTCGAATGCGTCGACGACCGCGACGCGACCGTCGAAGTACCGGGCGTAGTGCCGCTCGAGCGGTCGGGGAAGGTCGCGAACGAGGGTACCCACCAGGGAATGTGCCTCGTCGTCGAGATCGGCTCCCGGGATCGCTTCGTACTCCGCCAGCGCCTCGGTGACACGCGGATCGGGAGCGTTCAGGTAGTCGTCGATGAGGCCGTCGACGCGCTTGCGCTCCGCGACGTCGAGCTGGGCGTACGCGGCATGGAGCATCTCGTGCGCCGAGGTGACGGTCATGACCCCGGCAAGGTCGGCGCGGTCGACCCGCAGCACGAAGATGCGGCCAGCGCTGTAGCAGCCGAGCACCACCGAGCTCGCCGCCTCGTCGATCGGGCAATCGAGCGCGAAGCGAGTGCGTTCGTCGACGCGCGGTTGTGCATCGGCGAAGACGGCGCGGCCGTCGGCCGACATCGCCGCCATTCGCGCCAGCTCGATCACCTCCTCGCTCCGGGCCTGGTCGATGTGATCGACGATCTCGTCGACGTCTTCGAAGGCCCGGCGCGACG
This sequence comes from Acidimicrobiia bacterium, assembly GCA_046484625.1. Lineage (GTDB taxonomy): Bacteria > Actinomycetota > Acidimicrobiia > IMCC26256 > PALSA-555 > DASUAO01. The sequence goes on from JAWOIO010000073.1 coordinate 6,034, forward strand.
TCAACGTGATCGACGCGTTGCCTTCGGCGGTTGTCGTGATCGGGGCGACGCCGACGACCGAGCCGTCGAGCGTGAACGCAAGCGGCGCGCCCGCCACTTGCTCGGCGAGGAACGCCCAGCGCGAGCGACCCCGCTCGGCCAGCTCCACTCGGATCCGATCGGCGCCCGAATCTGCGGTCGAGGGTCTCGCCCGACCGAGGTCGCTCCCTGACAGGACTGCGGGGCCGAGCAGCAAGCGCGGCAGGCGCCGCTGATCGGTGCGCCCGACGACGACACATGCCGAAGGGTCGTCGTCCGCTCGCGGGGTCGTCGGAATCCCGTCGAGGGCCAGCACCGCGGCGGGGTCACATCCCCGGATGGTCTCCCGGGCGGCGCCGCGAGCCCTCTTGCCGAGTCGGTCTCGGAGTGCCGGAACCTCGGCGAGCACCGGCCGAACCCGCACTTCGTGCTCGCGGCCACTGACGAAGCCGTCGGGGATCGCCGAGACCGGCCCAGCCGTGAGGAGCGTCATCCCGCTCGCGATCAGCATCACCGCCGCGGTAGCGCGCCTCCGCATCGGGGCACGGTATCGGGCCGGGGCTCGGAAGTGACGTCAGACGTCGACGTCGGGTGGCGCGACCGGAACCGACGGGGGCGTCGCGACCGGCGCGCCCGAGTCTCGCGTGGACCTTCGCGACGAAGGGGACGAGAAGCGGGTGCGGACGATCGCCCGCAGAACGCTCCATCCCACCGATGGGCTGAGCTTCTTGCCCTCGTCGACCGAACGGGGGTCATAGGTCACCGGGATCTCGACGATGTCGTGCCCGTCGCGAAGGATCCGGCAGGTGATCTCCCCGTCGAGGTCGAACCCGTTGCACTGCAGATCGAGTGACCGAGCCACCTCCGTGCGTAGCACCTTGTAGCAGGTGAGGATGTCGGTGAGATGGGTGAAGAAGAGGATGTTCGCGGCCCAGGTCAAGCTGAAGTTGCCGATATAGCCGATCCAGGGCGTGGTCCCCTTGCCGCGCGCCTTGAAGCGCGATCCGAAGACGACGTCAGTGCGACCGTCGAGGATCGGCGCGAGCAACGTCGGGATCTCACTCGGCTCGAGCTCGAGGTCGGCGTCCTGCACCATCACGATGTCGCCGGTCGCGCGGGCGAACCCGGTCCGCACGGCGCGTCCCTTTCCTCGCGCCTCGTCCTCGAGCACCAGCGCGAGCTCGTCGGACTTCGGCAGGGCGAGCAGTGCTTCTCGGGTGCCGTCGGTCGACGCGCCGTCGACCACGATCAGCTCCTTCGGCATCCCGCAGTCGACTGCTTGGACGCGTTCGATCAGCTCGGCGACCGTCGTTCGCTCGTTGCGAACCGGGATGACGATCGACAGCTTCATGCGGGCAGCAGTATACGACGCCCCTCCGACTTCGAGGCTGGCGAACGCCGCGTGCTCAGCCGTCGCGCGCCGCGAGGATGCGCCCTGCGTCCTCGAGCTGTTCGTGACCGTCGATCGCGAGCCAGGCCTCGTCGAACGAGTACGCCGCGACCTGCCTACCCGCCGCGAGGAGCTGGTTCATCAGGGCTGGGATGTCGAAGATCTCTCCGGCGGGGATCCCCTCGAGGGCCGACGGCTGGAGCGCGTAGATCCCCGCACTCACCGTGTCAGTGACGGTCGGCTTCTCGACGATGTCGGTGATCCGCCCGTCGTCGTGATGGATCACGCCGTACGGGTGCTGAAGCACGAACTCGCGCGTCGCGACGGTGAAGTCGGCACCAGACTCCCGGTGCGACGTGAGGAACCCACTCATCTTGAGGTCGGTGAGGAGATCGCCGTTCATGACGAGCAGCGACTCCTCGGGGTCGAGCGCGCACGAGTCGCGCACGAGGGCGAGCGGGCCGGCAGTGCCGAGTGGGGTCGTCTCGCGCACGTACTCGATGTGGACCCCGAGGTGGGAACCGTCGCGGAAGTACGTCTCGATCAGCTCGGCGCGGTAGCCGACCGCGATGATGATCTCTTCGAAGCCGTCGTCGCGGAGACGATCGATGATCTCCTCCAGGATCGGCTTCTCGCCGATCGGCAGCAACGGCTTGGGGATCGTGTACGTCAACGGGCGCAGCCGGGCTCCCTTGCCTCCCGCGAGGATGACGGCCTTCATACCGCGTACTCGTCCGGGCGGTAGAGGTCGATGTGCTCGCCAATCCAGTCGACCGTGCGTCGGAGTCCGTCGTCGAGGGAGGTCTCGGCCCGCCATCCGGCGAGGCGCTCGGCCTTCGAGCTGTCCGAGAGCAACCGCGACACTTCGCTGGCCTCGGGGCGGACGCGCTGCGCATCGGTCTCGACATCGAGCTCGCGGTCGGTGATCTCCGCCACCTTCTTCACGACGTCGCTGATCGCGATCTCACGGCCAGACCCTGCGTTGACGACCTCGCCGACGGCGGCGTCGGAGGCGCCGATCTGGAGGAAGGCCTGCGCGGTGTCCTCGACGAACGTGAAGTCACGCGTGGTCGCGACGGAGCCGAGCTTCAACGCCGATCCGCTGACGGCCTGGGCGATGATCGTCGGGATGACCGCGCGTGCTGACTGACGAGGCCCGTACGCGTTGAACGGCCGGATGATCGTGACCGGGATCCCGAACGAGCGCTGGAAGCTCTGGCCCAGTGCATCCGCTGCGATCTTGGTCGCCGAGTACGGCGACTGCGCCTGAAGCGGGTGCTCTTCGTCCATCGGGACGCGCAGCGCCGACCCGTACACCTCGCTCGTGGACGTGAGCACGACCCGCTCGAGCGATCCGAGCTCCTTGGCGGCGAGGAGCACGTTGGACGTGCCGACGACATTGGTGTCGATCACCTCTTGCGGATGCTCATAGGAGTAGGGGATCCCGACCAGGGCCGCGAGGTGCAGCATGGCGTCGGCCCCGCGCATCACCTCACGGACGGCGTCGAAGTCGCGGACATCGCCGAGCGTGAGCTCCACGGCCTCCATGACGTCGGCGGGCACGAGATCGAGGGCTCCCCGCTGTCCCCGGGACGTGTAGCGGAGGACGGCCCGGACGGTCGCCCCCTCGCGGACGAGTCGCTCGACGACATGGCTACCGATGAATCCACCGGCACCGGTGACGACCACGGTCTTCCCGGCGAATCGCACGCCAACCTCGTTCTCGACGGCCGGACGCGACGCCCGGCGGGGCTCGGGCCAGTATTGCGCACCGGGCGACCGGCGCCCCGGTTGACCGTTCGCAGCCCATGCTCGTACGTTGCGGCGACCGAGGAGACCCAACGTGCGCGCACTGCTCTACGGGACCGAGCCCGAACCCGTTCCCGCCCCGGACACCGACAACCCCTTGCTCCTCGCGCTCGCGCAGACACCGATGCGTCTGCTCGAGGTCGACGATCCCGGGTTCCTGCTCCCCGACTGGGTCGTCACCGAGCCCCGCCTCACCGGGATCTGCGGGTCGGACTCCAAGCAGGTGTTCTTCGACTGGGGGGACATGGGCGTCGACAACCCGATGATCGACTTCACATCGTTCCCGCAGGTGCTGGGCCACGAGGTCGTGGCCGAGGTGACGTCCCTCGGCCCGGAGGCAGAAGGCCTCGACCTCGGCGATCGCGTGGTGCTCAACCCCTGGCTCTCGTGTGCCCCCCGCGGTGTGTCCCCGATCTGCCCGGCGTGCGCGTCGGGAGATCTCAGCCTCTGCTGGAACTTCACTGCGCCACCCATCGCGCCCGGTATCCACACCGGGACCTCGACGGATGCCTCGGGCGGCTACGCGACGCTCATGCCCGCGCACGACTCGATGCTGTTCAAGGTCCCCGACGCGATCCCCGACGAGCTGGCCGTACTCGCCGACCCGTTCGCCGTGTCGCTGCATGCGATCACGCGCCACCGCCCGCCCCCCGACGGGAAGGTGCTCGTGTACGGCGCCGGCGCGCTCGGGTCGTGCGCGGTCGCGATCCTTCGGGCCTTGTACCCCGAGGTCGAGGTAGGCGTCGTGGCCCGCTTCGAGTCGCAGGCGGCACTCGCCCGCCAGCTCGGCGCACACGAGGTCTTCGCTCACGAGCCGGTCAAGGAGCTCATCGAGGCCGCCGCGGCCTGGTCGGGTGGCGTGCTCCACGGGCACCACGACCTCCCGATGGCGTACCCGGGCGGCATCGACGTCGTCTACGACACCGTCTCGAAGCGGGAGAGCCTTGAAGCGTCGGTCCGGCTCCTGAAGGCGCACGGCACCCTCGTGAAGGCGGGCGTGCACGGGCACACGCCGTGGGAGTGGACCCCGCTGTACTTCAAGGAGATCTCGTGGGTCGGCTCCAACGCCTTCGGCGTCGAAGAGGTCGACGGCATACGCCAGCACGGGATCCAGCACTACCTCGACCTCGCGACCGACGGGCGGGTGGACCTCCGGGCGCTCCTCACCCACACGTTCCCGCTCGACGAGTGGCGGGCCGCATTCACTGCGCTCGCCACCCAGGCGGACTCGGGGGCGATCAAGGTCGCGTTCGACCAGCGGACCGGATCATGAGCGCCGCGACCCACCCCCTCGCGATGGTCACCGGCGAGGAGATCCAACGCGCCGCGCAGCTCGTGCGCGGCGATGCCCGCTTCGAGGACGGGATGGTGTTCGCGCACCTGCGCCTCCACGAGCCGACCAAGCAGGACTTCGCCCGGCACGCGGACGGCGACGCGCTCGAGCGGGAGATCGAGGCCCTCGTCGTCCCACGGGACCGCCTCGAGGCGATCGAGGTCGTGGTCTCGGTGACGGCCGGCGCCGTGCGCTCGTGGACGGTACGCGAGGGGATGCGGCCCGCGCTGCTGTTCGGCGAGGCGTTCGCCGCGATCACGGGAGTCCGGGCGAACGAGGAGTGGCAGGCCGCGCTGCGCCGTCGCGGCATCGAGGACTTCGACCTCGTCCAGATCGACCCGTGGCCAGCGGGATCGTTCGGCTCCGAGCACGAAGCGGGACGCCGGATCAGCCGCTGCATCTCCTACCACCGGGAGTCGAAGACCGACAACGGGTACGCGCGCCCCATCGAAGGGCTGATCGTCTACTTCGACATGGGCGCCCACGAGGTCCTCGAGGTGGTGGACATGGGGGTGACCCCGTTCCCGCCGTTGCGCGGCTCGTACCTCCCCGAAGACGTCGGCGCGATGCGCGACGACCTCCGCCCGATCGAGATCACGCAGCCGGAGGGCGCGAGCTTCACGGTCGACGGCAACCTCGTCGAGTGGCAGAGGTGGCGTCTTCGCGTCGGCTTCGACCCCTACGAGGGGCTCACGCTGCACGACATCTCCTACCGGGACGGCGACCGCGACCGACCCGTGATGCACCGCGCGTCGATCAGCGAGATGGTCGTCCCCTACGGGGACCCGGGCCCGATGCACGGCTGGAAGAACGCCTTCGACGCCGGCGAGTGGGGCCTCGGTCGCATGGCCAACTCACTGACCCTCGGGTGCGACTGCCTCGGGGTCATCCACTACTTCGACGCGGTGCTCGCGACCGAGGAAGGCGAGCCGTACACCGTCGAGCACGCCATCTGCATGCACGAGGAGGATTACGGGATCCTCTGGAAGCACCAGGACCTGCACGGCGGCACGACCGAGACCCGCCGCTCGCGTCGGCTCGTCGTCAGCTTCATCGCGACCGTCGGCAACTACGAGTACGGCTTCTACTGGTACTTCTACCTCGACGGGAACATCCAGCTCGAGGTGAAGCTCACGGGGATCGTCTCGCCGATGGCGGTCCCGCCGGGCGAGGACCCGGAGTTCGCGAACCTCATCGCGCCGGGGCTCGCGGCGCCCAACCATCAGCACCTGTTCTCGGCCCGCCTCGACCTCGACGTCGACGGACCCACGAACCGGGTGTACGAGATCGAGGCCGAGCCGGTCCCGGCCGGACCGGACAACCCGTGGTCGAACGCGTTCCGCCAGAAGGCGACGCTCCTCGACTCCGAGCTCGCCGCCCAGCGCGACGTGAACCCGTCGGTCGCGCGCAGCTGGAAGGTGGTGAACCCGGAGCGGACGAATCACGTCGGCGCCCCGGTCGGGTACAAGCTCGTCCCCACGATGTCGACGCCGACCATGCACGCCGCACCCGACTCGAGCGTCGGGCGCCGAGCGGGGTTCGCGCGCCACAACCTCTGGGTGACGCCGTACGTGGCCAACGAGCGCCGCGCCGCGGGCGACTACCCCAACCAGCACGAAGGAGGTGACGGGCTCCCCGCGTGGACCGTCGCGGACCGGTCCGTCGCCGACACCGACGTCGTGCTCTGGTACACGTTCGGGGTCACGCACTTCGTGCGCCCCGAGGACTGGCCGGTCATGCCGGTTGAGTACACCGGCTTCCTGCTGTCACCGGTGGGGTTCTTCGACCGCAACCCCGCGCTCGACGTGCCGCCCACGACCGCCCAGGGCTCCTGCCACGCGTGACGCCACGACCGGTGCGCATCTTCGGAGGCGGGCCCATCCGAACGATGGATCCCGGCTCGCCGGATCCCGAGATCGTCGTCGTCGAGGGCGAGCAGATCGTGGCCGTCGGCGATGCGGCGCTCCGGCAGCAGTACCCCGACGCCGATTCCGTCGACCTCGCGGGACGGACGCTGCTGCCCGCGTTCATCGACGCCCATCAGCATCTCTCCGTCGCCGCCCTCCACCCGTGTTGGCGCGATGCCTCGACGATCCGGTCACGTGACGAGCTCTCCGACGCGATCAGGCGCCAGGCCGCGGATGATCCCGACACGACCTGGGTCCGACTCCACGGGTGGGACGAGCAGCAGACCGGATGGCTGCCGACCCGTCACGATCTGGATGCAGCGGGCGTCGACCGACCGGTCGTCGTCGCCCACTACTCACTGCACCAGTGCATCGCGAGCACAGCGGCCCTCGACGAGCTCGGGATCGGGCGAACCAGCGCAGATCCCTCCGGCGGCGAGATCGGGCGCGAGAACGACGGGTCCCCCTCTGGACTCCTCATCGAGCGCGCGTGGAGCGAGGCGCATGCACGATCGTTGGCGTCCTACGCCGACGTCGACCGCTGGCCCGAGCGTCTCGCCGCGCACGCCAGAGGCTTGTGGCGACACGGGATCACCGCGGTGCACGACGCGGCATGCTCACCGGAGGCCGAGGCCGTGTATCGGTCGATGGCCCGGGACCGGCTGCTCCCCGTCTCGGTCGTCGGGCTGCCCCACCCAGCAGCGCTCCTTCGCAACGACCATGTCGACCGCCTCGACGGCCCTCCGACCGGCGACGGCGACGACCAGTTCCGAGTCGGGCCGATGAAGCTCTTCGCCGACGGTGGCGTTGCGATCGCACTCGACACGTCGATCGAAGGAACCTCGCTGCGGTACGGGATTCTCATGGACGATCTCGAGGACTGTGGCCTCGCGGCGGTCGATGCCGGGTTCCGGATCGCTGTCCACGCGATCGGCAACGCAGGTGTCGACGCTGCGCTCGCGCTGTTCAGATCGGCCCGGGCACGCGTCGGTGACGGCGATCACCGGTTCCGAATCGAACACGCGGGCGTCACCGGCTCCGACCACTGGTCAGCGATGGAAGCACTGGGCGCGGTCGCAGTGGTCCAGCCCGGCTTTGTCGAGCACGTGGGGATCCAGTCGGGAGGCGTCGAGTTCGACCATCACCGCTGGCTCGCGTTCGGCGGCATGGCCGAGGCCGGAGTTCCACTCGCGGGCTCGAGTGACGAACCCTGCGCACCGGTCTCGCCGATGTGGTGCGCGGCGAAGGGATACTCTCGCACGACGTCGACCGGGCTGCGATTCGCTCCCGAACAGAGCGTTCCGCTCGACGACTGGCTGCATGCGTATACCGCGGGCGCCGCGTATGCGGGTGGACAGGAGCACGAGCGAGGATCCCTCACTCCGAGGAAGGTCGCCGACCTCGTGGTTCTGGATCTCGAGCGCCCGGCTCCCGCAGTCGTCGAGACCTGGCGCGCGGGTGAGCGCGTGTTCGCCGTCGAGAGCATGTGAATGCCGTAGCGCAGATGGAGGCGCTCACCCACCTCGTCGACCTGGGCTGACGGTTACGACCGCGCCCGGTGGCGCTCGGCGTACGCGGCCATGTACTCGCGTACCTCGGGCGTGTCGGCCGCGATCCTCTGGTTGCGGTTCTCGAGCGCGATCGCACCGGCGAGGCTCGGGCTGGCCACGTTGTGCCAGAACGCCTCCTTGGTCAGGGTGAGCCCCGTCGTCGTGTAGCCCGCGAGCGTCGCGGCAGTCGAGCGCGCGTCGTCGAGGAGTGCGTCGGGTGTCGTGACGCGGGTGACGAGGCCGATGCGCTCGGCCTCAGAGGCGTCGATCTCCCGTCCGGTCGCGATCAGCTCGAACGCTCGACCGCCCCCGATGATCTGCGGCAGCAGGTAGCTGATACCGACGTCGGTCCCGCTGAGGCCCGTTCGGATGAATGCCGAGCAGAACCGAGCCTCGTCGGACGCGATGCGGATGTCGGCCGCACACGCGAGTGCGAGCCCTCCACCGAACGCCGGTCCGTTGACCGCCGCGATGACGACCTGGGGAAGCGCCCGGAGCCCGATCATCAAGTTGGCGAGGAACTCCTGCCCCCCGACGCCGACCCGGGCCTGGGCATGCTCGCCGGGGCTCGGTGGCGTGCCGAAGTCGCGCAGGTCGAGGCCGGCACAGAAGCCCCGTCCGGCACCGGTGAGGATCGCGACCTTGCAGCTGCGGTCCCGCCCGACGTCGTCGATGGCATCGTGCAGGTCACCGGCGAACTCGAAGCTCATGGCGTTGAGCCGGTCCGGACGATTCATCGTGATGAGCACGACGTGGTCGTCGATCGCCTCGAGCTTCACGGTCTCCGCCACCACGCACCTCCTGGTCGATGTCGGCAGACGGTACCGTCCAGCGATGGCGACGCCGCGGGAGGCCGGGTTCCGGATGCCACCCGAGTGGGCACCGCACGCCCGCACGTGGATGGCCTGGCCGTGCGCCGAGTACTTCGCTGACCTCGATCGAGCCCGTCGAGCATGGGCGCAGGTCGCGAACACGATCGCCCGGTACGAGCCCGTCACCGTGGTGGCGAACACCGAGGACTCGGTGGCAGCTCGGGACGCGCTCGATCCGGACGTGGCGGTCCTGGTCGCACCGATCGACGACGCCTGGATGCGCGACAGCGGGCCGACGTTCCTCCTCGACGCCGACGGCGTGCTCGGGGCGGTCGACTGGGTGTTCAACGGCTGGGGTGCCCAGGAGTGGGCATCGTGGGAGCGCGACGCCGCGATCGCGGCCACGGTCATCGAGCGCGCAGGTGCCCGACGGTTCTCCTCGGAGCTGGTGAACGAGGGCGGAGGCATCCACGTCGACGGCGAGGGCACGGTGATCCTCACCGAGACCGTGCAGCTCGATCCCGATCGCAACCCTGACGCGGCGAAGGCGTCGATCGAGGCCGAGCTCGCGGCCACCATCGGGACCACGCGTGCGATCTGGCTGCCTCGCGGCCTCGCGGCCGACTACGACGAGATGGGCACCCGCGGCCACGTCGACCTGCTCGCGGCGTTCGTACGCCCCGGCGTCGTCGTCGCCCACCGCCAGCCGGACCCGACGTCGCCGGACCACGCCGTGTCGGAGGAGAACGCGGCGATCCTGCAGGCGGCCGGGCTCGAGGTCATCCGGCTCACCGCACCGCCGGCATCCGCGTCGCCGGGCCGACCGGGCGACTGGAGCTACGTGAACTTCTACGTGGGCAACGGGTTCGTCCTCGTCGGGACGTTCGGAGTCGCCGCCCACGACGACGCCGCGTGCGAGACGCTCGCCACCGTGTTCCCCGGCCGCACGGTGGAACCGGTTGACGCTCGCCCCATGTTCGAGTGCGGTGGGGGCATCCACTGCATCACGCAGCAGCAGCCCGCATCGCGGACGTGAACACGGCACCGACCCTGCGCGAGCTGTCCGGGACGTATCGATCCCCACGGTTCGAACGCTGACCCACGGCAGGCAGTGGAGGACCGACGGAACCCGGGCAGGTGACCTTGGACCCTACGACCCCCGAGCCCTCGGACGTACGTTCGCCGTGGAGCGGCGAGGAGCAAGGAGACGTCATGCGCGCAGTCGTGGTCTACGAGTCGATGTACGGCAACACGCACCTGATCGCCGACGCGATCGGCGGCGGCCTCCGGGACGCGGCCGGGCTGGACGAGGTGGTCGTCGTCCCCGTCCATGACGCAGCCGCGGCGCTCGAGTCCGGCACGGATCTCCTCGTGGTCGGCGGGCCGACCCATGTCCACGGCATGAGCCGCGAGTCCACGCGCGAGGAGGCGGTCCGCCAGGCCAACGAGCCCGACAGCGGGCTCACGCTGGATCCGGACGCGGAAGGCCCCGGGCTGCGCGAGTGGTTCGACTCGCTCCACCGACTCGACGTGGCGGCGGCGGCGTTCGACACGAGGGTCGACCTGCCGGTGGCACTGACGGGTCGCGCGTCGAAGGGGATCGCCCGTCGGCTCCGAAAGCTCCACTGCCACCAGGTCGCGGAGCCACGGTCGTTCCTGATCACGACCGACACCGAGCTCGAGCCCGACGAGGTGAAGCACGCCCGCGAGTGGGGCGCGGCGCTCGCCGCCTCGCTCGCGACCGACCACACGACATCGTCACGGTAACGTCGCGGTGTCCCCCGCGCCCTCGGAGTCCTGATGTCCGTTCCCGGCGCCGCCCCGACGAGCGCGCAGAAGGTGATTCCCAGATGACGGACCCGAACCGAGCAGAGCCCGACGTCGGCGCCACGGCCTGGCGACCCGGTCGGGTCGGTCTGACCCTCGCCGCGCTCGTCCTCGTCTTCGCGGGTGCGGTCGGCGGGTGGCTCGTGGCACGCGACGACGCTCCGTCGTTCAACGACGCCGATGTCGGGTTCCTCGACGACATGGTCCAGCACCATTCTGGAGCCATCACGATCGGCTTCGAGTACCTCCAGGCGAGGGGCGACGGACCGATGGGTCACTACGCCCGGGAGATCGTGATCGAGCAGAGCCAGGAGGTCGCCCAGATGAACGCGCTCCTCTCCGAGGTCGACGACCACGAGACGATCGGCGACGGCGTCTCGATGGAGTGGATGGGACACCCGATCCGCACCCGACGGATGCCGGGGTTGGCGACCACCGACCAGATCACCCGGCTCGGAGCGGCGCGCGAGCTCGCCGCCGACGACCTGTTCTCGGAGCTGATGATCCGGCACCACGCGGCGGGCGTCGCGATGGCGGACGAAGCAGCCGCGCTCGGGACGAACGCGACCGTGGCCCGCCTCGCTCGGGCGATGGCGCGGGTCCAGCGCCAGGAGATGGCGGCGATGAACGCCGCGCGGGCGACCCTCGGCCTCGCGGCCGTCGCGACCGATCCGCCGACCTCGCACGGGTAGTCCCCACGGCGTCGACGCCGAGGGCGGGCGCCCGTTCCCGGTCGGTCAGCGCTTCTCGAGGACGAGCCGGAAGTGGTCGAGCAGCTCTCGCTCGAAGCACACGCTGTTGGGGCTCACCCCTGACGTGAACGCGAGGCGGAAGTCCTTGCTGGTGAGCCAGCGCGGCACGAGCCTGAGCTTGAGCAGGTACTTCCGGAAGCTCGGCTCGCCGAACCGCTTGCGCCACTGGCTGATCGTCTCGATGTAGTCGAGTCGCCCACTGATGCTGGAGACGAGCCGGAAGTGAGGATCTGCGGCCTCGATGATCTGCTCCTGGCCGAACGGGAGGCACGACCCTGGGAACTGGTGACCCAGCAGTGCGAGGTACCAGGCGTCGGAGTCGCGAGGAGCGTCGATGTCGACCTCGTCGATCGGGATCATGTTCCGGCCGAAGACCATCGTCTGCAGGAAGAAGCGGCCACCGTCGGGAAGGACGCTCGCGACACGCGCGAACAGGTCGCGGTAGATCTCGTCCTGGCGACCGGCCTCGTACTCCTCGGGTGAGCAGAAGTGCTCGAACGCGCCGAGGCTCACGACCGCATCGAACGCGCCGAACTGCTCCGCGGTGAGCTCGCGCGCATCCGCGAGGTGGACATCGAGACCGTTGCGCCGGCAGGCCGCCAACTGCGCCGAGGACAGCGTGACGCCGACACCCACACCGCCCCGGGTCCGGACCTCGTCGAGCATCGGACCCCACCCGCACCCGAGATCGAGCACGCGACGTCCCGGTCCGATCCCCACCTGTTCGACGACGTAGTCGCGTTTGCGCTGCTGGGCCTCCTCCAACGTGAGGGAGAAGTCCCCGTCGTACTTCGCGCCGCTGAAGTCGGCCAGCTCACCGAGGCTCAGGCGGAAGATCCGATCGATGAGCGAGTAGGTGAACTCGAGATCCTTGCGTTCGGCCATCCGGGAACCCTACGCACTCCGCGGCTCCAAGCGGGCGAACCTCGTACTGTCGACCTATGGGTGCGCGCTTCGAGGAGATCGATCGACGCGAGACGGCGATGGGTCTCCTCACCGTGCGGCGCCGGTTCGAGCCGACCCTGGAGGTCGACGTCTACGAGGTGAAGCTCGGCGACGAGTTCCTCATGTCCAGCCTGTTCACGGTGGCCGAGATCCAGCTGGCCGAGCTCGGGCTCGCCGCGGTGCCCGACACCGGCGAACCCATCGATGTGTTGGTGGGTGGCCTCGGGCTCGGGTATACGGCCCGGGCGGCGTTGGTCGACCCCCGGGTCCGGTCGGTACACGTCGTCGAGGCGCTCGACGCCGTCATCGAATGGCAGGAGCGGGAGCTCCTCCCTCTGGCCGCCGATCTGGTGACCGACCGCCGGTGCCACCTGGTCCACGGCGACTTCTTCGCGATGGTCGCGAGCGAAGCGCCCTTCGGCCCCGAGGCGCCCGACCGGTTCGACGCGATCCTGGTCGACATCGACCACACCCCGACCCACCTGCTCCACCCGAGCCATGCGGCGTTCTACGAGGCGCCCGGCCTCACGCACCTCGCCGCCCGCCTGCAGCCTGGTGGGGTCTTCGGTCTGTGGTCCGACGACGGTCCCGACCTGCGCTTCCTCGATGTCGCCCGGTCGGTGTTCGCCACGTGCGAGGCACACACCGTGACCTTCCCCAACTTCTACACCGGCGGGGAATCGTCGAGCACCGTCGTCATCGCGTGCGCGGCAGACCTGAGCCCGGCGTAAGGTCAGGGCCGACGGAATGGATCGCGACTAGAACGTGTTCTACTTTTCGTCAATCGTTGCCACCCCTGGAGGCCAGTCCATGCCACCCCGGTCCGCCCGACCCCACATCTCGCGGTTCACGGCCATGAAGTTGTTGTTGTTGTTGGCCGCATTCTTGTCATTCCTGCTCTCGGTCGGTCTGTTCTTCCTCGCCGAGAACAAGCTTCAGGGGATCTTCGTCGGCCTCTGGGTGCCGTCGATCCTCTCGCTCGGGGCGCTCGTGCTCGTCGGGGAAGACAAGCGATGAGCCTCGAGCTGCTCTTCAGCATCGGCGCGGTCGTGTTCGTCATCACGATGACCGGCATCTTCATCTTCGGTCTGACGCTATTCCAACAATGGCAGGCTCGGGACGAAGCGGCAGGTACCGCGGCGAATCCACCGGCCTGAGCTCCACGGCCAGGTGTTCAGAGCGATACTTCCGGATCCTCGCCGCTCGTCAAGACGACCCAGTCCCACAGCTCGCGACGGCGCTCCAGCGTGTCGCTCGCCTTCGTCCGGCGGAGCTTGTGGATCGAACGGGGACGACGGTCGAGCCAGAACCATCCGTTCGATTCCAACGGCGCGGCGTCGGCAGCAAGCCACACGAGCGTGTCCGCGCCCTGCTCAGGACTCCGGAGCAGGGGTCCCATGACCTTGGAGAAGATCGGGAGCGACTCCTCCACGCCCGGCGTATCGGCCCATCCCGGGTGCATCGCATGGAAGTGGATGCCCCGGTCGCCGAATCGCTCCGCCCACATCTCGTTGAGCGTCACCTGCGCGCGCTTGGCGCGTGCGTACTGCTCCGCGCCTTTGTAGTCGTGCTCGCTCATCTGGAGGTTCGCGGTCGAGAGCGGCGCGGTGTACATCCCGCCCGACGACATCGTCAGCACGCGCGCCGGCGCCGAGACCGCGAGCCGATCGAGGAGCAGCGTCGTGAGGAGGAACGGCCCGACGACCTGGCTCGCCACGGTCGCCTCGGTCCCGTCGGGAGCTACGCGGCGGTCAGCAGTGAGCGCACCCGCGTTGTGGATCAGGACGTCGACCCGATCGTGCTCGGCGAGGACCCGGCGGGCGAGCTCGCGCACCTGGTCGAGATCGCCCATGTCCGCGGCCACCTGCGTGACCCGCGTGTTCTCTGTGGCGTCGACGATCTCGGCGACCACCCGCTCGTTCTTCTCGGCTCCTCGGCCCACGAGTACGAGGGTTGCTCCGGCACGGGCGAGCTGCTCGGCCGCCGCCCGTCCGAGGCCTGAGGTCGCGCCCGTGAGGACGATGACCCGACCGCGGAGGTCGTAGGAGTTGACCGGCGTCCACTCGTCGAGGTGCTTGCGCGCCGCGTAGCCAATCTTCGTGAAGCTGGTCAGGATGGGTGCCTCGAGCACCGCATCGGCTGCGTCGCGCAGGTTCACGGCAGCGGCTCGTCGACTCGCTCGCCGTCGAGGGCCCGGATCAGCCCGGCCGCGGCGCGATCACCGATCCTGTCGAACACGAGACCCAGGAGCGGGTTGGCAAGACCGAGAAGTCCGTTGAGCGTCAGACTGGCGTCGTAGGTGACGATCGAGCCCTCGCCAGCGGCGCGGACGATGATGGTGTCGAGCGAGCGCACGCGCGGGGACTGCGCGTCGGCGACGACTCGCGACGGCGGCTCGTAGCTGGTGGTTCGGTAGTGCAGGACGAGGGGCTTCGGAAACGCCTTGACGGTCACCGCGAAGACCGCGCCCGGTCCCGGTCCATCGCCTTCCGTCTGCTCGGCGGCGGTGACCCCGGGGTCCCACTCGGCGAAGTTGCGAAGGTCCGCCATGTAGGCGAATGCCTCCGAAGGGGGGCGAGGTGTGCGGACGTGGACGACGTATTTGGCCATGGCTCCGTTGTAGTGGTCTCCGACGGCGGATCTCGGGTCGAGGCCGCCGGACGACCTCCCCGGGTACCACCTCCACTGCCTGTCAGACGGCTGACTCGCCCTCGTCGGCGCCGATGCGCACGACGACCTTGCCGACGGCCGACCCGTCCGCAACCGCGTCCAGGGCCTCGGGGAGCTGCTCGAACGCCATGATCGTGGCGGGTCCCGCAAGCTGGCCACCCTCGGCGAGGGCGAGCAGCGCGTCGTGATCGGCGTCGCTCTCCTCGCGGGTGAGCCCGCCCGCGTACACGCCGACCAGCGAGGCGTTGCGAACCACGAGCTCATGGGTCGCCGGCTGCGCCCACTTCCCGCTCGCGAAGCCGATCGCGAGGAGTCGCCCGCCCGGCGCCAAGGTGCGCGTCGCCATCGCGGCCGGCTCTCCGCCGACGGGGTCGTAGACCAGGTCGACCCCGCGGCCGTCCGTCGCCGCGAGCACGGCGTCGGTCACGGACTCCGTCGCGCGGTCGATCACGACCTCGGCACCCAGCTGGGTGCAGAACGCACACCGCTCGTCACCGTTGGCCACCGCGATCACCCTGGCGCCGAGCGCACGGCCGAGCTGCACGGCGGCCGCGCCCGAACCTCCCGCGGCCCCCAGCACCAACAACCAGTCCCCGGCCACGAGCGCGCCTCGACGCACCAAGCCGATCCAGGCCGTCGAGAACCCGATGCGGAACCCGGCGGCGTCGGCGTCGCTCATCTCTTCCGGCACCCGGTGGACGGTCCCGGCACTGACGATCGTCGAATCCGCGAAGCCGCCGCGTCCGTCCATGAAGCTGGTGACCGCCATCACCCGCGCACCGACCGGAGCATCCACGTCCGCGCCCACGGCGTCGACCACGCCGCAGACCTCCTGGCCGGGGACGAACGGGAGCGACGGTGTCAGCGGGTAGGACCCACGGCACATGAGCACGTCCGGGAGGCCCACTGCCGCGGCACGCACCCGGAGTCGCAGCTCGCCGGGGCCGGGGACCGGCTCGTCGATGTCGGCGAGCTGTAGGACATCGCGCGGCTCGCCGTGCTGCTCGACTCGCCACGCCCGCATGGCCACGACGCTAGTGGTCGCCCCTGCTACTTCTGCGGGTCGATCACGACCTTGCCGATCGCCTTGCGATCGGCAACCGCCGCCATCGCCGCGCCGACCTCGTCGAGCCCGAAGATCTCGGAGACGTGCGGACGCACAGCGCCGGTGCGCAAGAGCTCGAACAGCTCGGTCAGGTCGCGTGCGCGCTCGCGGGGCGCGTGCTGCGAGATGCCCTGGAGGGTGAACCCGCGCACGATCGGGCCCTTGAGCAGGATCAGGTTGGCCGGGATCTTGGGCCGCGGCGCAAGGTCACCCTGTTCCGGGGGGTCTACCCCGTCAGCTTCGACGTGACCACTTCCGATCACGCGGAGGTCAACCGCGAGGCGGTGGATGAGCTGCTCAGGCGCG
>JAWOIO010000185.1:0-17809 GCA_046484625.1 Acidimicrobiia bacterium
TGCGCCTCCTCCGACCTCGTCTCGGGATCGAGCACTGGCTCCCCGCCGCGCTCTACGCGTTCGCCCCGTTCGCCGCGGTCTACCTGCTTCCGACGAACCTCTTCGTGGGCCACGCGTTCGCACCGTGGTTCTTCGTCGCCTTCGTGCTGGGCGTTCGCGGCGATCGACCCTGGCGGTGGGCTGCTGTGTTCGCGCTGTTGGTGTTCGTCCCCGGGAACATGAACTACCCGGCGCTGATGTTCGCCGCCCTCCCGATCGTCCCGGCCGCGCTCTATCTCGTCCTCGTGGAGCGCACGGTCACCTGGCGGCGGGTGTTGTCGTGGCTCGCGTCCGCCGCCGCGCTCACTCTCGTCGTCTCGGCGGCCGCGCTGGTGACGACCAACGCGGCGGCGGCCATCAACGAGGAGAACCTCGCGCTCACCGAGACGGTGGAGGAGATCTCCCGTCCGTCGTCGTGGCCGGAGTCGTTCCGCGGCCTCGGGCTCTGGCTCGCGTACTGGGGGGACTCGCGCGGCGCGATCATGCCCCAGTTCGCCCGGTTCTTCTGGACCCCGGTGGTGCTCCTGACGTTCGCCGCGCCGCTCGCGGCGCTGGCCGTGCTGTGGCGCTCCCGCTGGCGACCCCGCCTGCTGTTCGCCACCGTGATGCTCCTCGGGTTGGTCTTGATGGTGGGCGCGTACCCCCTCGACGACACCACGCCGTACGGGCGCCTGCTGCTCTGGGGCTTCGACAACTTCCCGGGGTTCGTCGCGATCCGGAGCGGGCACAAGGCGGGGGTGATGGTCGCATTCGGCGTCGCCGCCCTCGCCGCCGTCGGCGCGCTCGGCGCGCTGCGCGCGGTCGGACGCATCAGTGGGAGCCCCCGCCGGGTACGCGTCGTTCGGGTCGGCGTGCTGGCGACCATCGCGGTGGTCCTCGCCGCCGGGTCGTTCCCGTTCTGGACGGGACGCCTCTACTCACCCAACGAGGGTGCCGGTGCGATCCCCGAGTACTGGCAGGAGGCGGCCGACTGGCTCGACTCACGCCCCGGTGACGGTCGCGTCCTGGTCCTCCCCTCGACCGCGTATGGCGTGTACACGTGGGGCAACACCGGCGACGACATCCTCGAAGGGCTCATCACGCGGCCGACGATCTCACGGGGACTCCTGAGCCTGTGGTCGGGAACCGCCGAGGGCGCGAACGTGGTCGCCGCGCTCGACGACTACGTCGGTTCGGGAACCTACGAGCCCGGCGTCCTCGGCCCGATCGCGGCGCGACTGGGCGTGCGCTACGTCCTCGTCCGGAACGACCTCGATTGGGCCACCACGCGGCGGCCGCGCCCCGCGGCGCTCGACACCCTCCGGGCGGATCCCGACCTCACCGCGGTGCGGGCCTTCGGGGCGCCCGGAGAACACGTCCGGTCCAACGGTCTCGACACCCCGAACGAGGCGTCGCTGCCCCCGATCGAGGTGTTCACGGTCGACGCGTTCGCCGGTCTGGCCCGCGCCGAGACCACGCCCCCGTTGCTCGTCTCCGGCGACGGCGACGCCTGGCCCGGCCTCGCACGCGGCGGGTACCTCGATCGGGACGGACCGATCCGCTATACCGGTGCGGCGACGACCGACGAGTTGGCACGGCTCCTCGCCCGGGGTTCCTCCGTCGTGATCACCGACACCGATCGTCGGCGGGTGCGCAACATCCCCCTCTTCGACACGGTGGCGCGGAATTCGTACACGCTGGCCGCCGACGAGGAGCTCGACCGCCCGGCCCAGGACCTGTTCCCGGCCGCGGGGAGCCAGAGCCTCGCGTGGTATCGCGACGCGACGCGGATCTCGGCGTCCTCCTACGGCCGGCCACCGTTGCCGCAGGCCTATCTCCGGCCCAGTGCCGCCTTCGACCGCGATCCCGCGACGGCGTGGGAGGTCTACCCGGATTACGTCGACCCGGTGGGCGAGTGGATCCGCGTGGACCTGCGCCATGCCCGCCGCCTGTCATCGATCTCGCTCACCACGACGTCAGCGCCTCCTACCGACACGGCGCCCGACCCGATGGTCATCACAAAGCTTGACGTGGTCCTGTCCGACGGGACCGCGATCGACCTCGTTGTGGAGGACGGCGCCGCCCGCGCCGACCTGCCAGCTCGGCCGACGACGTCGGTCGAGGTGCGGATCGCCGCGGTCGCGGGCCGGGACCTCACCCCGGTCGGCCTCTCCGAGGTCGTGATCGACGACCTCGATCTGCGCGAAGTGGTGCAGCTACCCGACGACCTGGAGCGTCGGGCCGAGCGCAACCCGGAGCTCGCCGAGCTCCTGCGAGCTGCCCCCCTGTCGTTCCAGTTCTCCCGGCTCGACCCGGTCGACGACCTGCCGGTCGAACGCACCATCCGCCGCCGCTTCGGCGTCCTCGGGAGGCGCGACTTCGTGCTCCGGGCAACCGGACCGTTCGCCGCGAGCACCCTGTCCGACGAGTGCCAGGACCTCGGCATCGCCGTCGACGGCCGGCCGATCGAGGTGCGGGTCAGCGCGCCCACGGCGACCGCGGACGCGACCGCGACCGCGACCGGGTGCGAGCCGATCGACCTCGATCCCGGTGACCACATCCTCCGGGTCGCGTCGGACTCGCCGGTCCGCCGCGTCTGGCTGTCGAGTTCCGGTGCCGAATCGCCCGCCCCCACCGCACCGGCGCGGATTCGATCGGAACAGCACGGCCGCGCCGACTTCGAGGTGGACGTGACTGCCCCGACACCGGCGTACGTGATCTCCGGCGCCTCCTCCGATCCCGGTTGGAGCGCTTCCCGCGACGGCCGGGATGCCGGTCCCCAGGTGTCGCTCGACGGCCAGGCCGCGTGGCGGGTGCCGGCGGGTTCGCAGGTCCTTGTCGGGGAGCGCACCGACCAGGGGCGCTACGTGCTGGCGCTCCTGGTGAGCGGCGTCGGCGTGCTCGGCTGCCTCGTGCTCGTCGTACGGGGTCGGATCCGATGAGCGGCGCGACCCTGGACCGGTTCCGGATCAGTCGCAGGGACCTCGTGGGGGCAGGTCTCGTCGTCGTGGTCGGGGCGGGCGTCGGCGGGCTGGTGGGCGGCGTCGCCGCGCTCGCAGGGCTCGGCCTGGCGAGGTGGCGAGGACCGCGTGCGCCCGCGGCCGCCGCGTTCGCCATGCTCGCGCTCGCCGCGCTGCTCTCGGTGCTCGAGGCCCCGGCGACCGGCCGTGCCGTCGACTACCTCTTCGACTTCGCGCTCGACCGCCCGGTCGCGTCCGACGCCGGCCTCGCTGCCGGGGTCCTCGCGTTCGTGTCGATCGTCCTCCTCGCACGCGCCGAACGCGCCCGCCCACCAGGGCCATCGGGAGAACCGGGGCCCGGAGACCCTCCACCGCCCGGCGGACAAGGCTCTGCCGACTAGGTTTCGGGCGTGGCTACCGCGGGCGTGAACCCCAGCGCAAAGGGAAGCGGCGGCGGAGTGGCGAGCGGCGTCGGTTGGCTCCGCGGGATCGCGATCGACGCCGACGACATCGAGCTGCTCGCCGCGTTCTGGGGTTCGCTGCTCGGCGTGTCGATCGCCGAGCAGTTCGACGACTGGATCAGACTCGAGCCGGGGCGCGGTGGCGGGTACCTCGCGTTCCAACCGCGCGAGGAGCCGAGCTCGGGCTTCCCGGTCCGACCCGACGTAGAGGTCGACGACCTCGACGCGGCCACCGCCCGCATCGAGCAGCTCGGGGGCCGCCTCGTCGACGTCGTCGACGAGAGCGAGGGCGACACCCACCACATCATGGCGGATCCGGAGGGCAACGAGTTCTGCTTGGTGAAGCCGTTCCCATCGGGCGGGAGCGCCTCGACCTCGTCGTGAGTGGATCGATCGGCGGTCGCTGGCTGGACCTGCCGGAGCCGACCATCGGTGCCGTGCTCGGTGGTGTCACCGGTGCACTGTCGGCGACCGCCGAAGGGCCCACGCCGTTGCAGTGGGACCTCCTCACTGCGGTCGCTCGCCATGTGCTCCAATCGTCGCTGGTGCCTCAGGATGTCCCCCGTCTGGCGCCGGATGAGCTCGCGGCCGCGGTCACGGATCCGGGCCACCGCGCGCTTGCCGTGCACCTGATGGTGACGCTCGAGCTGGCGCTGCACCCAGTGCCCGCAGAAATCGCGCGATCCGTCGGCCGGTACGCGCGTGCCGTCGACGTGGCCGAGCCGATGGTGGAGGCTGCCCGACGGTTCGCCGACCATCAGCTCGCGCTCATGTACCTCGACATCCAGCGGAGCTCGGAGTTCACCGAGCGGACGATCTCGGGGATCCGACACGGTCGTTTCCTCCGACTGCTGCGCAACAAGCTGGCCTACGAGAACGTGCTCCCCGACCGTCAGATCGCCGCGCGTTGGCGCGCGCTCGACTCATGCCCGGAAGGCAGCTGGGGGCGCGCCGTCGCCGCCTTCTACCACGAGCATCGGTTCCCGTATCCGGGGGAGCGTCGGGGCATCTCGGAGGTCGGAGCTCGGCACGACTGGGTGCACGTGCTCGCCGGGTACCCGCCCACGCCCGAAGGCGAGATCGACGTCTTCGCATTGATCGCCGCCGCGAGCCCCGATCCCCGGGGGTTCACACAGTTCGCGATGACGCTCGGCTTGTTCCAGAACGGCGCCATCCACCATGTCGCCGGCAAGCGCATCGTGATCGCCCGCACCGACACGCTTGCCGACCCGGGTGCGCCGGACCGCTGGGCCGACGCGCTCCGTCGTGGCGCCGCGTGCGCGGCCGACGTGCTGAACCTCGATCACTTCGCCTGGAAGGACATCGACCTCGAGGATGCCCGGTCGAGGCTGTCGCTCGGGTCGAAGCAGGTCCCCGACCCCTAGCCGAGTCGCGCCCGCCTCGCCGCCGGGTGGGCGCGACCGAGCATCGCGATCACCACCCCCACGGCGCAGCATGCCGCGACTCCGAGCATCGTCGGCTCGAGCGCGTCGAGGAACGCCTGCCTGGTGCCCGTCACCGACTCGGCGTTGCGCTCGAGGAGTCGGAACGCGCTGCCGGCGACCGCCAGCCCGAATAGCGAGCCGGCCTGTCGCGCGCCCGACACCAGGCCGGCGGCGGCGCCCGCCGCCGCATCGTCGACCGCGTCGAGGGCGGTCGTGTTGGAGGCATCGAACGCGAACGCCTGCCCGAGTCCCGAGAGCGCCAGACCGCCCACGATGATCGCCACTCCCGTCCCCACGCCCACCAGACCCAGCACCACGAACGACGCGGCGATGAGGATCATCCCTGCCGCCATCACCGTCGCGCCGCCGACACGGACCACGAGGCGCCCGGCGATCGGGGACCCGACGACGAGCGCCGCGGAGAGGCCCAGGAACACGAGTCCGGCTTCTGACGACGTGAGCCCCCGGACCGATTGGAGGTACAGGGTCATGAAGAACATGACGCACGCGAACGCGATGTTCGCGATGAACGCGACCCCTGAGCTGGTGACGAACCGACGGTCCCGGAAGCTCCCGAGATCGATCAGGGGGGTCGGCGCGGTCCGTTCCCTGGCCACGAAGAGGCCGAGCCCGACGACCGCTCCGACCGCGGCTCCGACCACGAGCGGCGCGTTCCACCCGAGGTCCGGGCCCTCGAGGAGCACGACGACGAGGGCTCCCACCCCCAACGTCATCAGCGCTGCACCTGTCCAGTCCATCGCGTCGGATCGTCCGGAGGCTCCGGCGCGCCCTGCAGGCGACGGCCCGGGGTCCCGCAGATCTCGCCGGACGAGGAACAGCAGGGCAGTCGCGGTCAGCGGGACCGCGACGACGAGGAACCATCGCCAGGACGCGACCTCGGTGACGACGCCGGCGACGGGTGGTCCGAGTGCCGACCCGACCGCGCCGATCGCAGTCCAGGCCCCGATCGCGGGGCCCCGGGCCGAGTGGTCGGGGAACGCGTCGCTGACGATCGCCAACGTCGTCGCGGTGAGGATCGCGGCCCCGGCACCGGTGACACCCCGTGCCACGACGAGCAGGTCGATCGTCCCCGACAGCGCACTGACCACCGATCCGGCCGCGAAGACCGTGAGCCCGGCGATGCAGGTCCGGGTCCTCCCGAAGAGATCGGCCGCCCGCCCGGCGGGGATGAGCACCGTGGTCAGGGTCAGGAGATAGGCCGTCGTCACCCATTGCAGCCCGCCGAGTGCGCCGCCGAGGTCACGACCGATCGCCGGCAACGCGACGTTGACGCCGAGGAAGTCGAGCGCAACCGCGAAGTTCGCGATGGACATCGCGACGAGCGTGGCGCGCTGGTTGCTCGTCCAGCGCGGGCCGCGCGTGCGACCGTGAGCGCGCCGACGTCGGGACACCGCGGGACGGTACCTGTCGCCGGCCGCGGGGCCGGGGATCCGCGGCGCGGACGTTCACGCGCGCCATCCTGGGGGCGACCCGCTCGTCAGGTCACGATCGACCGACCGAGACCGTCCGAACGAGGAGCTCCGTGCCCGAGCAGCTCGACCTCACGCCGATCGAGATGGAGTGCATCCGCTGCCGGAAGCCGGAGGCGATGCGCTTCTACGGGATGTGCACGGCCTGCCGCGACGAGCTCTATGTCCGATTCGACGCCGAGGGGCGCACGATCGAGGTCGCCGACTACCAGCCGACGATGCACGTGACGCCGAACGCAGTCGCCCTCAAGGACGACTGAGCCAGCGGGGGCCTACGAGCGGGGGTCTACGAGCGGGGGTCTACGCCCAGGCGGCTTCGCCGGCGGCGATGCGGATGCGCTCGCGCGCGACCGGGGCGTGGGTGGAGCAGTAGACCTTGCCGCGCACGCGGGTCGCGGTGCAGGCAGGCATGACGCAGCCCTTGGCCTTGGTGGCTCGGGTCCGGGTGGTGGTGGTTCGGGTCTTGCTCATGGGGGCTCTCTTCAGTCTTCGGATCGCTTTGGGGGAAAGCGGTGGGAAACGGCGTGCATCCTGGCCGTCGGACAACTCGGGGGGAGCCGGACCGATCGGAGCAGGCGCACAAACGCCATTCCCCGAGGGATTCGGGAGTGTAGCCGATTACCGGCCTCGATGCACGATTGCTCCCGTCGGACACGTCGTGGGGCCGGATCTCGGCTCCGCGCCTCCTTACAACGTCGGCAGGTCCGCAGAGATTCCTGAGCGATCACTCTCCCCGGTGCACCCGCTCAGGGGCGGGAGGACTACGGGAGCAGGACGACCCGTCCGAACGCGGCACGGCTCTCGAGGTAGGCGTGGGCGTCGGCCGCCTCGGCCAGCGGGTAGGCGCGATCGACCACCACCTTCAGGGTGCCCGCGGCCACCTCGTCGAGGTGGCGCTCCACCATCGCCCGGGCCCGATCGGTGGCGATCTCGGCGCCGAAGAACACGCCGGTCACCGTCTGGTTCCCCATCATGAGGGCGGCGGCGTCGAAGGGCTGCGGATCGCGCCCGGCCTGGCCGACGAGGCTCACCCGACCGCGGTAGGCGAGCGACGCCACGCTCCCGGTCAACGTCGAACCGACGGAGTCGACCACGAGGTTCACCCCCGCGCCCCCCGTCAGCTCGCGCGCGACCGCGGCGAAGTCCGAGTCCCGGTAGTTGATGCCGTGGTCGAGGCCGAACTCGGCCAGCCGCTCCAGCTTCTCGTCGCTCGACGCGGTCGCGAGCACGGTTGCACCCGCGCGCTTGGCGAGCTGGATCGCCGCGAGCCCCACTCCCCCCGCCCCGGCCTGCACGAGCACGGTCTCGCCCTCGACGAGATGACCGAACTCGAAGAGGCAGTCGTCGGCGGTCCCGAAGGCGATCGGTACGCACGCGGCCTCGACGATGTCGAGCCCGTCGGGCACGAGCCAGGTCACCACCGACGGGACCGCCCGCCGCGCCGCGTGCGAGCCCCAGAGGAACGAGCACACCACGCGCTGGCCGACGGAGCGGTTGCGCACCTCGGCGCCCACCTCGGCGACCGTCCCCGCGCACTGGTATCCGACGACGTGCGGGATCGTCGCCATCTCGCCGCCGCCGCGGTTGAGGGTGTCGCCCCCCTCGATGCTGACGGCTTCCACGTCGATGAGCACGTCTCCGGGGCCGCACTCGGGATCGGGGACGTCCTCGTACTGGAGGACCTCGGGAGGACCGGTCTGGTAGTAGACGGCTGCCTTCATCGCGTCGACGCTACCGGGAGTCCGGCCCCGGGGTCGGGGGGCCTCCGTCGCCGACGATCCGACCGTCGAGCATCTGCAGCGTCCGGTCCGCCCGCGCCGCGACGGTGGGATCGTGGCTCACCACGACGAGGGTCACGCCTTCCTCGTCCTGGAGCGTCTCCAGCAGGTCCATCACCTTCACCGAGGTCGCCGAGTCGAGCCGTCCGGTCGGCTCGTCCGCGAGGACGATCCCGGGTTCGTTGGCGAGTGCCCGCGCGATCGCCACCCGCTGGCGCTCGCCGCCTGACAGCTCGGGGGGGCGGGCGCCGGCACGCTCGGTCAGGCCGACGTACTCGAGCACCTCCTCGGCGCGCTCGACCCGCTGGTGACGCGAACGCCCTTGACCGAACATCGGCATGGCGACGTTCTCCAGCGCGGTGAGCGATGGGAGAAGGTTGTCGAGCTGGAACACCAGGCCGATGTCGCGAGCCCGGAAGTGGTCGAGCTCACGGTGCGCTGCGAGGTCGTGACCCGCGACTTCGAGCGTGCCCTCGTCGGCGACGTCGAGCGCCGCGACGAGGCTGAGGAGGGTCGACTTGCCACACCCCGACGGACCCGTGATCGCGACGAACTCGCCGCTCGCGACGTCCAGGTCCACTCCGTCGAGGGCCCGGAGCCGGCCGGCTTCGAAGACCTTGACGAGCCCCCGCGCGTGGACTGCCCGACCGTCACTCATAGCGCAGCGCCTCCATGGGGCGAAGACGCGTCGCTCGCAGCGCGGGATAGATCGCGCCGAGAAGGCCGACCACGAGCCCGACCAACGCGGCGCGAACGAACACGCTGACCGGGTAGGCGGGCGCGATGAAGTTCCCGACGGCGGGGATCAAGGTGACGAGCATCGACACACCGACGCCCAGCAGCGCACCGAGCACCGCGGCGACGAGGCACAAGAGAACCGACTCGAGGAGGATCATGCGCATCACCCGCCGCTTGCTCCACCCCACCGCACGGAGCACGCCGATCTCCCGAGTCCGCTCGAAGATGGACATGACCATCGTGTTCATGACCCCGATACCGCCGATCAAGACGGCGAGCGCGGAGATCGCTGTGTTGGCGGCGTCGATCAGGCTGAACCCGGAGTCGATCTGGCGATACTCCTCGGCATCGGCAATGGTGACGACCCGGGGCACCCGGCGACGGATCTCCGCGGCGACCGCCTCGGGATCCGCGTCCGGGTCCACCGTGACGTAGACGAGACTCACTGCGTCGGCGATCCGGGTGAGGCCCTGTACCGTCGCCAGGGGCGCGATCGCTCCACCCTCCTCCCAGACGACCTCCGACCCGAAGATCCCCACGACCTCGAACCGGGTCTCGTCGAGGACCACATCGTCGCCGACGCCGACCGCGAGGTCGACCGCGGCGCTCCGGCCCAGCACGACCTGGTCGATCGCGCCGCGGTCGAGGAGACGGCCCTGCACGAGATCGATCTCGGCGCCTGCGAGCGCGTCCGGCGAGACGCCCGTGAGGAAGAAGAACGGGTTGGCGCCGGCGCTGATGATGTGGATGATCACCGGGCGGGTCCTCCGCACGCCGGGGACCGCCTCGATGGCATCGACCGATGACTCGGGGATCCGACTGAACGTCAGGTCGGCCGCGCCCTCTTGGCCGACGATGAAGTCCGCGCCCCCGGACCGGACGAAGTCGTCGGCGGTGGCCTTCAGACCCGCCGTCACCGCGCCGAGCGCGACCACCGTGATGATGCCGATCGTGATCCCGAGGAGCGTCAGGAGCGCACGGACGCGCTGGCGCAGCAGGTTCTTGGCGACGAGGCCGAGGAACGACATCTCTGCCAACGTCCCAGGAAGCGTCCCGAACTCGCCAGGGTCGATGGTCCCGAACGCTCAGAGCCTTGCGAAGGGTTGGATCGGCAGGTGTCGCGTCATCGCCGAGCCTCGCCGTCCGAGAAGGACCTGATGGCGGAGGTGTCGCTCCGCCGGAGCCCGTCCGGATCGCCGACCGGATGCATCGTCAGTCGAGGGTCAGCCAGAGTCGGAGCAGGTGGCGCGGCCGGACGGGGTCGTCCGCGTAGCCCGTGCGGGCGTGGGCGATGGAGTGGTTCGAGCACAGCTGCACGTCGCCGGGCTCGAGGTCCATGTCGAACGCCATCCCCGGGGTCGCCGCGATCGACTCCCACAGGTCGAGGGCCGCGACGAGCCGGTCGTCGAGGACGACGTCGGGGTGGCGTGCCGCCGAGCGGAAGTAGCCGAGGTGCATGAAGGTCCGCACCGTCGACCCGTCGAAGCACACTGGTTGCACGGGGACGTGCGCGAACCCTTCCCCGTCACTGCGGGCGTCGAGCTCGGCCGGCTCGCACAGGCGGGTCGCGAGGTCGCAGTCGCGACGGAGCATCTCGTTGTACACCGCGACGGACGACACCAACCGCGAGGTCCCTCCGACGGCCGATCGGGACCAGCACAGCAGCCCGACGCCATCGGCAGCGTCGCAGTGGAAGTTGATGTCGACGGTGGTCCGGTACTCGCGGACCGTGGCCTGCACCTCCGCCGGCTCGTGGTAGTCGCGCACGTGGCCGAGCAGGTCACCTTCGCCGTTCTGGGCGCCGGGCCGGCCGAGCACCAGTCCGAGCGCCCAGTAGGCGGCTTCGGTCTCGTCGAGCGACAGCGTCTCGACCGGGAAGCCGCGCAGCAGCGTGAACCCGGGCCCGTCGGTCAGTGCCGCCCGCCACTCCCCCGCGCGCGCTGCGAGCACCGGCGCGACGATGTCGGACCGGGTGAGGTCCCCGAACGCCTCCGGGTCGGAACCGAGCCGCCGCCCGAGCTCGACGAGCTCACCGACCACATCGTCGGACAGGGTCTCGGACCACCCGCCGTGGTCGCCGAGGTCCTCACCCCGCCAGGCGGCGGCCGAGGCCACCGGCGCATCCGGGACCCCTACGTGCTGCCGGTCGAAGTACCCGAGGGTCTGGTCGAGGTACGAGCGGTAGGCGACGGCCACGGGGCTACCCCTCCACCGCGCGCCCGACGACCGAGCGGAACGCGACCGCCAGCGCCCGCAGTCGGTCCTCGGCGTCTGAGGCATCCGGTGCGATGCGCAGACCGAGCCGGAAGTCCGTGACCCCCGCGGCGCGCAGCGCGGGAACCGCGGCCATGGTCGCGTCGGGG
Organism: Acidimicrobiia bacterium; assembly: GCA_046484625.1. Lineage (GTDB taxonomy): Bacteria > Actinomycetota > Acidimicrobiia > IMCC26256 > PALSA-555 > DASUAO01. The sequence continues at coordinate 11,254 of JAWOIO010000185.1, forward strand.
TCGTCGTTCCCGTCAACGTCCTTCATCACGCTGATCGCGCCCGTGACCTCGATGGGATCGGGGTCACCGCCCGCGGCAGCGACTGCCGCGCGCATGCGCGGGATCGACTGGATGAGGTCCTCGGCGTCGTCGCCCCAGGGGATCCAGCCGCGTCCGAACCGCGCGAGGCGCGTCATCGCGCGTTCGTTCACCGTGCCACTCACCCAGATCGGCACGCCGCCGGGCGCAAGCGGCTTGGGCATCTGGTGGATCGCAGCGAACTCGAGCTGCTCGTCGGAGAAGTCGACCCGCTGCTCGGTCCAGAGGGCACGGAGCACCGCGAGGGTGTGGTCGAGCTGGCGTCCGCGCGTCCCGTAGTCGAGCCCGGCGGCCTCGTACTCCTCGCGCTGCCACCCGACGCCCACGCCGAGGTCGAGGCGACCACCCGAGAGCACGTCGAGCGTCGCCGCGGTCTTGGCGAGCACGACTGGGCGACGCAGCGCCGCGAGGAGGATGTTCGTCGCGAACCGCACGCGCGTGGTGCGAGCCGCGAGGTAGGTGGCGACGGTGAGCGGCTCGAGCCAGTGACCGTCGGGGCCGGTGGGCTGGCGTCCGCCCCTCGCACCGCCCCGAGCCGGGTCCGCGTACTCCTCGAGCCGTTCGCCGAACACGACGTGGTCGCTCAACGCCAGTCGGTCGATCCCGGCCCGGTCGGCCTCCTCGGCGCGGCGGACCATGTGGTGCCAGCCTCCGGGATCCTCGGCCGAGAAGGTCACGAGCATCATCGAGAGCCGGGGGGTCACGTCGGTCATCGGCCCGAGGCTATGCGTCGGCGTTAGGTTCTCGGCGTGGACCTCACCGACGACGACCGGTGCTCGCTCACCGAGCTGTCGCACCGCTACGCCAGCCACGTCGACGACCGGGACTTCGAGGCGCTCGGAGCGCTGTTCACCGAGGACGCGGTGCTGGTCTCGGGTGCCGGCCCCCGCGTGGGACGCGCCGAGATCCTCGCTGCGATGCGCAAGCTCGACCGCTACGACCGGACGTTCCACCTCGTGGGTCAGATCCGATGCTGGGTCGAGCCCGACGGCCCCCACGGCGAGACCTACTGCAGCGCCCATCACTTCGTCACCGCCGACGATGGCACGACGACGGACCATGTCCTGCACATCCGCTACCACGACACGTACGCGTTCGACCCCGGTCCGTCGGCCACCGGCGCGGGCGAGGCAGGCTGGCGCTTCACCCGCCGCGAGCTCGACATCGTCGCCACCACGTGACCCACCCTTGGTGCGTCGCTCACCCCCCTATGGCAGGGTGAGCGACGCAGTCGAGCGGAGAAGGACGTCGTCATGGCCACGGTGCCCCAGTTCTACGGCGGGTCAGGAGCGCCGCTCGACGTCGCGACCGGACGCGCGGGACCCGAGACCGTCTCGGGAGACCCTGCGGGCGTCGCGGTCCTCACCGGGTCCCCGAAGATGCTCCGGTGATGACGGACGACGACAGCGCCGGGCCGCCTCTCCCCGCGATGCTCGAGCTCCCGACCGACGACCCGGTCGCTGTCCTCGAGCTCTACGAGTCGCACGGGTGGGGCGACGGCCTCCCACTCGTCGCGCCAACACGCGCCCGGGTCGACGCCATGCTGGACGCGCTCGGTGACGTCGACCCCGACGAGGTCCTCACCACGCTCCCCCCGCGCTACGGGGAGGCGACGCGTCGGATCCTCGCGGTGAACGCCGTCCTCGGCGGCTGCCGACCGGAGCACCTGCCCGTGCTCGTGTCGGCGGTCCGGGCCCTCGCCCGACCCGAGGTGAACCTCCGCGGGGTGAACGCCACCACACATCCGGTCGCGCCGCTCCTCGTCGTGCACGGCGCGGTGGTCGAGACCGCGGGCTACAACGGTGGGCTCGGTGCGTTCGGGCCGGGCAACCGTGCCAATGCGACGACCGGTCGCGCGCTCCGGCTCGTGCTGCTCCACGTCGCCGGCGCGTCCCCGGGCGAGGGAGACGCGTCCACCCAGGGCGGTCCGGCGAAGTACACGTACTGCGTCGCCGAGAACGTCGCCGAGTCGCCCTGGGGCTCGTACGCGGCCGACGCCGGCGTCACCGCACCGTCCGCCGTCACGATCCATTGCGGCGAGGGACCGCACAACGTCCACGATATGGAGTCGGCCGCACCGGAGCCGATCCTCGACAAGGTGGCGTCGGCGATGACGACGCTCGGCCAGAACAACGCCCCGATCAGCCAGGGCGAGTACTTCGTCGCCCTCTGCCCGGAGCATGCCCACACGTGCGCGGCCGCGGGTTGGTCGCGGGCCGATGTCGCGCAGTACCTCTTCGACCACGCGACGATGCGGGTCGGCGACCTCCGACGCGCGTTCCAGAGCCTCGCGTGGGCACCCTGGCAGGACGCGCTGAGCGACGACGCCACCATGTCGATGACCGAGCGGGTCGAGAACATCAAGGTGCTCGTGGTCGGCGGTCCGGGCAAGCACAGCGCCCTCATCCCGAGCTGGGGGATGACGACGAGCGCCACCCTGCCCGTGGAGCCCTGAGGTCGTCTCTCCGTCGTGCCAGGATGACGCCGTGGAGATCTATGCGCCCGAAGGCGCTCGCGGCCGACCCCCCGTGTCGCGCGCATCGTCCCTCGCGGCGCTCGACGGCATGCGGATCGGGATCCTCGACAACCTGAAGCCGAACGCCGGTCTCCTGCTGGGGCGGATCGCCGAACGGATCACGGAGCGCACCGGCGCCGTCCTCACCGTGATCGAGACGAAGAACGCAGCGGTCGCAGCGCCCGACCAGGTCCTCCGTCGGCTCACCAAGGAGGTCGAGCTGGTCCTCACCGGCTCGGCCGACTGAGGATCCTGTACGTCGTGGAGTATCCACGACTCCGTAGCGCTCGAGAGCGCAGGCATCCCGACCGTCGTCGTGACGACGACGAAGTTCCGGGACCTCACCGGTCAGGTCGCAGCCAGCCTCGGCCAGCCGGACGCCCGGGTCGTGGAGGTCGAGCACCCGCTCGGCGGGACCGACGAGGCGACGGTGCTCGCGTGGGCCGATGCGGCGGTCGACGCGACGCTCCGGCTCCTCACGACCGGGGACTGACGTGATCGACCGCGCGGCACTGGAGGACGCGCTCGGTGACGTGCGCGCGCTCGTCGCGGCCGACGGCGGCGACCTCACGCTCACCCGCACCGACGGCGACACCGTGCACCTCGCGTTGGTCCTCGACACGGCCGAGTGCCGTGAGTGCGTGATGCCCGCGCCATTCCTGCAGCAGGTCGCTCTCGACCTCCTCCGGCCGAAGGTCCCGGGCCTCGCCGCGGTCGTCGTCGACGACCCGAGAACCACCGGATGACCGAGGCGGAGGCGCGGCCGAACAACGTCTGCGTCGTCCTGCTCGACTCGCTGAACCGGCATCTCCTCGGAAGCTACGGCAGCGCCGAGTTCGAGACCCCGAACCTCGACCGGTTCGCCGCCGAGCACGCGACCCGGTTCACCAACCACGTGACGGGGTCGCTGCCGTGCATGCCCGCACGCCACGACATCCTCTGCGGCGCGCTGGACTTCCTCTGGAAGCCGTGGGGTTCGATCGAGGTCTGGGAGGCCCCGATCACCCGTGTGCTCCACGAGCACGGCGTGACCAGCCATCTCAGCACCGACCACCCGCACCTCTTCGAGACGGGCGGCGAGAACTACCACACCGACTTCGACGCCTGGTCGTACGTGCGGGGCCACGAGGGCGACCTGTGGCGCACCCACGAGGACCCGACCTGGGTCGGCGCTCCCGCGATGCCGGCCCGCCGAGCCGGGTGGCACCTGAACAAGCAGTACGGCCTGACGATGCCCGACCGCGGATACGACCGCTCCCGCACGTTCTTCCGCGCCGAGGAGGACTACCCCGGGCCCCGCACGATGCTCGACGCGGCCCGGTTCCTCACCGAGGCGACCCCGCATCACGAGCGCTGGTTCTGCTTCGTCGACGAGTTCGATCCGCACGAGCCGTTCGACACGCCGCCACCGTGGGCCGGCCGCTACTTCGACGAGCCGTGGGACGAGGACTGGATCATCTGGCCTCCGTACGTGCACGGCGGGGTGACCGACGGGGTCATCACCGGAGCCGAGGCACGGCACATACGCGCCAACTACGGGGCCAAGCTGTCGATGATCGACCACTGGTTCGGACGGATCCTCGACGCGTTCGACGCCGGAGGGCTCTGGGGCGACACGGCGCTCGTCGTCTGCACCGACCACGGCCACTATCTCGGCGACGTGCGCGAGGGGAAGGACCTCTGGGGCAAGCCCGGCGTGCCCCAGTTCGAGCCGTTGGGCCACACGCCGCTGCTCGTGCACTGGCCGGGCCGGGATGGCGGAGGGACGTGCGACGCGCTGACGACGAACGTCGATCTGTTCTCCACGATCGCCGACGTCTTCGGGGCCACGGTCGCACACCGCACCCACGGCCGGTCGATGGTCCCGTTGCTCACTGGCGAGGCCACCGAGATCCGAGAGTGGGCGATCGGTGGCGTCTGGGGAAACTGGGTCCAGGTCACCGACGGGACCCGCAAGTACGCACGGTCGGCGACCGACTCGAACTTCCCGCTGTCGGTGTGGTCGAACCGCTGGTCGACCATGCCGCTGCACTTCCCCGGGATCACCGCGATGCCGCCCCCCGACCGCCGGGCGTGGCTCGACACCATGCCCGGCAGCGAGGTCCCCGTCCTCCGCCAACCGTTCGCGCCCGGCGATGCGCTCCCGATCTGGGCCTTCGGTGAGCAGTCGGTCGGACGGCATCACCTCTACGACATCTCGGTCGATCCCGACGAGGCCGAGAACCGCGTCGGCGAGGCGAGCGAGCGCGAGATGCTCGACCTGCTCCGGAGCGCACTCGACGAGGTCGACGCGCCCGTCGAGCAGCTCGAGCGCCTCGGCATCGGGTGACACCCAGACTCCCGCGCCCGACTGCTACCAGACGATCGGGCCGGTGGCACCGAGCGCGCGCCCTTCGGTGCGCACCCCCTTGGCGGTGAGGCCGGGGCCGATCTCCTGCCACAGCGCCGGCAGGTGGTAGTGCGGCACCCGGGGGAAGAGGTGATGCAGCGCGTGGTGGTCGTGCCCCCGGATCAGCAGCGTCGATCCCCGGAACACGGCCACGCGTGTGTCGACGTAGCGGCCGACGCGATCCGCCGGGTGGTGCGGGAACCAGGCGAACACGAACTGGAGCCATCCCACCGACAGGCGGGCCGGGACGTACCAGAGCAACAGCGCGTCCCATCCGAACCCGAAGATGAACGCCGCGACGAGTGCGAGGTGCGTGACGACCCAGAACCGCAGCGACGCCTTGCCCATCGCGATCGCGCTCGGGTCGTACGGGTCCGGGAACCCGATCCGCCCGACGACCTTCGCGGGGAGCAGCCGACGCGATGCCGGCACGAAGACGATGAGCGGGAAGAGGGTCTGCACGAGCACGGAGCCCCACCACGCGATCGGGAGCTCGCGGAGCGGGCCGTCCGTGTACCGGTCGGGGTCGCGGGCCGGGTCGTTCGTGAACGCGTGGTGGTGCATGTGGCTGATGCGGTGCGCGAAGTAGTCGAACCCCAACGGGACCGACGAGATCGCACCGATCAGATCCTGGCCCCACTTCCCACGACGGTGTGCGCCCCAGATGTTGCCGTGGGTCGCCTCGTGGAGCGGCATGTAGAACGTCGTCGCGATCGGCGCGTTGAGGAGCAACCCGAGCCAGAGGGGAATCACGCCGGTGACACCGAGGACGATCACACCGACCCACAGCACGAGGCTCACCAGGAATTCGGCCACGATCCTCCAGGCGAACCGGCCTCGGTACCGCTCGACGGCCCGGCGCTCGTCGCGTCGCTCGATCTGGAGCTGGCTCGTCATGGCGATCCAGCGTACCGATCGAGGCGCGCGCTCGTCGGGAACGCGCGCATAGGGTCACGCTCGGGTTCGAGGAACAGGTGGTGCTGATGAAGGTCGCACAGCTCGAGGACGGCGGGGTCGTCGTGCGGGACGTTTCGGTCCCCACGCCGGGCGACGAGGAGGCGTTGATCCACATCTCGGCCGCGGGTGTGTGCCACTCCGACCTGCACCTCGCACGCGGCGACTGGCAGGGCGTCCCCCGCTCCGGACCGCTCGGTCACGAGGCGATCGGGACCGTGGAGGCGCTCGGTCCGGGCGCGGATCGGTTCGTCCAGGTGGGCGACCGCGTGATCCTCGGGCTCGGTGGCACCGGCGGCGGGTTCTGGTGCGGCGCGTGCGAGTACTGCCTGCGCGGCCTCCCCCGCCACTGCTCCCAGAGCAAGGGCATCCTCGGCACCTTCGCCGAGCACTTCGCCGTGTGGGCACCGTCACTCGTCATGCTCCCGGACGCCATCGCCGACGTCGAGGCTCCCCTGGCGTGCGGCGGACTCACCGCGTACGGCGCGGTGAAGAAGCTCCAGGACCATCAGGTCGTTCCTGGTTCCCGGGTCGCGATCATCGGCGCGGCGGGCGGGCTCGGCCACTACGGGGTCCAGATCGCCCGTGCGTTCGGGTACGAGGTGGTGGGGGTGGACATC
>JAWOIO010000218.1:0-2579 GCA_046484625.1 Acidimicrobiia bacterium
CGCGCCTCACCGCCCCGGCCAGCAGCGGCCCGGCGCGCCCCCGGCCCTCCTCGGTGCGGATCAGGACCACAGACTGCAGCGCGTGCCCGATGGCCGTCATCGCGATGAACCCCAGGTAAGCAGAGAGGAACTGCTCGACGAGCGAGCCGCCAGCGGTCGCGGCGAAGTACTCGGCGTAGATGTCGAGCGCCTCCATCGTCTGCTGGGCCTCGGTGGCCAGGCCGCCGATCGCGGCGCCGAAGGCCCCCATCCCGAGCGCCCACCAGATCATGGGGCCGCGCTGAAGGCGCAGCGCGAGGCCCAGCGGCCGCGTGAGGAACGCGGTCGCACGCGCCCGTCCGGGCCGCGTCGGCAGCAACCCCGCGCCGACGTCACGGCGCACGGTGAAGGCGAAGGCCAGCGCCACCACCGCCAGCGCGAACGCGAGCAGCAACGCGAGCACCCACCAGCGCTCGTCGGCGAAGGGTCGCACCGACTGCACCCAGCCCGCCGGCGAGAACCAGATCGCGGCGCTACCGCGCACGTCGCCGATCACCCGGACGAAGAACAGGACGGCGAAGGTACCCATCGCCAGGGCGCTGGCGGCGCGGGCGTGCTCGGTGAACTGCGCGGCGAGGGCGCCGATGGAGGCGAAGGCGATGCCGCCAGCCGCCATCGACAGACCGAGCGCAAAGGATCCTGCCGCGGCATAACCGAGGGCGACCAGGCCGAGCGCCATCGTCACCCCGAGGACGACCATCGCTGCCGACACGACGAACATGGCGGCCGTCACCGGCGCGAAGCGGCCGACGACCCCGGCGCGCATGAGCTCGAGCCGTCCCTCCTCCTCGTCGCCGCGGGTGTAGCGCAGCATGAGCAGGATGCCCATGAGCGCCATCGCGATGATCGTGCTACCGCTCATCTCGTTGACGGCCATCGGGCCGAGGTTCTCGGGCGTCGCCTCGTCGAGGCCGTAGCCGGGGCCCGTGACCGCGATGCCGACGGGGTTGGACATCAGCAGGTCGTTGCGCAGGTCGATGGCCCGCTGCTCCTGGTAGAGCCCTGGGAAGGTGGCGATCGACGGCACCACGATCAGCCAGATGCCGACGATCCAGACGGCGAGCCGGACGCGGTCGCGGCGGAGGTGAAGCCGCACCATGAGGCCGGTACCGACGAAGGCGCTCACAGCGCCGCCTCACCCTCCACGCCGGCGTAGTGCCGCAGGAAGAGCTGCTCGAGCGTCGGCGGTCGGCTCACGAGCGAGCGGATCCCGAGCCCCGCGAGGTAGCGCATGACCTCGTCGAGGCGCTCGCCGTCGACCGTGAAGCTGACGTGGCCGTCCTCCTCGGCGAGTTCGTGGACGCCCGGCATGCCCGCGAGGTCCGCGGCCGGGCTCGCGGTCTCGGCCGTCACCGCGGTGCGCGTGAGGTGGCGCAGTCCCGCGAGGCTGCCGCTCTCGACAGCTCGGCCCTCGCGAATGATCGTCACGCTGTCGGCAAGCGCCTCGACCTCTGCGAGGATGTGGCTCGACAGCAGCACCGTCGCGCCGTCGCGCTTGCGCTCCCGGATGACCTCCTGGAAAGTCGCCTCCATCAGCGGGTCGAGGCCCGAGGTCGGCTCGTCGAGCAGCAGCAGCTCCGCGCGCACGCTCAGGCCGGCGACGATCGCGACCTTCTGACGGTTGCCCTTCGAGTAGCTGCGCGCACGCTTGCTCGGGTCGAGGTCGAAGCGCTCGAGTAGCTCGGCGCGGCGCTTCTCGTCCAGGCCGCCCTGGGCGTGGCCGATGACGTCGATCGCCTCGCCACCGGTGAGGTTGGGCCACAGCGAGACGTCGCCGGGCACGTACGCGAGGCGACGGTGGAGCGCGACGGCGTCGCGCCACGGGTCGCCGCCGAGCAGCGTCGCGCGGCCGCCGTCGGCACGCAGAAGCCCGAGCAGGATGCGGATGGTGGTCGTCTTGCCGGCACCGTTGGGCCCGACGAAGCCGTGGACCTCGCCATGGGCGACGCTCAGGTCGAAGCCGTCGAGGGCACGCACCCGCCCGAAGTCCTTGACCAGGCCGGATATCTGGATGGCAGCGGTCTCGCCCATCGTTCCTCCCTTGCGCCGTCGGGTTGCGAGGAGATGGGCCCACACCGCGGCGCCGCCGTGCCGTCAGGCGGTCGGGACACGCGCGCGGACCGTTCACCCCGCAGGCCGGGCTGAACACTCGTTCAGGTCAGGATACGCGAAGCTGGTGCGAACGTTCCCGATGACGCGATGTGCCGATACACCGCTTTCGCGGACGCGACCGTGCTGTCGGATGACGCGGGTCGTCGGCCACGCCGGCACCCGAGACCATCCACCGCGCCGAGTTCTCCTCTTGCCTCACGGGCACCGTCGAGCCGGCGACGACCGGGACCGCAGACGAGCGAGCGCCCCGGTGGAAGACCACCGGGGCGCTCGCTGTCGACCGATCGACTGGGAGGGCGAACCTCACCCGTCGTGTTCGGGAAGGGCCTCCAGCTGCTCTTCGCTCAAGTCGAGGTAGACGCGCACCTGGTTCTGCTCCGCGTCTCGCTGGACGTCGAGCTGGTCGATGTCGACCAACACGGTGTGGG
>JAWOIO010000016.1:0-4083 GCA_046484625.1 Acidimicrobiia bacterium
GGTCCTGGCCCGGAAGGTCCGCTCCTGGGCGCCGGGACCGTCGCGGACGATCCTGTTCCTCGAGGGCGGCTACGACCTCGACGCGCTCGAGTCGTCGACGCATGCGGTGCTCGGGGCGCTGACGGGTTCGGGCGAGCCCGCACCCGCCGTCACCACCGGAGGAAGGGGAGACCTCCGGGTGCACGAGCTCATCCGTCGCTGGAGCGGGTGAGCACCGCGGGCGGCGCGTCTGCGCGTGACGTCACCGCTAGCGAGCGCGGCCCCGGTGCCGGATCCCTGCAAGGTGCTCAAGGTCGGCCAGATCTCCGCAAGACCCGCCGGCTCGAGAAGGAGAACGAGGTCCTGCGTCGCGCGGCCGCGTGCTTCGCTCGGGACGTGCTCCTAGATGATGTTCCCGTTGGTCCGTGACCGGGCCGCCGAGGGGTTCCCGGTGCGGTTGACCTGCGGGGTGCTCGGCTTCTCGACCCAGAGTGCGCGGCGACACCGGACAGCGGGCCATGTGGCACTCACCGGGTCGACGACGATGTCATCCCGGCGGTGGCGCGGATTGGGTTACCAGCGAAGGAGCGCGGCGATCGGCCCGTCGAGGACGGCCAGCGCGGGCACGATCACGACCTGAGCATCGGTGCGCAACGCGGCGGCGATGGCGGCGTCCACAGTCCGGGCTCCGTCCGGGAAGCCCTGGCCCGACCGTACCGTCGGCCCGGTGCTGCCGTCGTCGTGCGCGAGCAGCGTCTCGACGCGGCCCTCGGCCAGCGCGTGCAGCGTGGCGTCGGTCTCGACGGCTGCTCGGTCGTTGGCGAGTTCGGTGCGCAGCTGTTCGGCGAGCGACACGATGTCGGACGCGACTCGGTCCGACAGCAGCCGGACGACCTCGTCCGCGATCCCGTCGGGCGAGCCCGCGTCGATCTTGACGGCGCGTTCGGCAATGTCGGGCGGGAGCGCGTCGAGCACGAATCCTTGGGCCCGGACGTCGCCGGCGACGGCGACGAGCTGGGCGTCCACCGTGCGGGCCAGGCTGGCGACAGCTTCGGCGACGTCGTTGCCATTGCGTTCCCACGTGTTCTCCGCTCGCTGCTGGAAGCGGCGTTGCGACCAACCACCAGCGTGCCCGCGGTGGATGTGCACTGTGTCGCCGTCGACGGACTCGGTCGCTAGCACCGTGCCTCCGTCGAACGCGGCGAGATCGGCACCGGCGCGGTCGGTCTGGACCATCACATGAGGCAGCGCCCGCTGCCGGGCCTCGATCAGCGGCGCCAACCGCGGGCACGGTCCCTCGTGGACTACCCGGTGCCGCACCGGCTCGTCGAGGAACTCGACCAGCGTGGAGCCGCCGCGGGGATGCACGAGCATTACCGCCTCGCCCCCGTCATGGGGAAGCGTTTCCATGAGCGCATCGACCGCTGCGAGCTCGTCGGCATCCCAGCCGTCGGACAGATCGCGGCGGGCATTGGCCCACTCGACCTCGAAGCGGTGTGCCGAGTCTTCGCTTTGGCTCGGAGCGGGGAGAGCGACGGTAAAGAACCAGCCCGCGGCGTCGACCAACTCTTTCAGATCGTCATAGCCGCTCATCGCGCTACCTCCGGTAGGCCGATCGGTCCTGTTGACGAATGAAACAGCCGTGGACGCACGGATCTATCCCGGCGCCGCGTCAGAGGATCGATCGCGCGGACGATGTTCTCGCTGGTCTTCCGTTCCCAGCGCGTCAAGTGACGACGTTACACGATCGGTACGAAACGGGCCCGACCGACGCTTGGTGCTCCAAGACCTTGCTCGGCGTCCAGGCAGTCCCGTTGCGTCCATTGCGTGTCGTTGCGTTGAGTCCGGCGTCCATCCCATACCTCCCGAACTCCCGGGAGTCGTGGCGATGCGCGAGTGGTCAGGTTCGACGCGTTCGCTCGTAGGGAAAGAGGTAGCGCTCCCTGCGCCGTTCCGAGGAACCCCGGGGGTCATGGAGTTCACATGTCCATGTTCCCGTGACTGTCGGTGTGTGATCGCATGAAGAGTCGCTCGCCGATGACGATGGCGGCGATGCCGGCGGCGGAGACGTAGAGGATGAGCGCGTCTGCTGAGGCTTTGACCCAGAGGAAGGCGCTCAGCACCGTGATGTCGAGCACGATGGCGGTGGCGACGATGGAAGGTCTCACGTCGATTCGGGATCTGAGATGTCGGAGGATCCCCCAATGGATGGCGATGTCCATGACGAGGTAGAAGATGGCGCCGAGTGCTGCGATTCGTCGGAGGTCGAAGGCGAGCGTGAGGATCATGGCGAAGGCGACGGTGTAGATCATGGTGTGAGTGCGGACGGTGCCGGGGAGCCCGAAGTGTCGGTGGGGGACTTCTTTCATGCGGGTGAGCATGGCGAGCATGCGCGAGGCAGCGAAGATGCTCGCGATCACACCGGAGGCTGTCGCGATGACGGCGAGGACGATGGTGAACCACAGCCCGGTGTCGCCGAAGGCGGGGCGGGCGGCTTCGGCGAGCACGGAGTCCTGCGCTGCGATGATCTCGGAGAGGGTGAGGTTTCCGGCTACTGCGACCGAGAGTGCGAGGTAGAGGACGGTGCAGATCGCCAAGGAGATGACGATCGCTCGCCCGGTGTTGCGGTGCGGGTCGATGATCTCGCCGCCACTGTTGGTGATGGTCGTGAATCCCTTGTAGGCGAGGATCGCCAAGGCGACGGCGGCGAGGAACCCGTCGGCCGATACCGAGAATCCACTCGCGTCTGATCCATTGGTGAGGTTCGCGGAGGTCACGAACCACAGACCCGCAACGGCGAACAGCGCGAGACCGGCGATCTTGACGATGGCCATGACGCCTTCGGTGGCCTGGATGAGCCGATTACCGGCGAGGTTGATCGCAAACGCGATGACCAGGAGCGCGACGCCCAGCGCGGGAACCCAGAACGAGGCGGGCTCGACCTCGAGGATCTGCAGCGTGTACGCACCAAAGGTGCGGGCCACCAGGCTCTGGTTGATGACCATGGACACGTACATGAACAGCGCGAACACGCCGGTCGCGGTCCCAAGCCCGTACCCCTCGCGGAGGAACATCGCGACCCCACCGGAGGAGGGGAAGGCGTTGGCCAGCTTCACGTAGGAGTAGGCGCTGAAGGCCACGACCACGGCGGCGACGAGAAACGCCACAGGGAAGAGATCGCCTGCAAGGCTCGCAGCTTGACCGGTGAGGGCAAAGATCCCCGCTCCGATCATCACGCCGGTGCCGAGCGCCACGGCGCCGACCAAGCTCAGGCTGTTCGCAACATCCTCGGATGAGTTCCGCTCCGCACCATGGCTCTCGCGGCCGGAGGACACCTCTCCCGTCATGTGCGTTGGCCGTAGAGCACGACGCAGCGGTACGAGGGCAGCGCCAGGGCCGACTCCCCGAAGCCTGCCGGCCGCGGGTACATCTAGGTGGCCTCGGCCTGCTCCTCGATCTCGGTGATCGGGGCCTCGGTGAACAGATACGTGCGCAAGTGGCGGTCGAAGACTTCGTCGTGACGGCGGAGCCACTCCAGCGCCATCGCCGCATGCTCCTTCTCCTCGTCACGGTTGTGAGCGAGGATCGCTCGGAGCCCGGGATCCTCAGTGGCGCTCGCCCGCTGGTCGTACCAGTCGATCGCTTCGAGTTCTTCCATGATCGACGCGATGGCGCGGTGGCGGTCGACGACGCCAGTATCGAGCTTCTCGACCGGCTCGTGGTATCCCTCACTGGCCACTGGTTCCCACTCTCTTTCCGCACTCACGGGCACACGCGCCTTCCGACGCAACGTAGACCGTGGCACATGCCCCGTCACATGCTCGCTTGCAGATCACGAGGTGGTCGCACCGTCATCAACACGGCAGCCAGCCTTGTAGGAGCAAAGGCCCGGCGCAGCGACGGGCCGAACACGAGCGGCGAGCATGGCGTTGTAGGTGACGTTGGCGAGGTGGCGTTTGAGGCACCGGCGTGAAGATCGCCCGTGCCGAGGTCGTCTGGCCAGGACCTGAACTCGTCGAGACCTACGCGGATGTCTGAGTGATCGCGCGGGTGGCTCGCCGCTGGGGTCGAGCCGGCGCTACTTCGACCGACGTATCGCCGCCG